>NZ_JAFCXH010000010.1:0-214905 GCF_049898225.1 Pseudomonas sp. DSP3-2-3 | reverse complement strand
AGCTTGAGGGTCTGGAGCCCACCTCCAGAGGCCTATACCAAGCTCAAAAGCTTGCTGCGCCGCCGCGCTAAACTGATTCAACATCGTGTGGCGATTAAACAAAGCTGGGCAAATGAAAGTCAGTTGAGCGAGCAGTTCGGCGAGGTTTTGGCATCAATTGATCAGTTCGAAAAAGCGATCCAGAAGACGCTGAAAGATCTTGTTGAAGAAGCGGGAATACAACAGCACGTGAAGCGGTGCCAAGCCGTAGAGGGCGTAGGCGCGCTAACTGCGACGGCAACGGCGACCGCTTTTCTGCGAGGTGACTTTTCGAACAGCGACGCGTTTATCGCTTTTTTGGGGCTTGATCTGCGTGTCAGAAGCTCGGGGCAAAAAGATCAACAGCGACGTCTTTCCAAACGGGGCGACTCGGAGTATCGGCGTCTGTTGCACACCAGCTCAATGGCGGCCAGTCGGTCTGAAACCTGGAAACCTTATTACCAAAGCTACCTGGCCCGAGGGTTCAAACCCACTCAAGCGCTGGTAGTCCTCGCCCGAAAGCTCGCGCGGGTCATGTTCGCCCTAATGAAAAACCAAACGGAGTACACCCCAAACTTCATGTCGGGGGTTGCTCACGAACATAGAATCTCCAACGAATCTGGACGTACAGCCGATGCATTTGCGTCTACTGGAATGCCGTCTTGCCGGATAAATCCGGTCCCACACAATCAGCGCGATCCAGTGGGACCGGCTTTAGCCGGGAAGGCGTCGGTTCAGACAATACGTCTGCGGCGCCGGTCGGCTGCCCTCAAACATAGTGCCTCCAACGGGACTGTATCGGATTTACTGCCCCTTCATCGCCGCCGTCAGCTTGTCGACGTTGTAGCGAAACATCTGCGCATAGCTCGCCGCCGGACCGTCGGCGGGCGACAGGGATTCGACGTACAGTTCGCCGCCCGGCTGGGCACCGCTGGCGTCGGCGATCTGTTTAACCAGACGCGGGTCGCCGGAACTTTCAAAGAAGTATGCACTGACATGCTCGGCCTTGATCTGGCGGATCAACTTGCCAACGTCTGCCGCCGACGCTTCTGACTCGGTGGAGAAACCCAGCGGCGACAGGAAGGTCACGCCATACGCATCACCGAAATAACCAAAGGCGTCATGCGAAGTCAACACCTTGCGCCGGGCCGCCGGAATTGCCTGGACCTGCGCCCGGGCGTAGCTGTCGAGCTCCTGCAACTGGGCCATGTAGCGCTCGCCGTTAGCCTGGTAGACGCTGGCTCCCTCGGGATCGGCCTTCTTCAAGGCGGCAACGATATTACGCACGTAGATCACGCCATTGGCGGCGCTGTTCCAGGCGTGAGGATCGGTGATGCGCTTGCCGTCTTCTTCCATGCTGCGGGTCTTGATGCCATCCGAGAGCACCACCGGCTGGCCTTTATAGCCCGATGCCTTGATCAAACGGTCCAGCCAGCCTTCCAGATGCAAGCCACTGACGAACGCCACGTCGGCCCTTTTCAGGGCCTGGGCATCGGTCGGGGTTGGCTCATAGACATGGGGATCGCCGTTCGGTCCGATCAACGACGTGACATGCACCCGATCACCCCCGACGTTATGCACCATGTCGGCAATCACCGTGAACGAAGCCACCGCTTCAACGGGTTTGGCCTGGGCCAACAGACTAAACGCAGACAGTGCAAAAGCTGCCATTGAGCTCAACAGCATGGAGTTTTTCATGAGCTTTCCTTTTGTTTCAGTGAGCGAGATGGGGTTTGGGAAACAGTTGCCGCAGGATGCCGGTGCGACCGAACAACAGGGAAAAACCGTAGAAAGCGCTGGCGGTCAGGACAATCGCCGGGCCCGACGCGACGCCCAAATGGTAGGAAATGATCAAGCCGATCAACCCCGAAAGCGTCGCCACCAGCGTCGAAATCAACACCAGGGCGCTCAATGACGTGGCCCAGAAACGCGCGGCCGTGGCTGGCAGCATCATCATGCCCACCGCCATCAGCGTGCCCAGCGCCTGAAAGCCCGCCACCAGATTGAGCACCACCAGCAGCAGAAACAGCACGTGATACAGCGAGCCGCGCCCGCCCACCGCGCGCAGGAATCCGGGGTCGAAACATTCCAGTACCAAGGGCCGATAGATCAGCGCCAGCAGGATCACGGTGAAGGACGCGATGCCGCCAACCATATAAATCGCGTCGGCGTCGATGGCGAGGATGGTGCCGAACAGCACGTGCAGCAGGTCGACGTTGGAGCCATGCAGCGAGACGATCATTACCCCGGCAGCCAGTGACGTGAGGTAGAAACTGGCGAAGCTGGCGTCTTCACGCAGGCTGGTCAGCCTACTGACCAGCCCGGACAGCAGCGCAACAGCCAGACCGGCGATCAACCCACCGATGCCCATGGCGGGCAACGACAAACCGAAAAACAGGAAGCCCAGCGCCGCCCCCGGCAACACCGCATGACTCATGGCATCGCCCACCAGACTCATGCGCCGCAGCATCAGCAACACGCCCACCGGGCCGGAACCGATACCCAACGCCAGACAGGCGACCAACGCCCTGCGCATGAAGCCGAATTCGACAAAGGGCTCGACCAGAACCGAATACAGGATCATGCCCGGCGCTCCTGCTCGTCGTCGGCAAGTGCACACAGCTCGGCGTCCGCACTCCAGAACTCGGCCATGTTGCGCGCCTTGCGCAGGTTCACCGCGTTCAACACGTCAGCCGTCGCGCCCCAGGCAATGGCTTCCCGGGCCATCAACAGGGTTTGCGGAAAATGCTGACGAACCTGATCGATATCGTGCAGCACGGCAATCACCGTACGGCCCTGGCCATGCCAGACGCGCACCAGTTCCAGCAAATCCCGCGTGGTGCGGGCGTCGATGGCGTTGAAGGGTTCGTCGAGAAGAATCACCGAGGCGTCCTGCAACAACAATCGAGCAAACAGCACCCGCTGGAATTGCCCGGCCGACAGCGAACCAATGCTGCGCCCTTCGAAACCGTCCAGCCCCACGGCCTGCAATGACGCCTGGGTGCGTCGAGCCAGATCCCGACTCAAGCCACGAAACGGGCCAATGCAGTGCCAGGCGCCCATGGCCACGGTGTCGGCCACGCTCAATGGGAAGCTGCGATCTATCTCGGCGGCCTGTGGCAGATAGCCCAGGGTTTTCGCCGCCAGATGACCGCGATTCACATGGCCGGCAGCCGGTTTCATGGTGCCGGCGATGGCTTTGATCAAGGTGGATTTGCCCGCGCCATTGGGGCCGACAATGGCCGTGAGGCTGCCGGCTTCGAAGCGCCCGCTGATGTGGTGCACCGCCGGGCGGCGTTCGTAGGCGACGGTCAAGTCGTTCAAGGCAATGGCAGCACTCATGGAATGGCCACCGCCCAGACAATGGACAGCCAAAGCAGCATCAGCATTGCCAGCGCCAGCACGATCCGCTTCCACGCGGATTGAGCCAGCACTGAACCGGCGATGGAGGGAACGCGGGGAGCTTTCATGAGCGAGTAACCTGCAACGATTTGTTACAGTATTACATAGCTCAAAACCCAAGTGTTATAAAATAACATTTACCGCCGTGATCACCTTTTTATCGCGGCGAAACCCCGCTGCAAATCCTCTTGCAACGCGGCCACATCTTCCAGTCCGATGTGCAGACGCAGTAGTGGATTCAGCGCCTTGTCAGCCACATTGTCGCGATCACTGACATCCGCCACGGTGATCAGGCTTTCGTAACCGCCCCATGAGGCGCCCAGGCCAAACAGCTCCAGAGCGCCGATGAAACGCTCCAGTTGCGCGGGGTCGGCATCCGCCAGCTCAAAGGACAACAAACCGTTGCTGCCGCTGAAGTCGCGCCTGAACAGCACGTGATCCGGGTGGTCGCCCAAGGCCGGATGGAACACGCGCTTGACCTGCGGCTGAGCTTGCAGCCAATAGGTGATTTCCAGCGCCTGACGCTCATGCACTTCCATGCGCGCCGCCAAGGTCCGGGCGCCGCGCAGCACCAGATACGCATCATCCGGGCTGACGGTATTGCCGAAACTGTCACTCATCCTCGCCAACGCTGGCCAGACCTCTGCCGTGGTGCAGACGCTGCCCATGACCACATCGCTGTGACCGCAGACGTACTTGGTCAGGGCCATGATGGAAATATCTGCACCAAGGGCCAGCGGCCGGTACAGGTAGCCCGAACCCCAGGTGTTGTCCACGGCGAGCAAAATGCCGCGTGGTTTGCACAACGCGGCAATCGCCGGCAGATCGCACAGTTCGTACAACAACGAACCCGGTACCTCGGCGTAGACCATTCTGGTATTGCTGCGCAGCTGCCCTTCTATGCCACGCCCATCGGCGGCGAAATACTCCACCTCGATGCCGAATGGCTGCAGAAAGTCTGTGGCCAGACGCCGAACCGGGCCGTACACCGCATCGGTAATCAGCACATGATCGCCGGGCCTCAGGTACGCCAGGAAAGTCTGCGCGACGGCTGCCAATCCGGTGGCGAACAGTTTAGTGCGATGACCGCCTTCCAGCTCGGTGACCAGGTCTTCCAGGGCGAACGCAGTCGGATTGCCTCGCGCGCCATAGCTCAACACGCGCTCGCTATCGCGGCGTTTACGTGCGTCACGCATCTGCCCGAGGCTGTCGAACAGCACCGTGCTCAAACGCGTGACCGGCACATTCACCCCGCGCCCGCCGCTGCCTTTTTCAGTACGTGCGGCATGAATCAGCCGGGTACGCACCCAAGGATCTGCCGACGAGCGCTCAGGCTTTTTTGCATTGAGCGGCTTGAGACTGGCGATTTCTGCGTCGGTCATCTGCGCCAGCAGACCGATTTCCCAAGCCAGATATTGCCGCGCTGCGGCCTTGTTGCCGGAGTGACGGTCATGGGTGAAAAACAGGAAATCGATGCATTGATCATCAGGTAGCGCGGCGGCATCTTCTATCACGGTCAGACCCGCGTTCTGCCAGGCCTGCAACCCGCCGTCCAGCAGGCGCACATCAGCGCGCTGAGCATCAGGCAATTCCAGCACGGCCAGCTGTGCCACTTGCGGGCTATCGGCGACCAACACCAGCGGCTTGCGCTCGTCAGCAATCGCAGCGGCGAGCAACGAACGAATCGACCAGCGCGAGCCCTGAATATGGCCCTTGCGAAAGCTCATGCTCGGGCGCAGATCGATCAGTGCGACAGCAGAGTCTTTCAAGGCATCGCTTAGCTCGTGTGCGCTGATGATCGGCAACGACGGCGCGGCAGCTGGACGCGCAGTATCGAGGACAAAACCCGAATCAACTCCGCCGTCCAGCACATAAGCATCGTGGCCCAACTGCCGCAGCCAGCTGGCGACAATCGGCGCGCGAATCCCGTCGCTGTCCACCAGTACCAGGCGCGCATGACGCACGCCGACATACAAATCAGTGGACTGGATCAACTGTCCGCCGGGCGTATGTTGCGCACCGCGCAGCGTGCCAGCGGCGAATTCTTCAGCGGTACGCACGTCACACAGAAACAGACTGCGCTGCGCATCGGCCGCCCAATCCGCCGCGACCTTGGCACTGACTGTTTCGACCCCCGCGCGCTTGGCCAAAGCCTGCGCCGCGTCGCGTTGTTTCTTCAGCGCCAGCGGCGATATCGCGTCCGGATAACGACGGCTGCTGCCGTGCTCCAGTTGCAAGTCAGCGAGAAACCAGCCTTGGGTGCCGTTTTCCAGGGCATAGACCGGGTTTTTCACGCCCAGATCGATCAAAGTCTGCGCGCCGATGATGCTGCGGGTGCGGCCAGCGCAGTTGACGACGATCGGCGTGGTTTCGTCCTGCAACAGCTCAGGCAAGCGGTAACCCAGTTCACCGTTGGGGCAGCAGATCGAGCCGGGAATGGTCATCTTGCGGTATTCATCGAATGGTCGGCCATCGAGCAACAGCAGCGGCTCGCCTCGTGCCTGCAACGCGGCGAGTTCGACGGCGCTGATGTGCGGCGTATGGTTGGCCTCTTCCACCAGTTCGCCAAAAGCCTTGGACGGCACATGCACCCCGGCGAACAGCTGCAAGCCGGCCGCCTGCCAACCCTCGGCGCCGCCTTGCAGAATGTGCACCTGCGTGTAGCCCAGCGCTTCAAGTCGCGCCGCAGCCCGGGCCGCCAACTCAGTGCCGTCCTGATCATAGATCACCAGACGCACGACCGGATTGGGCGCCAGACGCGGCACTTCCAGTTCCAGTCGGCTGTACGGCAGGTTCTGCCCGTGAAACAGGTGCGCCTCGCCGTACTGACCATGCTCGCGCACGTCGAACAGGGCGATTTCCTGTCCGTCGAACAGCCATTGCTGAAGCTGCGCCGGGGTGATGATTTCGCTCATGAGATTCTCTGATTTTATATCGATGCTGCTGCGCCAGCGCGCCGCAGACACAAAAAACCGTGGGAGCGAGCTTGCTCGCGAAGAGGCGGATCCAACCGACCTATGTCAAAACTGACACAAGGCTTTCGCGAGCAAGCCCGTTTTCACACAGTCTGCACAGTGGGCCATCAGTACAAGTCGATCATGCATAGGCCTTGATCGACGGAGCCATTTGCGAGGCGTTGTAGTTGAGCACGCGACCTTCTTCATTGACGCCGTACCGGCCGTTGAGGGATTCCAGCGGGCGACCGTACAAGTGGAAGTGCAGCGTGGGTGTTTCGCCCTCAACGAGGATGCCGTGCAGGTCTTCGCCGAGGAAGCCGATTGGCGTACCCGGCTGCACCACCACTTCCTTGTCCAGGACCAGTTTGGCGTATTGCGGATCGCTGCCGTCGTCGCTGCGCGCCCACACGTAATTGATTTCCTGGCCCTGCACGGCAACGATCACCGCCCAGGTTTCGTGGTTGTGCGGCAGGGTCTTCTTGCCCGGCAGCAGCGAGTTCATGTACAGCGTCGGCGTCTCGCCGTCATCGTTCAGGCGGTAGCGAAAAGCTGTGTCGCCCTCGCCTGGAACCGGCGACGGGAACGCATCGAAATTGAACAGATCGCGACGCACGGCCAGCCCTTCGAGCAGCCCGATGATTTCTTGCAGTGCGGCTCGGTCTACGCCGCGCTTGTTGATGATGCGAACCTGTTCGAGAAGCGTCTCGATAGCTTGGGCACGGTTTTCGGTAGTCATGAAAAATTACTCCTGGGAGGTCATTGCAGTCAGTTTTTTATGAAACTGCACGCAGGTAACGCCTGCTTCGCAGGTCTTCTGGTCATTCAAACGGACAAGCTGTAACGGCTGATATTGCTCAACAAAAACGGATCGCCCTTGGGCACCGGACGTCGCCCGGAATCACCCAGGGCATGGCGCAGGAATTCGTGAGTACGTTCACTGGTCGGGTGCTGGAAAATCTGTTCGGCGCTGCCATGTTCGACGATCAGGCCGTTCTCGGTGAAATACACCACGTCGCTGATTTCCTCGGCGAAACGCATTTCGTGGGTGACCAGCACGCAGGTCATGCCCTCTTCGGTCAGCTCACGAATCACCGTGAGCACTTCCCCGACGGTTTCCGGGTCCAGGGCTGAAGTTACTTCGTCGAACAGAATCAGTTGCGGACGCATCGCCAAGGCGCGGGCAATCGCCACTCGCTGTTGCTGACCACCAGACAGTTGCCCCGGATACGCATCGGCCTTGTGTTCCATGCGAACCTTGGCCAGCAAGGCACGAGCTTCCTGCTCGGCGTCGGCACGATTGCGCCCCAGCACCTTGCGCGGCGCGATCACCAGGTTTTCCAGCACCGACAGATGCGGGAACAGGTTGTATTGCTGAAACACGAACCCCACACGTTTGCGCAGTTCGATGCGCTGGGCCTCGCTGGCCAGCTTGTCCACTTCGGTGTCGCCGACGCGAATCGTGCCGCGCTGGGTCGGTAGCAAGCCGGTGATGCAGCGCAGAATCGTCGATTTTCCCGAACCGGACGGGCCAATGATCGACACCGCCTGGCCGCGCTGTACGTCAAGGTCGATGCCTTTGAGCACGTGATTGGTGCCGAACGACAAATGCAGGTTACGCAGGCTGACCAAGGGCTGCGAAGCGGTTTCAATAGAAGGCATAACGGCGCTCCAGGCGTTGGGTCAGTCGGGAAATCGGGTAGCAATAAGCGAAGAACAACGCCAGCAAACTGAAGTAGATCAGCACAGTAAAACCGGTCTGGTTGACCGTGTTGCTGGCGATCTGCGCGGTGTCGATCACGTCATGCACGCCCACCAGCGAAGCCAGCGCGGTGCCCATGGTGATCACCGCGTACAGGTTCATCCACGGCGGCAACATGCGTTTGAAGCACTGCGGCAGGATGATCGAAGTAAAGATCTGCCAGCGGGTAAAGGCCAGCGAGCGCGCCGCTTCCCATTGCGTGCTGGGGATCGAGGCGATAGCGCCACGGAAGATCTCTGCGACGTTGGCACTGGCGGGCAGCGCCAGGCCGATGGTCACTTTCACCCAATCCGGGAACGACACGTACGAGCTGCCGATGTGAATCTCGAACGGGAACACATAAGTCGTGAAGTAGATCAGCACCAGCCACGGCGCATTGCGGAAAACCTGCACCCAGATGCGTGCCGGCAAACGCAGCAGCCAGGTCGGTGAAAGTGCCAGGGCACCGATCAACAGCCCCATCAGCGAACCCAAGCCGATGGCTACCAGGCTGATCAGAATGTTTTGCCCAAAACCTTTTGCCAGCGCCGGAGACCACTGCACCAACGCCAGAAACACCGGGCTGTGCGGTGCGGCGAATATCAGCCAGGCCACTGCCGCCAACAGCACGGCCAGCTTGCCCATATGGCGACGCGGCCAGGCCAGCGGCGCAATGGCAGATGAATCAATGGCCATAACCGGGCATCCTCAGACGCGCTTCGAGGGCGCGACCTACACAATTGACGACAAAGCTCAGCAAGCCGAAGAACGACAGGATCAGCATCATCAGTTCCAGCACGTTATCGCTCTGGGTCCAGATCATGATCGCCGCGTAAGTGATGTCGCCGACGGCAATGGCCGAAGCGACAGCGGTCATTTTCACCAGGTCGATCAGATTGTTGATCAGCGACGGCAGCGCAAAGCGCAGGGCCAGCGGCAACTGCACATTCCACAACAACTGGCGACTGCTGAACGCCAGCGAACTGGCGGCTTCCAGGGTCACGGTCGGCACCGCTTCGATACCGGCGCGCAAGGCTTCAGCGTGAAACGCGCCTTTGTGCAGGGAAATCACAATCACCACCCAGGCAAACGGCGTCAGCGGATTGGCCGCGCCTACCGCCTGGGTCAACAGCATGTTCAGCACCAGAAACGCGCAGTACAGCTGCACCAGCGTCGGCGTGTTGCGAGTGACTTCGATGAATACCCGCGCCGGAGTCGCCAGATAACCCTTGCCCGAGGTCAACATGGCGGCCAGCGCAACGCCAACCAACAAGCTGCCAAAGATGGTGAAAGCACACAGCAGAATGCTGGTCAGCGCACCGTCGACCATCGAGCCGCGTTGATAGGCATCCAGCAGAAAGCTGTAGTTGAGGCCAAAGCCTGCGGTCCAGTGAACGAACAGTTCCAGCCAATGACTCATTGCGGCGCCTCGATCAACAGACGCTCACAGGCAACGGCAACGCGGCGGCCCGCTTCGGCAACGCTGCTGGTGGCGGTAGCGATCGACAGACGAAACCACGGCGATAAGCCGTAAGCGCTGCCCGCAACACCGGCGACGCCGGATTCCAGCAGCCAGTCCACCACGTCAGCATCAGTATCGAGGCGCACGCCGTCCGGGCGATAGCGACCGAGCAAACCGGCGCAACGCACAAAGACGAAGAATCCGCCTTGTGGCTCCAGCACTTGCAAGCCGTCCACGACGCTCAATGCCGAGACCAGCAGATCCCGGCGTTGGTGATACGCCGCGACCTGCTCGGGAAGAAACCCCAACCCGCCCTCAAAAGCCGCCAATGCCGCCGCCTGTCCCACCGAAGACGCGCCGGACGTGGATTGCGATTGCACCACGGTCATCGCAGTGGTCAGTTCTTCTGGCCCGGCACCGAAACCGATGCGCCAGCCGGTCATGGCGTAGGTCTTCGACACGCCGCCCACCAGCAGGCAGCGCGATTGCAGATCCGGCGCCACGTTGAGCAGATTCAACGCCGAATGATCATCAAAGCGGATGTGCTCGTAGAGCTCGTCGAGTAAAACCAGCACCTGCGGATGACGGCGCAGCACCTCGGCCAGCGCCAGCAGTTCTGCTTCGCTGAACACCGCGCCGCTGGGATTGCCGGGACCGTTGAGGATCAGCCAGCGGGTACGCTCGGTAATGTGTTGTTCCAGCTGGATCGGGGTCAGTTTGCAGCCCTGTTCCAGACCGCACTCGATGAACACCGGCTCGCCACCGCTGAACCGCACGCTGTCCGGGAACGACGGCCAATAGGGAACCGGCACCAGCACTTCATCGCCATCGTCCAGCGTAGCGGCGAAAGCGTTGTAAATAATCTGTTTCGCACCGTTGGCAATCACGATGGATGGCAACGGGTAATCGAGACGGTTCTCACGCTTGAGCTTGCGCTGCACAGCCTGGCGCAAGGCACCCACACCGGGGGTCGGCGTGTATTTGGTGTCGCCTGCGGCAATGGCAGCGTAAGCGGCTTGCTTGATGTGTTGCGGAGTATCGAAATCCGGCTCGCCGGTGGTCAGATCGAGAATATCAACGCCCGCCTCACGCAGTGCCGTCACCCTGGATTTGGCGGCGGCATTGGCCGACAGCGTGACGCGCTGCACGCGCTTGGACAGACGCACGTTCATTGGGATTCTCCGTCGTCATCCAAGGTAAATACCTTGCCTGGATTGAGCAGATTCTGCGGATCGAGGGCGCGCTTGACGCGCCGCATCAGGTCCAGCTCCACCGGGCTTTTGTAACGCGGCAACATCGCCAGTTTGCGTTGGCCGATACCGTGTTCGGCACTGATGGAGCCGCCGTGGGCGTGGGCGCTGTCGTGGACCAGTTCGCTCAACGCCACGTAGTTTTTCATGTGCGCTTCGACGCTGGAATCCAGCGGATGCGCCACGTTGTAGTGCAGATTGCCGTCACCCAGATGGCCGAAGGTGAAATTGCGCACGCCGGGGAAGTGTTCTTGCAGCAGCGCATCGGTGTGGGCGACGAATTCGACGATCCGCGAAATCGGCACCGAAATATCGTGCTTCATGTTGCGACCGGCACGTTGCTGCGCGTCGCTCATGTTCTCGCGTAGCACCCAGAGCGCTTCGCTTTGGGCCAGGCTTTCGGCAATCAAGGCGTCGGCGAGTAAACCGGATTCGAATGCTTCGCCAAGCACCTCTTCGAAGGTTTGGCGCGCATGGGTTTCGCTGTGGTTGTCCGAGAGTTCCAGCAAGGCAAACCAGGGCTGCGGCGCATCCACGAACGGCTGCGGCCCGTCCGGAAACTGTTCGCGCAACAACGCCAGGCAGTCAGCGGTCAACAGCTCGAAAGCCGTGAGGCTCGCGCCAAATCCGGCCCGCGCGTGGGACAGCAGATCAATCGCCTGCGCCAGGGAATCAAAGGCCAGCAACGCCGTGGCGTGCGCCTTGGGCAGCGGAAACAGTTTGAGGGTCGCCCCCGTGATAATGCCCAACGTGCCTTCGCTGCCGATATACAGATCGCGCAGGTCGTAGCCGGTGTTGTCCTTGCGCAACCCGCGCAGCCCATCCCAGATTTCGCCTTCGGCGGTGACGACTTCCAGGCCAAGAGTCAATTCCCTTGTGTTGCCATAGCGCAGCACGGCGGTGCCGCCGGCGTTGGTGCCCAGGTTGCCGCCGATGGTGCAACTGCCCTCCGCGCCCAGGCTCAGCGGGAACAAGCGCCCGGCACTGCGCGCCACATCCTGCACGTTCTGCAAAATGCAGCCCGCTTCGACAGTTAGCGTGTCGTTGTCGGTATCAATCGCACGCACGCGATTCAAGCGATCCAGCAGCAACAGCACCGCAGTGCCGCTGCCGTCAGGTGTCGCCGCGCCCATCAGGCCAGTATTGCCGCCCTGCACCACAATCGGCGCAGAATGAGCCACGCACAGGCGCACCACGGCGGCGACTTCTTCGGTGTTGGCCGGATGGACTGCCGCGATGACCTGCCCGACATAGGTGCCTTGCTTATCGATCAGAAACGGGCTGGCCTGCTCGCCGCTCTGCACGTGGTTGGCGCCCAACAGCTGCTGCAAGGCTTCGAACAAGGCTGTACTCATGGCGTTACGGCCAGAGGTGCGGCGCCTTTGTATTTCTCGTGCAGCTCACGCAAGGCTTGGGACGGTGCCATGCCGGTGCGCTGACCAACGTCGATCAACCAGCCGCTGCGATGCCAGTCGCGAATGATTGCGTCGAGTCTGGCCTGCACGTCGTGTTCACCTTTGCGTACCCAGATCACCGAACTGGACGGGATCAGATCGCTCGGCAGCGGCGTTTCGTAGCCAGACCAATCGGCATCGTCGAGCAATGCGTGCATGGTCGGGCTGACGTGCACCGCCGCTACGCAGCCATTGCCGCGCAACGACAGCAGCGATTCGGACTGGCTGCGGAACGCCTTGATCTCGGCGCCGTAGGTTTCCTGCAAAGGCTTGATGAAGTTGCTGCCCTGGGACACGCACACCGGCTTGCCCTTGAGGTCTTCCCACTTGCTGATGCCTGCGCCTTTACGGATCAACGCCGCGCCGCCGACTTCTTCATAAGGTGTCGGCGCGTAGTCAAGAATCTGCGCACGTTCGTCGGTGTACTGCATGTTGGCGATCAGCAGGTCGACTTTGCCTTGCTGCAGAAACTGCACGCGATTGGGCGCCAGGACCGATACGCTTTCCAGCTCGACGCCCAGCTGTTTGGCGATGCCTTTGGCCAACTCAACGTTGTAGCCCAGATGCTCGCCGGTTTTCGGATCAATAGTGCCGAACGGCGGACCACTGAGGATCACGCCGATGCTGACCTTATGCCGCTGCTGGATCTTGTCCAGGGTTGCATCTGCGTGGGCCAGGCCCGCGCACAGCACGAGGCCGAGCGCAGTCAGGGTTTTGCGGGTGAAAACTGTGTTCATGGAGATTCCTTGACTGGAGAGACCTGTAGGAGCGTGGCTTGCCCGCGAAGGCGTGGTTTGGGCTCTGAAAATATAGAGGACTTAGCGGCCCCTTCGCGGGCAAGCCTCGCTCCAACGGCTTGTTTAATGCGGACCTCAGCCTTTGAATTTGTCGTGAAACTCCACCAGTGCTGGCGACGCAGGTGCGATGTGATGGCGTTTTTCCGCTTCGATCAGGAAGCCGCTGCGATGCCAGTCCTTGACGATGGCATCGAGTTTAGCCTGGGTATCGGTTTCGCCCAGACGGGTCCAGATCACCGACGGCGCGGGATTGAGTTCCGGAGAAATGGCGCGGTAATCCTTCCATTCGGCGTTGTCAGCCAACAGCGGATTGATCAGCGTGGCGTCGTGGACAGCGGCAACACAGTTGTTGCCGCGCAGCGCCAGCAAAGATTCCGACGAACTTTTGAAGGCCTTGAGTTCAGCACCGAATTCGGTCAGCGGCTTGACGTAGCTGCTGCCTTGGGAAGTGCAGACCGGCTGACCCTTGAGATCCTGCCAGGTGGTGATCTTGCTGTCCTTGAGCACTGCGGCCGTACCGCCAACACGGTAGAAAGGCGTTGGCACCGAGCCGAGAATCTGGCCGCGCTCCGGGTTCCACTCCATGTTGGCGATCAACAGATCAACCTTGCCTTGCTGCAAGAACTGCACGCGGTTGGCGGGCAGCACCGGCACCAGTTCGACTTCGGCATTCAGCCTGCGGCCCAGGTCTTCGGCCAGATCGACGTTCAAGCCCTTGGGCTTTTGATTGGCAGGATCAATGGAGCCAAACGGCCCACCGGACAACAACACGCCGACCACCAGACGATGACGCTCCTGGATTTTGTCCAGGGTCGCATCGGCCTGTACCAAACCGCTGAATGCCAGCGAGAACAGAATACCCAGCACGGCGGGCATTGATTTTGAAGCTGGCAAACGAGTGTTCGGCATGGAATTCCCCTGGCTGATGATCGGCGTACCCCGACCTGATGTGTAGGCATCCTAGGTACAGCCAGCGACGAACGGAAATTCAAATATCAAATATGGTTATAACTTTCAGTATTCATAATTCGGCACACACGACGAATACTCAGTATTCATTGGCTCAATCGTAAATACTTGATAAACGCTTTTCACATTCATATAAAAATACGTAATGTATTAAGCCTCGACGCTGATATGAATCCACCCAAAAACCATGTCCGACACCGACACCACCACGACCCTCGATCTGGATTTGCTGCGCACGTTCATTGCCGTGGTCGATCATCACAGTTTCGCCGAGGCTGGCGCGCAGCTGGCGCGGACCCAATCATCAGTCACCCAGCACATGCAGCGGCTTGAGCAGCAAGTGGGCGTTGGTCTTTTTCAAAAACAGGGTCGACAAAAGCAGCTGACCGAACCGGGCCGCCAACTGCTGCGCCATGCGCGGCTGATGCTGTCGCTGAACGATGAAGCGCTCAATTCGCTGCGCGAAAGCAGCTTGAGCGGCGTGCTGCGTATCGGGTCGCCTCACGATATCGCCGACACCATCCTGCCGCCGATCCTCAGCCATATCGCCCGCTCGGCACCGCGCCTGCGTCTGGAAATCGACGTCGGGCGCAGCCCGTTCCTGATGGATGATCTGCATCGGGGCAAAGTCGACATGGTGATCTCCACGCGAGAAGACCCGACACTTGAGGGCTTTGCGCTGCGCACCTCACCGGTATGGTGGATCTGTTCAGCGCAGTACATTCATGTGCCGGACGAGCCACTGCCATTGATTCTCGTCGACGAACCGAGCATCTATCGGCGCTACGCACTGGAGGCGTTGGAGCGCGCCAATATTGCCTGGCGCCAGGCGTATCTGGCCTCGAACCTGATCGGTATCAAAGCCGCCACCCGCGCCGGGCTTGGCGTAACCGCACGGAGCATGGAAATGCTCGGTCCGGACATGCGCGTACTAGGGGAAAACGACGGCCTGCCGCGTCTGCCCGATGTGACCTACCACTTGTGGATCAGGCCCAACACCGTCAACCCTCTGGCCCGCAAAGCCTACGATCTGATTCGCGCGAGCCAGGGATTGTAGCGCCGGATTCGACACTGATCAGCGCGGCAGATGCAGCGTTGCCGGATCGATCACTTTGGCCAGCCGAACCACGGTGACTCCAGGACCAAGGTGGCGCAACGAAGGCTGAACCAGCACGCAATTGTCGTACGGCGTGACGATCTCGCGTTCGCCGTCTCGGGCAATCACCGTCCCAGCGCGCTCGATCAGCTCCAGGCCGCGAAAATCCTCGCTGAACGCAAAATCCATGCTGCTGGCGACCACCGGTTCAGTCACCTGCAAGAAGCGCTGCGCAACCGGTTTGTCTGCCGACAGAAATGCCGCGACATCGCTTTCTTCGACAACCTTGGTAGTCATCAGGAAGCGTGCAGCGATATCCAGGGCAACGCGCTCGCTGCGCTTGGAGAAGTGCTGGCCGGTTTCGATCAACAAGGCGTTTTTGTTGCTCGCGGCATCATCGAAGCTCTGGTAGTCGCGCATACGCTTGCCATTGGGGTGCCCAGCGTCAACGATCACCGTTTCCGGCACGCCCAGCGCTGCGGCAAATTCCAGCCCTTTGCTGCGCGCGCCACTCATCATCACCGGCGCGGCTTCCTCGTGCATTGAGTGGATGTCGAGCAACAAATCAACACTGTCGATAATCGGCCGCAATGCCCGAGCCCGGTTCAGCTCGACGGAGTTCTCGCCACCATCGAGCCGGACCGGCAGCCAGACCCGATTCATGTCCTCGTCGATATAACGGGTCGCGTCGATGTCCTGCGGATCGAAGCGGTTGTAGGCCTCGACGTTGCCGAACGCCAGGGTCAAACGGCCTTGGCGTGGACGTATGCCAGCGCGCAGCAGCGCATCGACGGTGATCGCGCCGCTGACCTCGTTGCCGTGAGTCAGGGCCATGATCATCACGTGGGGGCCGGGCTCGTTGCTGGCGAAACTGTGTACATAATCGACGCCGTCAGTGCCGTTCTTCCATTGGCTGATGTCCGGGAACTCAACCTCCATGGGGTACGGTTGCAGCGTGGCGCGAACTTGTTCAAGGGTCTTCATTGCAATCTCCGACAGTCAAAAGCGTGTATCCGCCAGCCCCGTTGAGCTGGCATGGAATGATCTTGTTATGAGGGTGTTGAATATCAGTGCTGGACGGTGCCGCGCATACGGCGGCCCAGGGCGACGACGGCGATCACGCTGATCAGCGCAGTGCCCATGACATAGAAACTCGGCGCCAGCTTGCTGCCGGTGGCCTCGATCATCCAGGTCACGATCAGCGGCGCGAAACCGCCGAACAAGGTGACGGAAAAGTTGTAACTCAGGGCCAGGCCCGTGCCGCGAATGCTGGTCGGGAAAATATCCGCAAGCATGGCCGGAATCGGTCCCAGACACGCCGCAATCAAGACCCCGACGATGGCCTGCACCAGCAACAACGTGGTCACGGTTGGATAGGTATTGAGCAGGACGAACATCGGGTACGACGACAGGCCAGTGATCAATAGCGCAATACTCAGCACGCGGAATCGGCCATGGGTATCGGACAGCGTGCCGAACACGGGCGCCATGAACATCAAGGTCACGCCGGTCACCAATGCGCCCATGTACGAAGAGGTCGCGGCGATGTGCAGCTGTTTCAGGGCGTAGGTCGGCATGTACAGCTTGTGCACGTAGTTGAACGCCGTGGCGCCGGCAACGACACCGATGGCCAGCAACAGGCTGACATGGCCTTTGATCAACACATCGCGCAGCGGGGTTCTTTTTGGCGAATCGACGGCTGCGGCGACTTTCTGGAAATCAGGTGTTTCGTCGATCTGGCTGCGGATGTAGAAACCCACCGGGCCAATCAACAGGCCGATGCCGAAAGCAACTCTCCAGCCCCAATCGTTAAGCTGCACGTCGGTCAAGACATAACTCAGCAACGCGCTGACGCCAGCGGCCAGAACCGTTGCCAATCCTTGCGTCGACAACTGCCAGCTGGCGAAGAAACCCCGGCGTTTGGCATCGGCGTGTTCGACCATAAAGGCCGTCGCAGCGCCGAACTCGCCACCGGTGGAGAAACCTTGCAGCATCCGCGCAACAATTATGATCAACGGCGCGGCGACACCAATCTGCTGATACGACGGCGTAAAGGTGATCATTGCCGTACCGATCATCATGATCAGGATCGACATCGTCAGCGAAGCCTTGCGCCCTGCCCGGTCCGCATAGGAACCCAGCACCATCGCGCCCAGCGGCCGCATCAGGAACGAGATGCCGAATGAACCGACGCTGAGCAGCAGCGACGTAGTTTCGTTATCCGAGGGGAAGAACAGCTTGCCGATGACCACCGCGAAGTAGCCGTAGATCAGCAGGTCATAGAATTCGAGTGCATTACCAATACTGGCCGCGACAATTTCCTTCCACGGACCTCGCTTTGGCCTGGCAATTGAAGCATGCGTTGCAGTGGTTTGAAGTGTCATGAATGAGCCCCGGCTTCTCAGAGGCAAGCGCTCTTGTCGAATGGTCAGGGCGACAATGCACTTGCGATATTTTTATCAGCGGGGGTGCTCGAACAGCTGAAGATGGCTGATCCGTTCACCCTGGGACTAACTTGAATTAACACCTGGGCCAGAACAATTGCTGTTTGGGCACATCCTTGAGCCCAATGGGCACGCCGGGCACCGCTGCTGGCTTTCAGCCGCCGTGACGTCGCCAGGTTTTTTTCATTTGCCCTCTATCGGTGCGTCTTCTGCCAGACCGCGCCAGATCCTCATTACCTGTTCCGCCTGGTTTGATCGGCGCCGATGCAGGGAGATATCAAATCCGATGGTCAACTCCGGCCCACCGGCGACCACCAACTCCCCGGCCTGCAACGCGGCCCTGACCACCATGCGCGGCAGCCAGGCCAAGCCGTTGCCGCGCTTGGCCATCTGCAGGATCGACTCATAGGAATCGGCCTGATAGGTCATGCGCAACACCAGGCGCTGGGGCAAGCTGGCCAGGTGTTGGGCAAGCACCCCGCGCAACGCCAGGGTCGGCGAAAAAGCCAGCCATGGAACACTTGAAGCACCGCCGCCCGGCGTAATCTGAAAACGCGGCTGGCCATTGGCATCGGGCGCGCTGACCGGGATCATCTCTTCACGGGCCAGCACCAGCGAATCAAACCGTTCGGGATCGATCAGAATCTGGGTCAACGGGCTGGAAAAAATCAGCAGCAAATCCACGTCCCCCGCCGACACTCGACCGATTGCTTCCTGGGAACCGCTGGTAACCAGGGAAACCGGAAACGAGCCGAAACGCTGATTGAGCGTCTCGTACCAGTCCGGGAAAAAATTGCTCGCCAGGGTTCGCCCGGTGGCAATACGCAGCGGCTCATCCCGATTGAGCCCGACGCTCTGGAATTGCGCCCGGGCGGCCGTTAGCAGGCCCAGCGACTGGCTGGCCGCCTCAAGAAACAGCAACCCGGCGGGCGTCAGCGACAGCGGTTGTTTACGTTCGATCAGGGGCACACCGAACCAATCCTCCAGGGCCTTGATCCGTCGCCCGAACGCCGGATGCGTCACACAACGAATTTCCGCTGCCCGGGACAGGCTTCGGGTGCGCGCCAGCTCGATGAAGTCTTCCAGCCATTCCAGTTGCATGGGTGATTCCTGTTGAAGGTGCGCGGCCGGACTCTGAATCGGGCATCAGTCCGCGCACATTACCTGTGAATGGCGGCGCAGCGAAGCACGATGGCGTGTGTTGCCTTTCCGACCAACGTCACGCTGCAGGCGATCCATTCCTTGAACAGGATGCATTGAGCGATTACTGTATATCCGAACAGTAACGGAGTTTTCCATGCAGCTGATCGACAAGCTCAGCATCCTCGCTGACGCCGCCAAATACGATGCGTCCTGCGCCAGCAGCGGCGCGCCCAAGCGCAGCTCCGAGGGCAAGGCTGGCTTGGGCTCCAGTAATGGCATGGGCATTTGTCACAGCTATACGCCGGACGGCCGCTGCGTTTCGTTGCTGAAAATCCTGCTGACCAATTTCTGCCTGTATGACTGCCAATACTGCGTCAACCGCCGCTCCAGCGATGTGCCGCGCGCACGTTTCAGCCCTGCGGAAGTGGTCACCCTGACGCTGGATTTCTACCGGCGCAACTGCGTCAGCGGCCTGTTTCTGAGTTCGGGCATCATTCGTTCAGCGGACTACACCATGGAACAGCTGATCGAAGTCGCTCGCCTGCTGCGCGAAGAACACAATTTCCGCGGCTACATTCATCTCAAGACCATTCCGGATGCGGATCCGCTGCTGATTGAACAGGCCGGACATTATGCCGATCGCCTCAGCGTCAATATCGAGTTGCCGACGGATCTGGGCCTGAAGACCCTCGCGCCGGAAAAAGACGTGGCGTCCATCAAGCAAGCGATGAAAACCATTTACACCGGCCAGCAAACCGTCCTCAACGAACCGCGCGCGCCGCGTTTCGTGCCGGCCGGGCAAAGCACGCAAATGATCGTGGGCGCCGATGACACCGACGACAGCACCATCTTGCACAGCGCCGAATCACTTTACGGCGACTTTGGTTTGCGGCGAGTCTATTACTCGGCGTTCAGCCCCATCCCCAACAGCCCGAAAAGCGTACCCTTGGCCGCCCCGCCGCTGATGCGCGAGCATCGTTTGTATCAGGCGGATTTCCTGCTGCGCGGCTACGGTTTCAAAGTCAACGAACTGTTCAAAGGGCCGGGACATCTGGCGCTGGATATCGACCCGAAACTGGCCTGGGCCCTGGCTAATCGCGAGGTTTTCCCGCTGGACCTGAATCGCGCCGAAGCCTCGCTGATTGCCCGCATTCCGGGGATCGGCATTCGCACCACCGAGCGACTGGTGGAGTTGCGTATGCAGAGGCGGATTCGCTACGAAGACCTGACTCGCCTGCGTTGCGTGCTGGCCAAGGCCAAGCCGTTCATCATCACCAGTGATTACCACCCGCCTCAGGCCGAGACCACCAGCGAATTGCTGCACCTGCAATTGCGCGATAAACCGCAGCCGCAGCAGCTGGGGTTGTGGGGATGATCAGCCTGGACTGTGACAACCTTTTCGACACCTGGCGTCAGCAAGCGCGCTGGCTGCTCAGTCACGAGATCGACCCCAGCCAGGTGAGCTGGTCGTCGGACGTGGCGAAAGACCTGTTTGCCACGGACGAGCATTACCCGCAGCAAGCCGGCCCGTTTCAGGCACGCATACCCTTGGCGCTGATCGAACTGCTGGCCAACGCCGCGTGTTATCGGGGCGAACAACGCTGGAGCCTGTTGTATGAGGTTCTATGGCGGGTCAGTCATGGCGATCGCACGGCCATGCTGGCAGGCGACAAGCTGGGCAGTGAACTGCATCGACGGATCAAACAGGTCAGCCGCGAAGCTCATCATCTGCATGCATTTCTGCGTTTCGTAGAGCTGCCGCCGTTGGAGCTGGCGCTGGAATTGGCGCCGCAGGAGCGATCACGCCTGGAATCGCTTCGCCCACAATACGTCGCCTGGCATGAGCCCGCCCACGACATTCTGCACAGCGCCAGCCAGCACTTCATTGGCCGCATGGGCCTGCATCGCTGGATGATTGCCACACCGGCGGACGGGGTTTATTTCGACGGCAAACAACTGACTCACGAGCGTATCTGCCCGCCCGCATGGCAGGAACTGGCGCGCAATCCCGAAGATCCTCAGGGCGAACTCTGGCTGACCTACTACCGCAACATCTTCAATCCAGCGCGACTCAATCCCAAGGTCATGCAAGGACACCTTCCCGCCCGTTTCTGGAAAAACCTGCCGGAAGGACCTTTGATACCCGCCTTGATCAGCGAGGCCAGGACCGGTAAACAGCGCGACGGTCAGGCCAGCCAGATTGCCGCCAAGCCTGGTAAACGCATAACCCGCGGCCCTGACACTGCCAGAGCCGCTGAAGCCAACGAGGCTTCAAAAATTACTGGTTGATATTGAACTGGTCAGAATAGCTGCCACTCACAAAGCTGGAAGCAACCCGATCAGAACCAATGCCACCACGAGGTGAATAGGCCAGACGTGCTGCACCCACGTGATCCGCGCCGTCCGCTGCAACACGAGCAGCGCCAACATGATCCGAACCATCCGCTGCAACGCGGGCTGCGCCAACCTGATCCGAACCATCCGCAGCGACGCGGGCAGCACCAACATGATCCGAACCATCCGCAGCGACGCGGGCTGCGCCAACCTGATCCGAACCATCCGCAGCGACGCGGGCTGCGCCAACCTGATCCGAACCATCCGCAGCGACGCGGGCAGCACCAACATGATCCGAACCATCCGCTGCAACGCGGGCGGCACCCACGTGCTCGGAACCGCCTTCTGCTACGCGGGCAGCACCGACTTGATCAGCACCATCTGCCGCGACTGCCTGCGCTTCCTCAGCCATTACATTGGACACAGCGAACGGCACCACGACCGATGCCATCGCCGCAAAAACAACGCCTGAAAAAAACTTACGCTTCATGATTCTTCTCCACCACCTGTTATGAAAAGGGCATTGAACTCTGTCGGTCAAACACGCGACCGGAGTTCGGCTTACTGTTTCTCTCTTTAGGCATTTCGCGCAGCGCATCAAACCGGAGCGCTGCCAACTCGACACAACCGTTCATACTGCGGGTAACTGAAAATTATAGTTCAGTCGCCGATTTGTATTGGCCGGCTCGAATTGTTTTCTTTACCATTCAAGCACCCACTCATACATTGATAAATTTTATTTACTGCACAGTGCCTTTTCATACAAACACTATCCAGATACCCGCTGAGTCAGTCCGACCATAGCGGCCAGCGATTGCCTGATCCTGTCAGCGCGCCTGGAAACTGCACACTAAACAGGCAACACATTCGGTTTCCAGCGCAGGCATGTGATAACAAGACTATGCAACGCACAGGGAGGCAATTCAATTATCCATAGGTATGTGTTCATAACTGACATGTATATCTTTCAAGCCGTAGTGCAGCACAATCGACTACTTTATCCGCTCGCACGCGCGACCTTCGTCGGACCATCCATTGGCGGAGTGGATACGCTCTAGCAAGCCAGGCAATCTCGATAATCCAGAAATACTCAATTTTTCAGAAGCTTACTCGCAATAACTGACTAAGCAGAAAACTAAAGACCCGGTCCATCTGCTAAGCTGCCAAGGATAAAGCACGCCTTAGAGCCCTTCAGTCTGAAGGCTTCAGCACCAAGAGAACCCCAAATGGAAGGCATTGGCATCCGGCTAAAATCGGAAAGAAAGAGACTGGATCTTTCCCAGCAGGAGCTAGGAGCCATCGGCGGTATTGAAGCCAACGCCCAGGGACTCTACGAACGAGGTAAACGGTTCCCGAACGCGAGTTACCTGGGCGCGGTTGCCCAGGCGGGGGTCGATGTACTGTTCGTGATTACCGGCACACGTAAAGTCCTGGCCCTGGACGCCATCACCGCCGGGGACACCAAGCTGCTCAGGGAGCTCGACGGTTTGCCCGAAGAAGTGCAAGAGGATATCAAGCGATTGATCAGCACACTGTTCATGGCCGATGCCCAGGCGTGATTGATGGCGCCAGGCATCAGCCATTGCTTACAGTTCCAGAGTTCCGTCGATGCAAGTCACTGCCTCGCCACCGATCCAGATGTCGTCGCCAACCCGTTCCACATGCACCCTGCCCTGTCGTCCCATGGCAGTTCCCTGGCTGACGACATAAGTGTCCGGTGCCAGTCCGGCTCCCAGCAGCCATTGGGCGATTCCAGCATTGAGACTGCCGGTCACCGGATCTTCCGGCATGCCGTCCCCGGCGATGAATGCGCGGACCTCGAACTGCGCTTCGTCACCATCGCGCAGCGGTTCCCAAGGTGCAAATACGCCGATCGCCAAGCCCGCAAGTTGGGCGTAATCAGGCTGCAGAGCCAGCACGCTGGCACGATCCGCCAGGCGTAGCGCCAGCCAACCGGCACCGTTGTCGACCCAGCGTGCCTCAAGTATCGCCCCTTCTCTCAGCCCCATGCCTGCACGTATGCGCTCAAGCAACGGAGCTTCTACCAGGCCTGAACGCAACAGTGGCGGAGCCGTGAAGCCCAGTTGGGTGCCTTGTCGGCGAATACGAACCAGACCGATGCCGCATTCCTGAATGATCTCCTCACCCTTGGGCTGCCCGCCGCTTTCCAGCCAGGCATGACAACTGCCCAATGTTGGATGCCCGGCGAAGGGCAGTTCCTGCGTTGTGGTGAAAATCCGCACCCCATAGTCCGCACGCGGATCGACAGGCTCAAGCACAAAGGTGGTCTCGCTCAAGTTGGTCCAGCGGGCGAACGCAGCCATCCGTGCGTCACTCAACTCATCAGCGTCCAGCACAACAGCCAACGGGTTGCCGAGCAAAGTGTGCTTGCTGAACACATCAACTTGTTTGAAACGGAAACGGCTCATGCAGACGCACCTTGTGCAAACGAAAGAAGCCAAGATTGGCATGCGGACCGGGCAAAGGCCAACCCTTCAGCGGCGAATCGGTTGCCGTGAATGCAGGGTTTAGTTCGCTATCGGCGGTAACCCTCGACTAGTATTCCCCTCAACCTGTGCTCCCTGCCCGCCCAACGGGGCCTTGTATCGACCAGGTCATCGGAGGCCGCAAATGCTCGACAACCCGTCCCTCTCTGCCGTTGAAGCGCTACGCACGCTGCTGGCTGAAAAGCGCTTCATGGTCTTGACCGGCGCCGGAATCAGCACGCCTTCGGGCATTCCCGACTACCGGGACAGCGACGGCGTACGCCGGGGCAAGGCACCGATGATGTTTAGCGAATTCCTTACTCTGCCCGATTCCCGTCGTCGCTACTGGGCTCGGGCCATGCTCGGTTGGCCACGAATCCGTAAAGCGTTGCCCAATCCTGCGCATTTCTCACTGGCAGCCTTGCAGCGCGACGGACGCATCGCCGGGTTGATCACCCAGAATGTCGATACGCTGCATGATCAAGCTGGTAGCCGCGACGTTATCGAGTTGCATGGCAGCCTGCATCGAGTGCTATGCCTGGACTGCGGTGAGCGCTTTGATCGTGCGGCGATTCAACTGCTCATGGAGAACGACAATCCTTATCTGGCTGGAGTCCACGCAGTCCAGGCGCCTGACGGCGATACCTTGTTGGACCCGGCTTTCGAGGCGAATTTTCAGGTACCTGATTGTCCCCACTGCGCTGGCGAACGGCTCAAGCCGGATGTGGTGTTCTTTGGCGAGAACGTCGCAGTGCCAACTGCGGCCAAGGCGCTGGCCAGTGTCGAAGAAGCGGATGGCCTTTTGGTGATTGGCTCGTCATTGATGGCGTATTCCGCATTTCGTCTATGCAAGGCAATCACTGCTCAGGGCAAACCGCTGGTGGCGATCAATTTCGGCAAAACCCGGGCTGATGAGCTGCTGGACATGAAAATCGAGATGTCTTGTGATGTATTGCTGCCCGAACTGGCAGCAAGTCTGCTTTCGACCTAAGTCCACTGGACACCGATTACTTAAAGTGCGCTGAACAAATCAACAGATTGATCGCCCTCCTATTATTACGCAATCGGTAATAGCAGTTTTCAGAATGATGGCTACCTCCTCGCGACTTTTACTTCTACCATGCGCGGCATGACAAATTGACTTGCAAAATTAACCGGCTATTTACAGCGGCTAGTTAATAAATGCAGGCGCGCAACTTATAACTTTCTCTGCTTGTGAATTACCTACCAGGAAAATCAAATGAATATCAGAGTCGCGCTTATCGCGATCGCATTCACGGGTGCGAGCGCTCATGCGTTGGCCATGGAAGGCAGCACTGTGGCCAACCCGCAGAGCACGCCAGTCGAAGACTATGCCTACGGCGATCACCCGGATGTCGCCAAAGTTCTCGAGACTTCGGAAGTTCCCAATGTATGCGGCCCGGTCTCGGTGGAAATGGCCTATGAAGATTCAACCGGACAACGGCATATCATGCGTTATCTGATTATAGGTAACGGCTGTTCCAACGGCTGACTGTTTTGCTTGAGTTACTTCGGGCAAGCCGCTGACTTCACGCTCGCCCGATCACTTATTACAGTCATCAAAACAAGCCAAGTTGCCCGCCAATTAACGTACTGAATTCATCGTCCACGAAAGGCAGGATGGCATCGGCAATCGGTTGCAGCTGTCGGGAGACGTAATGGTCGTAGTCGATGGGCGAATGCTGGGTTTCCAGCGGTTCCGGACCGGCCACGGTGATGACGTAACTGATCCAGCCGCCGTTCTGGTACTGACGCGGGCGGTGGTGCAGATCGTTGAACTCGTCGGCCAGACGTGCCGCCCGCACATGGGGCGGAACGTTGCGCTCATAATCGTCCAGTCGCCGACGCAAGCGCTTGCGATAGACCAGCAGGTCGTCGAAGTCCCCCGCCACCGTGCGCCGCACGTATTCGCGCACGTAATCCTGATAGGGCTGGCGGTTGAAGATGCGCAGATACAACGCTTGCTGGAACTGCCGCGCCAGCGGCGACCAGTCAGTGCGTACCGTTTCCAGCCCCTTGTAGACCATCTCGTCGGAACCGTCGGCACGCCTGACCAGCCCGGCGTAGCGCTTTTTGCTGCCCTCTTCCGCACCACGAATGGTCGGCATCAGGAAACGCTTGAAATGGGTTTCGAACTGCAGTTCCAGAGCGCTTTCCAGACCCAGCGTGTCTTCCAGATGCTCACGCCACCATTGATTGACCTGGCGCACCAGAGCCTGGCCAATCTGCGCCGCATCCGCTTCGCTGTGGGGGCTTTTGAGCCAGACGAAGGTGGAATCCGTGTCGCCGTAGATCACGGTGTAACCCTGCGCTTCGATCAGCTCGCGGGTTCTGCGCATGATCTCGTGCCCCCGCAAGGTAATCGACGACGCCAGCCGGGTATCGAAGAAACGGCAGCCGCTTGAGCCGAGCACGCCATAGAACGCATTCATGATGATTTTCAGTGCCTGGGACAACGGCAGGTTGTGCTCACGCTTGGCGGTTTCCCGACCTTGCCAGACCCGCTCGACGATGGCGGGCAAACAATGCCGCGTACGCGAAAACCTTGCCCCGCGAAAACCCGGCACCGAGTGCTCATCATCGGGATGGCGCATGCCCTCGACCAATCCGACCGGATCAATCAGGAAGGTGCGGATGATCGATGGATAAAGGCTTTTGTAATCCAGAACCAGCACCGACTCGTACAAGCCCGGCTGGGAATCCATGACAAACCCGCCGGGACTGGCCTCGGGCATGCGCTCGCCCAGATTCGGCGCGACGAAGCCCTGGCGGTGCATCAGCGGAATGTACAGATGGCAGAATGCAGCGACCGAACCGCCGCTGCGGTCCGCAGGCAAACCCGTCACCGACGCCCGCTCCAGCAAAAAGGTCAGCAACTGAGTCTTGGCAAAGATGCGCGTAACCAGTTCGCAGTCCTTGAGGTTGTAGCGCGCCAGCGCAAGCTTGTCCTCGGCGAACATGCGGTTGATTTCGTCCATGCGCTGATAAGGCGTGCTGATCGCCTTGCCTTCGCCGAGCAACGTCTGGGCCACGTTTTCCAGGCTGAACGACGGAAAGCTCCAGGTCGCCGAGCGCAGCGCCTCGATGCCGTCGATGATCAAGCGCCCGCTGGCATCGGCGAAAAAATGATTGTTGCGCGAGCCATGTTCGCGCCAGCCCATGGCTTCACCGCCGCGCCCGAGCCGCAATGGCACCTGAAGACGCTGGGCGTGCTCATGCAGCACGCGCAGATCGAACTGCACCACATTCCAGCCGATGATGGCATCGGGATCATGGCGTTCCAGCCACTGGTTGAGCCGTTCCAGCAGCAGCTTGCGGGTGTCGCAATATTCAAGCTGGAAATCGACAATACTGTCGTCACCGTTTGGCGGCCCGAGCATGTACACCTGCCGCTCGCCGCAGCCCTCAAGCGCAATGGAATACAGTTCGCCCTTTTCCGTGGTCTCGATATCCAGGGAGGCCAGGCGCAAGTTGGGGCGGTAATCCGGCGCGGGCTTGATCTGCGCATCGCACAAAGTGCCGCTGGCATCCGCCACGCCGCTGAATTGCACGCCGGCGGTGATGAATCGCTCCATCATGTAGCGTTCCGGCGGCCGGATGTCCGCTTCGTAGACATCCACGCCACCCTTGCGCAGGGATTTTTCGAGGTTCATGAGTTGGCGATGCTGCTGGCAATACAGGCCAAGCACGGGGCGATGGCGGAAGTCGCAAAGGCTCAACGGGCGCAGTTCAACGTCGCGTTCGCTGCGCAGCACCGCTTCGGCGCGCTCGCGATGTTCGGCGGGAATGAAGGCCACTGAAGGTTGATAAGGCAGGCGGATATGCCGAGGACCGTCATCAGTCGCCAGCCAGAACTCGACTTCGGTACCGGCTAGCGTGTCACGCCAATGCCGGCTCAGGATAAAACCCTGTTGAACATCCACCACCGTAAACCTCAAACGCCATTCAGGGTGTGATTCTACTTGGCTACCCGGAAAAAAGATCACCGGTCAGCTACAGACGCCAAAACGCTGCTATTCCTTACTAGAAGCAGTCGTTTCAGCGCACGACTCCGTGGCTGGGGCAGACGCGCGTCGGTCATCACGGCGCCAGCCGGATGCGTTCACCACCCAGGTGCCGACCTTCTCAGGAGGTGCCTTATGTTGTTTATCGTTAATTGGTCCATCCAGTCGCAAAACCGTAACCGCGCTATCGAGCGCTTCCTCAAGACCGGTGCCGTCGCACCCGCAGGTGTGACCATGCTCGGGCGTTGGCATGCCGTGGGCGGCATGACCGGTTTTGGTATTGCAGAAACCGACGACATCACGCTGATCCAGAAATGGGTCCTGCAATGGAGTGATCTGCTGACCATGGAAGTACATCCGGCGCTGACCGACGAGCAAGCGGCGCCACTGCTGGCAGCTGCGCTCAAAGAATAACCATCCAGAACGCCGCTGCCACGCGCGGGTTGCCTCATCGGGCATGCCCAGGCGGCGGCGATTACAGAGGAGAACAGACCATGGACGAGGCAAAACTCGGTGAATTCATGGGCAAGCTGGTCTACGACATGGGCGCGGCTGCAATTGTTGCCAACATGATTCTTGGTGAAGAACTCGGGCTGTATCAGGCCATGGCCGATAGTGCATTCGTAACCCCTGAAGCGCTGGCCGGCAAGACCGGCTGCAATGCGCGCCTGGTTCGCGAATGGCTCAGTGCCCAGGCGGCCTCCGGGTACATGGAGCATCGCGACGGCCAGTTTCGTCTGCCGGAGGAGCAAGCGCTGGTGCTGGGAACCGAAGACTCGCCGGTCTACATGACCGGTGGCGCAGCGGTCGTCGCGGCGTTGTTTCATGACAAGGACAAACTGGTCACCGCCATGCGCGGCGATGGCGCACTGCCTTGGGGCGACCACCATCCCTGCATGTTCAGCGGCACGGAGCGTTTTTTCAGACCCGGCTACCGAGCGCATCTGGTGGCTGACTGGCTGCCGGCGCTGGAGGGTGTTGTCGCGAAACTCGAAGCTGGCGGCAAGGTCGCCGACATCGGCTGTGGCCATGGCGCTTCGACGGTGATCATGGCTCAGGCGTTTCCGGCCTCGACGTTCATCGGTTTCGACTACCACGCGCCCTCCATCGATATCGCAACGCAACGTGCCGAGCAGGCTGGCGTCGGCGACCGAGCCCGCTTTGAGCAAGGCTCTGCCAAGGACTTTCCCGGTAAGGATTACGATCTGATCTGCTACTTCGACTGCCTGCACGACATGGGCGACCCGGTCGGCGCTGCCCGGCATGCTTTCGAGACGCTGCGTGACGATGGCACAGTGTTGCTGGTTGAGCCGTTTGCCCAGGATCATCTGGATGACAATCTGACGCCGGTAGGCCGGCTGTATTACGCCGCGTCGACCTTTATCTGCACGCCGAACTCGCTTTCACAGGAAGTGGGGCTGGGTCTCGGCGCCCAGGCCGGCGAAGGGCGATTGCGCGATGTGCTGACCCGGGCGGGATTCAGTCGCTTTCGCCGCGCGGCTGAAACCCCGTTCAACCTGATCATCGAAGCCCGCAAGTAGCTATCAGGGGGTACGCAAGGCGCCGAATGTTTCGGTGCCTTGCGCGCTTAGGCAAATGGCCGCTACTGCTCGATCACGATATAGTCGAGCCCATTCGTTTCCTCACCCGCAGCGCAGGATGCCCGATGTCAGCAGACGCCCGTTTCAGACAAACAGCCGAAGAATTGGGTTACAGCTTCGACGGAGAAATCAAGATTGGCGGCAATTACGTGCCGATCGTTCGCCACCAGAACGAGCTGTATATCAGCGGCCAGATCCCCAGAGTCGGCGACACGGTTGTGGTGACCGGTCGTGCTGGTGCCGATACCAGCCTCGCTCAAGCGCAACTGGCGGCGAAAATCTGCGCGATGCGTGCCTTGGCCCTTCTGCAGCGCAGCCTGGGCTCGCTGGATGAAGTCAAACGTCTGCTGCGCATGAATCTGTACGTGCAATGTGCCGAGGATTTCACTCAGCAAAGCGAAGTGGCAGACGGCGCTTCCGAGATTCTGTTTTTCGTTCTGGGTGATGTCGGCGCGCACACGCGCAGCTCGATTGGCGTTTACCAATTGCCGAAAAATGCCACGGTGGAACTCGACCTGATTGCGGCGGTTTAATCAGACAACCGCTGCGGCCAACGCCTGAAATCGCCAGCTCGCCGGGTTGGTGCCTGCAGTCTTGGCAAACATGTGGGAAAAATGCGCCTGATCAAAAAAGCCGCATTCGGCACCGATCTGCGTCAGGGTCAGGCTGGAATCCCTGATCAGTTTCTGCGCCTGAGCAATTCTTTGATGGCGAATCCAGTCCTGGGGAGACATGCCGGTACTGCGCTTGAAGGCCCGGGAAAAGTGACTGCGCGACAGGGAGCATGACTGCGCCAACTGCGGCACGGAAATTTTCTTGCTCAGGTCAGCCTGAATCTGCTGTTTGACCAGATCCAGGCGCCACGGAGCCAGGCCGCCGGTGACTGCCGAAGCGCCGGGTTGTGCTGCGTCCAGGTGTTCGTTTTCCATGAGTGTTACCCCTGCGAAGATATCCCTGGATATCTTCGCAGCCGCCACCGGCCAAACAAGACGCCTGAAAGGAGCGTAACGGCCAATGCGATGCGCAATAGAGCCACCGGAATCAAATATCGACTGTTGGAGCGTCGCTTACGGATCTGCACGTACAGCCGATGCATTTGCGTCTACTGGAATGCCGTCTTCCCGGCTAAAGCCGGTCCCACAGTGGGACCGGCTTTAGCCGGGAAGGCGTCGGTTCAGACAATACGTCTGGCGCCTGGCGGTTGCCCCCGGACATAGAATCTCCAACAACAGCGGTGGCGCACTACCCAAATTGCTGACGATACTGAGTGGGCGTCAGTCCCAGCCGTTCGCTGAACAGGTGGCTCATATGCCGCACGCTGCCAAAACCGCTGCGGTGGGCGATGGTCTTCAACGGCAGCGTCGTGGTTTCCAGCAAGCTGCGGGCCTTGTCGATCCGGGCGTTCTGAATGAACTCCATGGGCGTCATTTTCACCTCCCGGACAAACACCCGGGAAAAGTGACGCGCGCTCATCGCGGCCATTGCCGCCATGCGCTCGATGGAGAATTCTTCTTCCAGGTGTTCGAGCAGGTAATTCTGCACTTGGGTAATCGGCGAAACCTGGCTAGCCACTGCGGCTACCAGCGGGCTGAACTGCGCCTGGCCGCCCTGGCGAGTCATCACTACCAGCAGCACTTTGGCTACGTCCAACGCGACTTTTCTGCCATGGTCCTGGGCGACTATCGCCAGCGCCAGGTCGATTCCGGCGGTAACGCCACCTGAAGTGATCAACCGGCGATCCCTGATGTAGATCTCGTCGGTGGTCACCTGTGCCGCAGGAAACCCACTGACCAGTCTTTCCGTGTAATGCCAGTGCGTGGTCACGCGATGGCCGTCCAGCAAACCGGCATGGCCCAATATGAACGCGCCGGTGCAGATCGAGCCATATAAACCGGACTGCTGCGCGGCTTCGCCCAGCCAGGCGAACAGGTCTGGATTTCTACCGTTGTAGGCGCCGGGACCACCGGGCACGAGCAGCAGATCGTAGCTTTTCGGAGCCGTATCGATGGATATATCGGGCTGCACCGAAACGCCGCTGGAAGCACGAATGGCCGACGACTGGGTACCAATCGTACTGAGCTGGTAATGGTTATCAACGTGCAGATAACGGTTGGCAATGGAGAACACCTCGATTGGCCCAGCCATATCAAGGAGCAGGAAGTCGGGAAACAGAATGATTGCAACGGTTTTCATAAGTGCTTGATTTCGCTTGAAACGGGACCGGAGCGGGATCGGTAATCCGACCCCCGCTCAGGATGATGGATTTATTCCCATCACCCAAGCCCGGAACGACGTTTTAGCTACAGACGGCACATTCTTGCCCGATCAATCTTGCCATGGTGCATGTGAAATCAGTCTTCGAGCGCCTTGGCCGGAGCGCCCTTCGCCGCCTTGCCTGCTTTCTCGGCCTTGGCCGGTTTGGCTTCGGGTGCCGGGGCTGAAACCGCAGGTGCCGCAAAGTTTTTTTCCTCAGCGGGAAGCTGATCGACGGTACTGAATATTTCCTTGGGACCCACCGGCCCGAGTTTGTCGATTTTCTTCTCGCCGTCCTTGCCGACCAGAATCACCTTGGTGCCGGTGCTCGCCCCAAGCTTGAGTTCGCGAATCAACGCCATGGTGGTTTGCGCATCCAGATTCTTGCCGTCGCGCTGGCCGATCGTATTGACCACGGTATACAGAACCATATTGCGCTCGGCGAAGGCTTTCTGATTCTCCGGTTCGTCCAGGGCTTTCTTCAGGCTCACCAGCGTCGGGTCCACGGTGCTTGGGGCGATGATGATCAATGGCCGGGTGCGGCCGCGCTCCTGGGTCAAAGGCGTGTCGTTGTCGGCGGCGAGCAAAGGCCCCGCACAGGTGAGCAACGTGGCAATGGTCAGCGACCGGATAAACATAAGCAGCTCCTTTCAAATCCATGCGTTGAGAATAAACGCAGAGGTTTTGACGCATGTTCTGATGTTTTGTTCTAACCGGTATAGCTCAATCCCTGCCTCGGTCAGACCCTTTTGCCCTGTTCATTGATAATTACCTGACCATCTTCCTTGCTGAACGCGCCTTGCTGCGCCTGCGTCAGAATATCCAGCACCACCTCGGACGGCCGGCACAGCCGAACTCCCAGAGGCGTGACCACAATGGGTCGATTGATCAGGATCGGGTGCTGCAGCATGGCATCAAGCAGCTGTTCATCGTCAAGGTCCGGATTACCGAGCCCCAATGCTTCGTAAGGTGTTCCCTTGATACGAATCACGTCGCGCACGGCGATTCCCATCGAGGCAATCAAGCCTTGAAGGGTTTGCCGTGACGGTGGCGTATTCAGGTACTCAATGACTTGCGGTTCAACACCGCTATTACGAATCAACGCCAACGTATTGCGCGATGTAGCGCACTGCGGGTTGTGATAAATCGTGATATCGCTCATGAGATGCCTCGTCTCGGTCGCGCGCAAGCTGAATCGCGCCGCGCGTTGCTGACTAAATAGAAGGTTGATTGACGCGCCGGGACAGTTCTTCGGCGGATTCCTTGCGTTCAGAATAGCGATCCACCAGGAACTCCTGACGCTCGCGCAATATCCAGGTGAACTTCACCAACTCCTCCATGACATCCACCAGTCGATCATAAAACGACGAAGGCTTCATTCGACATTGCTCATCGAACTCCAGGAAAGCCTTGGGCACCGACGACTGGTTGGGAATCGTGAACATGCGCATCCAGCGGCCCAACACACGCAATTGATTGACCACATTGAAAGACTGGGAACCCCCGCACACCTGCATCACCGCAAGGGTCTTGCCTTGCGTGGGCCGGACTGCGCCCATGGCCAGCGGGACCCAGTCGATTTGCGCCTTGAACACCGCACTCATGGCACCGTGCCGCTCGGGCGAACACCAGACTTGGCCCTCGGACCAGACCATCAGTTCGCGTAATTGCTGAACCTTTGGATGGCTGTCCGGCGCGTCATCGGGCATGGGCAGCCCCGACGGATCGAAGACCCTGGTCTCGGCACCGAAATGCTCCAGCAAACGCGCAGCCTCCTCGACCATCAGGCGGCTGAAGGAGCGCTCCCGATTCGAGCCATACAACAGCAGAATCCGTGGTTTGTGAGTCCACTGCGTTTGATCACGCTGTTCAAACAGCGATGGATCGCTGATCAACGCTGAATCGAGATTGGGCAGTAAATCGTCCATACGTCCTCCTGTTTAAAAACCAAGCCTGATAGCCAGCGCCGCCAGTGTCGCGGCGAGCACTGGAACGGTAATCACCACGCCAACCCGAAAGTAATAACCCCAGGTAATGCGGATATTCTTGCGGGCCAGCACGTGCAGCCACAACAGCGTTGCCAGGCTGCCGATGGGGGTGATTTTCGGCCCCAGATCGCAGCCGATCACATTGGCGTAAACCATGACCTGGCGAATGACATCCGTGGAATCGCTGGCCTGGATCGACAGCGCGCCGATCAGTACGGTCGGCATATTGTTCATGACCGAAGACAGGATCGCGGTCAGGAAACCAGTGCCGAAGGCGGCCGCCCAGACGCCGTGTCCGGCAAATACATTCAGAATCTCCGTGACGTAATGAGTCAATCCGGCATTGCTGAGGCCGTAAACCACCAGGTACATGCCCAGGGAAAATATCACCACCTGCCATGGCGCCCCTTTGAGCACTTTGCCGGTGGCGATGGCATGTCCCCGGGCAGCAATCACATAGAGCAACAACGCGCAGCTCGCCGCTACCGCACTGATAGGCACTCCCAACGGGTCACCGATGAAAAAGCCTGCAAGCAGCAGGAGCAGAACCCACCAGCCAGCCACGAACGTCGCACGATCGACAATGGCCTCTTCGGGCTGCTTGAGTTGCGACACGTCGTAGGTTGCGGGGATTTCCTTGCGAAAGAACCACAGCAGCATCAACAGAGTGGTGGCGATACTGACCAGATCCACCGGGAGCATGATCGATGCGTACTCGCCGAACTCAAGATGGAAATAGTCGGCCGAAACGATATTCACCAGATTCGACACTACCAACGGCAGGCTGGCCGTATCGGCAATAAACCCAGCGCCCATCACAAACGCCAGGGTGGCAGCAGGCGAAAAGCGTAGCGCCGTAAGCATGGCAATGACGATGGGCGTCAGGATCAATGCGGCCCCGTCATTGGCAAACAACGCCGACACAGCGGCACCCAGCACAATGATGAAAGCAAACAAGCGCCGCCCTCGCCCTTTGCCCCAACGCGCCACATGCAACGCCGCCCACTCGAAAAAGCCCGCTTCATCGAGCAACAGACTGATGATGATCACGGCGATAAAGGTTGCCGTGGCATTCCAGACGATGTTCCACACCACGGGAATATCGCCGAGGCCGACCACGCCTGTGGCCAGGGCCACCAATGCGCCAGCTGCGGCGCTCCAGCCAACCCCGAGACCTCTGGGTTGCCAGATGACGAAGATGATCGTTGCCAGAAAAATCAGTGATGCCGTCAGCATGGGTGTGCTCAATGCGCGTCGATGGCGGACGATCATATTCGATAATTCATATATACGGAATTACAGATGTCGTTACAGTCAGAAAAATCAGCGACTTTAATGGTGATTCCGCTGAACATGGCTGATCGACTTCCATGGACTCATTGACAAAATCGTATATTTGCCAAAGTACATCCTTTAAAGTCCCGCCATTGATTGATACCGAGGCTGCGATGGCCGATCACCTGACCCCCACCACTGTTTTCAAATGCCTGGCTGATGAAAACCGTGTCCGCATGATGCTGCTGATCACCGGCGAGCAGGAACTCTGCGTGTGCGAACTGACCTGCGCGCTGAACCAGAGCCAACCCAAGGTTTCCCGTAATCTTGCAGTGCTGCGCGAATGCGGGCTGCTGGCGGATCGACGCCAGGGCCAATGGGTGTATTACCGCTTGCATCCGAACCTTCCGGATTGGGTAAGCGAGATCTTGCACACGACGCTCAACGCCAACAAACACTGGCTGACGCCGGATTCCGGACGCCTCAACGCCATGGGCAACCGACCGGAACGTGCGGCAGCCTGCTGCTGATCAACACGCATTGATGCGGCAACGTCCCACAACCTTTATCTGTATATCCATACAGATAAAGGTTGCCCAAAAGCTGATCACTGCGCATGCTGTACACCTTCGATAAGCGTGAAAACGACGGTGCTTATGCGGCTGTTCCTGTGTGAAAAACCTTCCCAAGCCAAAGACATTGCTGCCGTGCTCGGTGCGAGCCGACGTGGCGATGGCTGCTGGGTGGGGCCGAACGCGACGGTTACCTGGTGCATCGGTCATCTTCTGGAAACCGCACCACCGGATGCCTACGACGCTCGTTACAAGCGCTGGGTCCTCGAAGACCTGCCGATCATTCCGGAAAAATGGAAAATGCTCGTCAAGCCGCGCACCGCCAGTCAATTCAAGGCAGTCAAACGCTTGCTGGGGGAAGCCTCGGAGCTGGTCATCGCCACTGACGCCGACCGGGAAGGCGAGATGATCGCCCGGGAACTGGTCGACCACTGCCGTTATCGCGGGCCGATCCAACGCTTGTGGTTGTCGGCCCTGGACGACGCATCGATTCACAAGGCATTGGCCGCACTCAAGCCCGGCGCCGAAACCTTCAGCCTGTATCACTCTGCGCTTGGACGGTCGCGGGCTGACTGGCTGATCGGGATGAACATGAGCCGGCTGTTCACCCTCCTCGGTCGCCAGTCAGGGTATCAAGGCGTATTGCCAGTGGGCCGCGTGCAAACGCCAACCCTGCGGCTGGTGGTGGATCGCGACCGCAGCATCGCCGATTTCGTCCCGGTCGCCTTCTGGGCCATTGATGTCCAGCTGGAGCATCAAGGCCAGACCTTCACCGCGCAATGGCGCGCGGATCCCGACGTTTGCGACGATCAGGACCGCTGCCTGAACCAGTCGGTTGCGCAACAGGCCGCCACCAGCATAAGCGAGGCGACCAGCGCGCGCCTGATCAAGCTGCGAACCGAACGGGTACGCGAAGCAGCACCCCTGCCCTTCGACCTCGGCACCCTGCAGGAAATCTGCTCGAAAAAACTCGGCCTTGGCGCGCAGGAAACCCTCGACATCGCCCAGGCGCTGTATGAAACCCACAAAGTCATCACCTACCCGCGCAGCGATTGCGGTTTCCTGCCCCTGAGCCAACACAGCGAAGCGCCGGCGATCCTTGCTGCGCTGGGCCGGGCCGATCCGGCGTTAAGCGACTTGCTCCCGCATCTGGACCCGAGTCGACGCTCACGGGCGTGGAACGATGCCAAGGTCAGCGCTCACCACGGCATTATTCCTACCGCTGCAGTCCGGGATCTCGGGCGTCTGGTGGGCAAGCAACGGGCCGTCTACACATTGATTCGTGCGCGCTATCTGGCGCAGTTTCTGCCCAACCACGAATTCGATCGCACCCAGGCCGACTTTGATTGCGCCGGGCAAGCTTTGCGGGCAGTCGGCAAACAGATTGTCGAACCCGGCTGGAAACGCGCCTTGCCCGAGGCGCTTGCCCCTGCCAAGGGCCGCGAAGCCCCCGCTCCACAGCCACTGCCAGCATTGACCCAGGGCTGCGATTGCGCAGTCGCCAACGTCAATCTCAAGGATATGTGGACGCAGCCGCCCAAGCCGTTCACCGAAGGTGATCTGATCAAGGCGATGAAAAACGTCGCCCGGCTGGTTGAAGATCCGCTGCTCAAGCAAAAGCTCAAGGACACCACCGGCATCGGCACTGAAGCGACTCGCGCCGGAATCATCCAGGGTTTGCTCGACCGTGGTTATCTGGACAAGCACGGCAAGGCGCTGGCAGCTACTGCCGCCGCTTTTGGCCTGATTGATGCGGTGCCCCGCGCCATTGCCGACCCCGGCACCACGGCCATTTGGGAGCAGGCGCTGGACATGGTGCAAAGCGGCGAGATGAGTCTGGAGGAGTTCGTCGCCAAACAGAGCGCCTGGATGAGCAAACAGGTGACACGTTGCCTGGGGCTGCGCCTGACCATCAGCGGACCCGCGAGCCCCGCCGCAGGCGCGACACCCTGGAAGAACAAGCGCAAGACCGGGAAACGCAAAGCATCGACACCGACGACGGCTAAGAAACGGCGTGTCGCCGGGGCTGCCAGCAAGACCTGAATCAGGAGTAGGATGCGAGTGTGTTCAATCACTTGCATGGAGTTGACGTTCACTTGAATCGCCAGTTCAATGGCTGGCCCTGACTGATACAAGCCCTTCATGTGCGGCATCTCCAAAGGACGAGGAGAACGATTTTCCTGGCCTCGTTTGCCAGACTTCAGCGTGGTGATGGCCCTGGCCCCCCGATGATCTGACAACGAAGCCTGTTGCTCGCCCGGCTATCGGCGAAACACACGACCGCGCCGGGCACTCACTATCAGATACCCCTGGGTCGAACAACCTAAGCGGTATCCCTTCAAGGAATAAAGAATGCTACCAAGACCAGTCATCAATGCGTCGGTCAGCCCAAAAGGCAGCCTGGAAACACTTTCACAGCGTGAAGTCCAGCAACTCAGCGCCGCCGGCTCCGGCAGCATCTACACCCTGTTCCGCCAGTGCGCCCTGGCTATCCTCAACACCGGCGCTCATGTCGATAACGCCAAGACCATTCTTGAGGCTTACGAGAGCTTCGAAGTTCGCATCCATCAGCAGGATCGAGGCGTGCGCCTGGAACTGCTCAACGCTCCGGCCGATGCGTTCGTAGATGGCGAAATGATCGCCAGCACCCGGGAAATGCTCTTCAGTGCCCTGCGCGATATCGTCTACACCGAAAGCGAACTGGACAGCCAACGCATCGACCTGGAAAGCTCGCAAGGCATCACCGATTACGTGTTCCACCTGCTACGTAATGCCCGCACCCTGCGTCCAGGCCTGGAACCGAAGATGGTGGTGTGTTGGGGCGGACACTCGATCAACACCGAAGAATACAAATACACCAAGAAGGTTGGTCACGAACTGGGCCTGCGCAGTCTGGACATCTGCACCGGCTGCGGTCCCGGCGTCATGAAAGGTCCGATGAAGGGCGCAACCATCGCCCACGCCAAGCAACGCATCAATGGTGGCCGTTACCTGGGCCTGACCGAACCGGGAATCATTGCCGCTGAAGCGCCGAATCCGATCGTTAACGAACTGGTGATCCTGCCGGATATCGAGAAGCGTCTTGAAGCGTTCGTGCGCGTCGGCCACGGCATCATCATTTTCCCGGGTGGCGCGGGCACGGCAGAAGAGTTCCTGTATCTGCTCGGCATCCTCATGCACCCGGACAACGTCGATGTGCCGTTCCCGGTCATCCTGACCGGCCCGAAAAGCGCCGCGCCTTATCTGCAACAACTGCACGCTTTCGTCGGCGCGACCCTGGGCGAAGCGGCACAAGCCCACTACCAGATCATCATCGACGACCCGACCGAAGTTGCCCGGGAAATGACTCTGGGCCTGAGGGCGGTCAAGCAGTTCCGCCGCGAGCGCAACGATGCGTTCCACTTCAACTGGCTGCTGAAAATCGACGCCGGCTTCCAGCGTCCGTTCGATCCGACCCATGAAAACATGGCCAGCCTGCAACTGAGCCGCGATCTTGCGCCACACACCCTGGCGGCGAATCTGCGCCGAGCGTTCTCCGGGATCGTCGCGGGTAACGTCAAGGACAAGGGCATCCGTCTGATCGAACAGCATGGGCCGTACGAAATCCATGGCGATGCAGCGATCATGCAACCACTGGACCGCCTGCTGAATGCCTTCGTCGAGCAACACCGCATGAAACTCCCCGGCGGCGCGGCCTACGTGCCCTGCTATCGCGTGGTGACCTGACCGCACCCATTCGCTCGCGCCGGACTTCAGTTCGGCGCGAGCGTCTGGCATACGCCCTGCACAATGGCGTCCACCTCCTGTGCGTTGACCGTCAAAGGCGGTAACAAACGGATCGTCTTGCCGCGCGTCACGTTGAGCAGCAAGCCATGATCCCGCGCTGCAATCAGCGCCAGGTCGGGCAGCGCCCGCACCAGTTCAATACCGACCATCAAGCCTTTGCCACGAATCGCCAGCACATCAGGGTGGTCACTCAACGCTGCACGCAACCCGGCCAGCAGGCGTTCGCCTTGCACCCGCGCGTTGTCCACCAGTGCCTGATCCTCAAGAATATCCACCACGGTACAGCCAACGCGGCACGCCAGTGGATTACCCCCGAAGGTGCTGCCGTGACTGCCGGGGGTAAACAACTGCGCAGCTTTACCCCGAGCCAGACACGCGCCGATGGGAATGCCGTTGCCAAGGCCTTTGGCGAGGGTCATCACATCCGGCACGATGCCTTCGTGCTGGAAAGCAAACCATTGGCCAGTACGGCCCATGCCAGTCTGGATTTCGTCGAGCATCAGCAACCAGCCACGCCGCGTGCAGCGATCCCGCAGGGCCTTGAGATATCCCGGTGGCGCCAACTGGACACCGCTTTCGCCTTGGATCGGCTCGACAAGCATCGCCGTGATGCGATGCCCGTAAGTCGTGCAAGCCTTGTCCAGAGCGTCCAGGTCACCAAACGGCACCTTGAGAAAATCCCCCGGCAGTGAATTGAAACCCAGGCGTACCGCAGGTCCGTCACTGGCGGATAACGTACCCAACGTGCGTCCATGGAAAGCGTCCTCCATGACCAGCACCAAGGGTTTTTCGATGCCTTTGTGCCAGGCGTAGAGCCGCGCCAGCTTCAATGCGGTTTCGTTCGCCTCGGCACCGGAATTATTGAAAAAAGCCCGCTCCATGCCGGCAAGCGTGGTCAGCTTCAGCGCCAGACGGTCCTGCCAGTCAATGCTGTAAAGGTTGGACGTATGCAACAACAGCCCGGCCTGTTCGCTGATCGCCGCCACCAGACGCGGATGGGAGTGGCCAACGTTGGTTACCGCCACCCCCGCGACAGCATCCAGGTATTCGCGCCCTGCTTCGTCCCACAAACGCGTGCCCAGCCCTTTAACGAAACTCAAGGCCAGCGGTTTATAAGTGGTCATCAGGCAGGCGGCGGTCATGGCATAAAGCTCCAGTCGGTTGATATTTCCAGTATCGTTAGCCACCTCAGCTGGATAAACCGCTAAATCCTCCATTCATTTTAAAGTCAGGCTTGATAATGGACTTATTCCAGGCGATGTCGGTGTACGTGAAAGTGGTCGAAACCGGCAGCATGACCGCAGCCGCATTTGAGTGCGGGATGTCGACAACCATGGTCGGCAATCACTTGCGGGCCCTTGAGCAGCGGCTCGGGGTCGGCCTGCTCAACCGCACCACACGACGTCAGCGGCTGACCGAGTTCGGCGAGTCCTATTACCAGCGTTGTCTGGAAGTGCTCGGGTTGGTCGCCGACTCCGAACAGCTGGCCGAACAGGCCCAGGCAGTGCCCAAAGGTACTTTGCGGATCACCGCGCCGTTTACGTTCGGCAACGAGCGACTGGCGCCAGCCTTGACCGAGTTCTCCAGACGTTTCCCGCAGATCAGACTCGACGTGGTGTTCAGCAACGAGCGAATGGACTTGATCGGTCATGGCTTCGATGCCGCCATCCGGCTTGGCACGCCGGAAAATTCGAGCCTGATTGCCCGTCCGCTTGAGGACTACATGTTGACGATCTGTGCTTCGCCGGACTACTTGCAACGTCGCGGCACGCCGACCGAGCCCATGGATCTGCAGCATCATGACTGCCTCGCCTTCGCCTATCCGGCAGGCGACGACTGGAGTTCCGTGGAAAAACACTGGCGCCTGACCGGGCCGGAAGGTGAAGTGCTGGTGCCCGTGAGCGGACCGATCACCATGAATACGTCGTCAGGTCTGCACAAGGCCGCGCGCGCCGGTGCCGGGATCGCGATGATGCCGGACGCACTGATCGAAGAAGATTTGCAGAACGGCCGCCTGATTGCGCTGTTGCCTCAGTACCAGCTCCCCTGTCGCCCGATGCATTTGATGTATGCGCAAGATCGCTACCGTTCGCCGAAATTGCGTTGCTTCGTGGATTTCGCCATGGAGCTGTGGAGCAGGCCCGCATCTGCCGAAACAGTGCGACCTGATCCACGATCCACGGCCTTTAACGCGCCGCATCACCCCAGCGATATTCATGGGTGATGTCATCGAGCTGGGACTTGAGTTCCGCCTCCAGCACAAAATCCGCCGCCGCCAGCGTATCGTCCAGTTGCTCAGGACGGCTGGCGCCAATGATCGCAGAGGTCACCAGCGGATTGGCCAGCACCCAGGCCACTGACGTCGTGGTCATCGGTTTACCGGCCTGGGTAATCACTTCCTTGAGTTTGGCGATGCTCTGGAATTCCCGCTCGTGCCAGTAGCGCTGCTGGTACATCTCGCCAGCCTTGCCTACCGTTGCCGTGAATCGACCCTCGGCAGGCGCCTTGTCGTGGGTGTGCTTGCCGGTGAGCAATCCGCCAGCCAAGGGGTTGTAGGGAATCACTGCCAGACGTTCTTCACCAGCCAGCGGCAACAGCTCGCGTTCGATCTGGCGGAACAGCAGGTTGTAGCGCGGCTGGACGGACACGAAGCGGGTCAGCTTGAGGAAATCGGCACGACCCAGCATGCGTGCCAGCCGATAAGCCAGAAAATTCGAGACGCCGATGTAACGCGCCTTGCCGTGGCGGACGATGATATCCAGCGCTTCGAGAGTTTCTTCGAGCGGCGTGCCTGGGTCGTCCGAATGCAGCTGGTAAAGATCGACGTAATCGGTGTTCAGGCGCTTGAGCGACGCTTCAATGGCGCTGAGCAAGTGCTTGCGTGAAGCGCCGCGCTGCCACGCCTGCTCGCCCATTATCCCGCACGCTTTGGTGGCCAGAATGTAATTGTCGCGCTTGCCCTTGAGCCAGCTGCCGACGATTTCCTCGGTGCGGCCGACGCTGTCCAGTTTTGCGCCCAGGGGATACACATCAGCGGTATCGATGAAATTGACCCCGGCCTCGGCCGCCCGGTCGATGATCTGGTGCGACACCTGCGCGTCGGTTTGCAGCCCAAACGTCATGGTACCCAGACACAGTCGGGAAACACTGAGGCCAGTGTTGCCGAATTGACGGTATTGCATGGTGTTTCTCCTCGGATTGGAAAGACAACAACTGACTGACGCACGCCGACCCAGCAGTAATGCCTGGTCACGGTTGCTTGCGAATGTGGACCTTTGATCACGCCGATTGATCGCACAGCTTTTTTTATGGCTATGTGCCATCATCCTGCCTTGAACGTCCCTACTTCGGCCTGACAGGTCATAAGGAGCCTGCATGCCAGTGACTGATGATGAACGCTGTTGCAAACGATCAGACGACCGGTCCCCCCTTGGGCCTAAAGTCTGGATCGGCAGAGCAGATAACTCATTGATCGCATTATTTCGAATGTGTGACTGTTCAAGGATTGAACCATGATGCCCGGCCAAAACGCTCGTTCATCCCAAAAAGTCCATGTGCCCTTCCTCTGGCTTCCACAACTTCCCGCCATTGCCGCTGCAATCGTCACGCTAACGCTTGATGGCCCAACGCGTCAAAGCCTGGCCTTCGGTGCTGCAATACTGGCCATTGGTTTCGCTGCCTGCTGGTGGAGCACCCGCTCACAACGCGCCCGAATCAATGAAGCTGTCGCCAGTGCTGTTGCGTTGCACGAGCAGCAGGCCAGCGAAAACCCTACGCTGAAATCCGCGGCACAACTCAATGAAGTGTTTCTCGGCGCAATGCCCATCTGGGCCAAGCAGGTTGAAAGCTCGCGCCAGCAGACCGAAACCGCAATCGTCTCGCTGGCCACCCGGTTCACCAGTATTTCTTCGCGTTTGCAGGATACCGTTCACGCCTCTCAGCAGGCTGCGGGTGAACTGTCCGGACACAGCGCCGGTGGCGCACAACATGCGCTGGCCCAGAGTGACGGCGAATTGGTGCAAGTCATCGACTCGCTGAAGGCGACGCAAACCAGTCGCGATGAAACCCTGACGCAAGTGCGCAATCTGACCGCCTACACCGGTGAGCTCAGGACAATGGCTGCCGACGTGGCGGCAATCGCCGCGCAAACCAACCTGCTCGCGCTCAATGCCGCCATCGAGGCAGCTCGTGCCGGAGAAGCCGGACGTGGCTTTGCCGTGGTCGCTGACGCAGTGCGCAGCCTGTCGAGCAAATCCAGCGAAACCGGACAACAGATGTCCGCCAAAGTCGACATCATCAACAACGCCATCACCCAACTGGTGCAGGCAGCCTCAAGTGGCGCCGACCAGGACAGCAACTCTGTTGCGACCTCGGAAAGCAGCATCCAGCAGGTACTGGAGCGTTTCAAGACCGTCACCCAGCGCCTTTCCGAATCCGCTGAAATGCTGCAACAGGAAAGCTTTGGTATTCGGGACGAACTCACCGACGTTCTGGTCAGCCTGCAATTCCAGGACCGGGTCAGCCAGATCCTGACTCACGTGCGCGACAACATTGATTCGCTGCACGCGCATCTGCAGCAGGTCAGCCAGTCGCCAGAACAGACCGAACCCCTCAATGCCCGCGATTGGCTGGCACGAATGGAAGCCACCTACGCCACTGACGAACAGCGTCACACCCACCGTGGCGGCACTGGCGCACAGCAGAATTCACAGGAAATTACCTTCTTTTAAGGAGAGCCTCATGGCTAAAAGTGTATTGGTTGTCGATGACTCCAGCAGTGTTCGGCAGGTCGTCGGTATTGCCTTGAAAAGTGCCGGTTATGACGTGATCGAAGCCAGTGACGGCAAGGATGCGCTGGGCAAGCTCAATGGTCAGAAAGTACACCTGATCATCAGCGATGTGAACATGCCCAACATGGATGGCATCACCTTCGTCAAGGAGGTCAAGAAGCTGGCCAACTACAAATTCACGCCGATCATCATGCTGACCACCGAATCCCAGGAATCGAAAAAGCTCGAAGGCCAGGCCGCTGGCGCCAGAGCCTGGGTGGTCAAGCCTTTCCAGCCCGCGCAGATGCTGGCGGCAGTTTCCAAGCTGATCCTGCCCTGACAACGGAGGCTGCCATGCCACTTCAGTGCGAGACATCCAATGACACCGCGCGCGTGCATATCGACGGTGAACTGACGATCTACACCACCGCCGAACTAGCCGCGCAATTGCTGCCACGCCTGGGAGGAACCCCGCGCATGGAAATCGACCTGTCGCAAGTTACCGAAATCGATGGTGCAGGCTTGCAGCTACTGATTCTCGCCAGCCGCGAAGCAACCCGAGCCGGTACCGACTTGACTCTGACGGGCCGCAGCAAGGCAGTCATGGAAACGCTTGAACTGTGCAATTTGGCCGAAGCTATCTAGCGACCTGTCGGTGCGCATCCTGCAACACACGTCAAAGGAAATGAGCGTGAGCATTAACCTTGATCAGGCACAACAAACGTTCATCCTCGAAGCTCGCGAGTTGTTGCAGGCGATGGAAGAGTCGCTGCTGCAACTGGAAAACGAGCCCGACGACGATGATGCCATCGGCGCAGTATTTCGCGCCGCCCACACTATCAAGGGTTCTGCCGGACTGTTCGGGCTGGACGCTATTGTCAGCTTCACCCATATCGTCGAAGACGTTCTGGACCGGTTGCGTGAAGGCAGCGTTAGCGTGGATGCAGCACTCATCGCGGTGCTTCTCAAATCCGGCGACCACATGCTTGAGCTGATTGACGTCGTCGCCAGCCAGGGAGCGCAATTGCAGGCCCCGGCGTTGGCCCGGGAATCAGCGCTGCGCCAGGCCCTGCAAAACTATCAGGCCCCCGGCGCGGCTCTGGATACATCGCCCCGCAAAGAACCTGCCGTTGAAAATGTCGCCGCCCACCCTGCCAGCGCGTCGCTTTGGCACATCAGCTTGCGTTTTGGCGTAGACGTTTTCCGCAACGGCATGGATCCGCTTTCGTTTCTGCGCTACCTCAACACCCTCGGCGAAACCGTCGAAATCGTCACACTGTCCGACGGCATGCCTGGCATGGATGCCTGGGACGCGGAATCCTGTTATCTGGGCTTCGACATCGAGTTCCGCTCTGCCGCGACGCATGCCGAGATCAATGAAGTGTTCGATTTCGTGCGCGAAGACTGCCAGATCGAAATCGTTGCGGCGCTCGACGTCGGCGCGGATACCTTCCCAGACACCCAACTGCTGGCTCAGTCACAGGTCAACTCCGTTCAAGGCACAGGTTTGGTCGCGACGGGTGAAATCCTGGCAGACCAGCGAGCGGTGTCGCGTCTGCCGGCGCAGATTGCCCCCGAAAAATCCGCTGCACCGGTTGAAAACAAAGCCAAGGACGGCCGCTATGTACGGGTGAACGCCGACAAACTGGACGAGTTGATCAACCTCGTGGGCGAACTGGTGATCGCCAGTGCTGGCGCCAGCCTGCTGGCACGCACCTGCAACAATGATCCGTTGCAGGAATCGACGTCGACGGTATCAGGCCTGGTCGAAGAAATCCTCGATGGCGCCTTACGCCTGCGCATGATCCCCATCGGCGACACGTTCAATCGTTTTCGGCGGGTGGTGCGCGACGTCAGCCAGGAACTCGGCAAAGACATCGACCTGATCATCAGCGGCGCGGAAACCGAGCTGGACAAGACCGTCGTCGAGAAAATCGGCGATCCGTTGATGCACTTGTTGCGCAACGCCATGGACCACGGCATTGAAACCGCGCAAGCACGTCTGGCGACCGGCAAGCCAAGCAAAGGTCACTTGCATCTGAACGCCTATCACGATTCCGGCAGCATCGTCCTTGAAATCGCCGATGACGGCGCCGGATTGAACCGCGAGCGCATTCTCGAAAAAGCCCAGGAGCGCGGCCTGATCGCCAGCGGCGCGAGCCTGACTGATCAGGAAATCTACAACCTTATTTTCGAGCCGGGCTTTTCCACCGCCGCGGCCGTGACCAATCTTTCCGGGCGCGGCGTCGGCATGGATGTAGTCAAGCGCAATATCACGCTCCTGCGCGGCACCGTGGACCTGGACAGCAAGCCCGGCCAAGGCACCGTGGTGCGCATTCGCCTGCCACTGACGCTGGCGATCATCAACGGCTTTCTGGTCAGCATCGGTCAGTCCACGTATGTCATCCCGCTGGACATGGTTCAGGAATGCATCGAACTCAACGAGGCTGATCGACAGATCGGACGTGAGCAGGGTTACCTGGATCTGCGCGGCGAGGTGCTGCCGCTGGTTTACCTGCGCGACCACTTTAATCACGAAGGTCCCGCTGCCCGTCGGCAGAACGTGGTGGTGGTGCGCTATGCCGAACTTAAGGCGGGTCTGGTGGTTGACGATCTGCTCGGCGAATTCCAGACCGTCATCAAACCGCTGGGCAAGCTGTTTGGCGCCCTGCGCGGCATCAGCGGCTCGACCATTCTCGGCAGTGGCGCCGTGGCATTGATTCTTGATGTACCGGCGCTGCTCGCGCAAATCGTTCAGCTGGAACCTCGTTACACCTCAATTCACGCCGCAACTCTCACCACCCTGCAAGCCAATGGCCGCTGACGTCTACGCAATTACACGGAGTACCACCCAATGAAATGGTTTTACGATCTCAGAATCGCGACTAAATTGATCGCTTCATTTCTCACGGTTCTGGCGCTGACCGCAGTCATGGGCGTGTTCTCGATCTTCCAGCTAAGCAACGTGAATGACGCCTCGACGGAGATTCGCGAAAACTGGATGCCGGCCATGCGTGCGGCATCGGGCATGCGTTTTTATGCGGCGAGCTTCCGCCTCAAGGAAAACCGCTACATCACTGCCGATACCGCTCAGGAAAAAGCCACCGTCGAACAGGAGTCCGTCGAGGTCAGGAAACAGTTCGAAACCCGTCTGGCCACCTACGAGAAGCTGATTTCCAGCCCTGAAGAGCGCCAGTTGTACGACACTGCCGTCACTGACTGGGCAGCCTATCTGGCCTTGAGCAAAAACCTGCTGGCCCTATCTCAGCAGGGTCTGGACAGCGAAGCCCGGACGTTGATCAGAGGCGAATCAAAACGTACTTTTGACCTGGTCACCGCTGCCCTGCAGAAAATGGTCGAGCTCAACGATGCAGGAGCTGAAGGGGCCAGCACCCGAGGCACCAACCTATACCTGAACGCGCGAATTTCCATTGTCGCCGCCCTTATCGTCGCGTTGCTGGTGGGATTGGGACTCGCCCTGTTCATCTCGCGCATCATTTCCCGCCCGCTCAAACAAGCGGCTTCAGTCGCCGAACAACTGGCCGAAGGCAATCTCAACGCGCGCATCGAAATCAGCTCCAGGGACGAAACCGGCATGGTGCTGCTGGCTATGCAGAACATGGTCGGCAAGCTCTCGCACATCATCGGTGAAGTACGTAACGCCGCAGACAACCTGGCCAGCGCGTCTGAAGAAGTCAGCGCCACCGCGCAATCGATGAGCCAGGCCACCAGCGAACAGGCTGCCAGCGTCGAGGAAACCAGTGCTTCTATCGAGCAAATGAGCGCCAGCATCAATCAGAACACGGAGAACGCCAAGGTTACCGACGGCATGGCCAGCAAGGCCGCCAAGGAAGCCACCGACGGCGGCGAATCGGTGCAACAGACCGTCGTGGCCATGAAGAAGATTGCCCAACGCATCAGCATCATTGACGACATCGCGTATCAGACCAACCTGCTGGCGCTCAATGCCGCGATTGAAGCGGCACGCGCCGGTGAGCACGGCAAAGGCTTCGCGGTGGTGGCGGCGGAAGTTCGCAAACTCGCAGAACGCAGCCAGGTGGCCGCTCAGGAAATCGGCGAGCTGTCTTCCAGCAGCGTCGACATGGCCGAGAAAGCCGGCAAGCTGCTCGGCGAAATGGTGCCGTCAATCAATAAGACCTCGGACCTTGTTCAGGAAATAAGTGCCGCTTCGGAAGAACAGGCGTCAGGCGTTGCGCAGATCAACACGGCCATGACCCAGTTGAATCAGGTCACGCAGCAAAACGCTTCGAGCAGCGAGGAACTGGCCGCTACCGCAGAGGAAATGAGCAGTCAGGCCGAGCAACTGCAACAGGCGATGAGCTTCTTCACTCTGGACACGCCGGCCAAGTCAGCCAGCCAGCCATCAAGACTCGACAAAACGCCTGGAAACTCCAGCCGCAAACCGCTGCGTCAACCCGTGCAGGCGCCGACCAAAGCGTTCGCCTACAACATGGCAAGTGCGCCGGACGAATCCGAATTTACCCGATTCTGATCGTTGGCTATCACAGGGTTCGCTTAAAGGAGTAAGGCATGGGCGCCATAACCACAACACGTCAAGTCGCACCCCCCGTCGAAGAGGAGGCGCAATACCTGACCTTCATGCTCGGCACGGAGATGTTCGCCATCGGCATCCTGGGCATCAAGGAAATCATTGAGTACGGCAATCTGACCGTCGTGCCGATGATGCCGGCCTTCGTGCGCGGGGTGATCAACCTGCGCGGCGCCGTCGTTCCGGTGGTGGATCTGTCGGCGCGGTTCGGTCGGCCTGACTCGGGCATTACCCGCCGCAGTTGCGTGGTGATCATCGAAGCCAGCGCCGAGGATGGCCAGCCGCAGGATATCGGGCTGCTGGTCGATACGGTGTCTGCAGTACTGGAAATACCCGCGTCGCAAATCGAGCCGCCGCCGAGCTTCGGCGCGCGGATTCGCGCTGACTTCATCAGCGGAATGGCCAAGGTCGACGGCAAATTCGTCATCGTCCTGGAAGTCGGTCGAGTGTTGTCCATCGATGAAATGTCGCGACTTGCCGAGACCGACCACGCGTCGTCAAGCGAAGCCGACGCGCGTTAAATAACCACTAGCGAGCAAGGAACGCCCCGTGAGTGCATCAGCGTTGAACGATATCGAATTCAACCAGTTCCAGTCCTGGCTGTATCAGGCTGCCGGTATCAATCTGTCATCGGCGAAAAAAGCGCTGGTGGCCGGCCGCCTGTTCAAGCGTCTCAGGCATTACGAACTGGACAGCTACGGCGACTACTTCAAGCTGATCATGAGCGGCCAGCGCGCCGATGAACTGCAGGTGGCGCTGGACCTGCTGACCACCAACGAAACCTATTTCTTTCGCGAGCCCAAGCATTTCGACTTCCTGCGCCAGCATGTGCTGCCCAATGCTGCACCGGGCAAGACGTTCCGCTTGTGGAGCGCCGCCAGTTCGTCAGGGGAAGAACCCTACAGTCTGGCGATGACCCTCGCCGAAGGCCTGGGCACTACGCCGTGGGAGGTGATCGGCTCGGATATCAGCACCCAGGTCCTGGCCAAGGCGCGCTCAGGTCATTATCCAATGGAACGCGCCGGCACCCTGCCCCAGCCATTGCTGGTGAAATACTGCCTCAAGGGCACAGGCCGCCAACACGGGACTTTTCTGATTGATCGAGCACTGCGTAACCGGGTCAACTTCCTGCAGGTGAACCTCAACGAAACGCTGCCTGAACTGGGCGAATTTGACGTCATCTTCCTGCGCAACGTGATGATCTACTTCGATCAGCCGACCAAGGCCCGCGTCGTCGCCCGTTTGATTCCCAGACTCAAGCCCGGTGGCTATTTCATCGTCAGCCATTCAGAAAGCCTGAATGGTGTCTCGGATGCCCTGAAGTTGGTGGCACCCTCCATTTATCGCAAGCCATGAAAATTGCTGCCGAAGAACATTTTCTGGCCCCGGGCGAATTTCATTTCGAAACACGTGCGGTCCAGTTGCGCACCCTCCTCGGCTCTTGTGTTGCCATAACCCTTTGGCACCCGGTGCGTAAAATCGGCGCCATGTGTCATTTCATGCTGCCCAGCCGCGTGCGTAAATCCGAGGCGTTGAGCGGCAAGTACGGTGACGAAGCCATTGAGTTATTCATCGGTCAGGCAGTGGCGCACGGCACTGTTGCCGAGGATTACCAGCTGAAATTGTTCGGTGGCGGCGAGATGTTTCCGGCCTTGCGCCAGCATCTGCATTTCAATGATGTCGCGCGGATGAATATCAGCGCCGCGCTGAAAATGGCTGACCACTACCACCTCGACCTGATCGCCCACGACATGGGCAGTACGGGGCACCGGAACATTATTTTCGACATCGGCACCGGCCATGTGTGGGTTAGTCACAAACCAATCAGGACAAGTACGAACAATGGCCACGAAAAAAATAAATGTACTGTTGGTTGACGATTCGGCAGTGGTTCGTCAGGTCTTGTTGGCGATTCTCAGTGAGACGCCGGACATCCATGTCATGGGCGCCGCCTCCGATCCTATTTTCGCCATGGACAAGCTGGCCCGGGAATGGCCGGACGTCATCGTTCTGGATGTGGAAATGCCCCGAATGGATGGCATTACCTTCCTCAAGAAAATCATGAGCGAGCGCCCAACCCCAGTGGTGATCTGCTCGTCATTGACTCAGAAAGGCGCGGAAACCACCTTGCAGGCACTGGCCGCAGGCGCGGTGGAAATCATCACCAAGCCCACCAGCGGGCTGAAAAACTTTCTCCTTGAGTCGGCGGCTGAACTGGTATCGGCCATCAGGGCCGCCGCCCAGGTCAATGTCAGGAATCTGGGCAAGCGGCCAGCCGCTGTGCAGCTGACGCCGTCCACCCGGCTGTCGGCTGATGCCATTCTGCCGGCCGCCAGCGGACAGGCCATGGCCCAGACCACCGAACGTATCGTTGCCATGGGCACGTCCACCGGCGGTACTCAGGCGCTGGAAGCGGTGCTGACCGCGCTGCCACGGGTCTGTCCCGGCATTGTCATCGTCCAGCATATGCCGGAAAAATTCACCGCGTCCTTTGCCGCGCGGCTCAACGGTTTGAGCCAGATCGAGGTGCGCGAGGCGAAAAACAATGACCGCATTCTTCCCGGTCTGGCGCTGATTGCCCCCGGCGGCAAGCACATGATGGTGACCCGTAGCGGCGCGTTTTATCACGTCCAGGTGATCGATGGGCCGCTGGTAAATCGGCATCGTCCCTCAGTGGATGTGCTGTTTCGCTCGGTGGCGAAGTTTGCCGGTCGCAACGCAACCGGCATCATCATGACCGGCATGGGCGATGACGGCGCAAGGGGGCTCAAGGAAATACTCGACGCCGGTGGCGCGACGGTCGCTCAGGACGAGGCAACCTGCGTGGTTTTCGGCATGCCCAAGGAAGCTATCAAACTCAATGCCGCTCAGCGGATCCTGCCACTGCAGGAAATTCATCAGGCAATTTTGCGTAAATAGGCGCGTGATTCGCTGCGGCGTGACGCCATAAGGCGTTATTAGTGGCGTGAAAGCCGCTTTGGTGCTTGCTCAACCGGTATCTGTCTACGATTCTGTAGAGAACAACGTCAGGGCAGCCATCGCTGACCCGGTCATCACCGGAGCATCTGCATGAAAACAGTCGCACAACTTCTGAAACTCAAGGTTTTGCACAATCAACAAGTGCATACCATTGCGCCCGACCAGATGGTGCTAGACGCGCTCAGGCTGATGGCCGAGAAGAATATTGGTGCATTGCCGGTGGTCGAGAACGGCGCACTGGTCGGCGTAGTCAGCGAGCGCGACTATGCGCGCAAGATGGTGCTCAAGGGACGTTCGTCTATCGGCACGCCGGTCAGCGCGATCATGAGCACCAAAGTGATTACCGTGGATTCACTGCAGACCGTCGAGACCTGCATGGGCATCATGACCGACAACCATCTGCGCCACTTGCCCGTGGTGGAAGAAGGCCACCTGCTGGGCCTGCTGTCCATTGGTGACCTGGTCAAGGAAGCCATTGCCGAACAGGCCGACCTGATCCAGCAGCTGGAACAGTACATTCGCGGGGCGTGAGCCTCTTCTGTTGGGTTTGAGGTCGCTGCTTGCGTCCGCTCTGGACCACGACCGTCCGCGCGACTAACCTGTGCGGCACTTTTTGCCCACTGAGACCGCCATGACGATCAACCTGGATACCGTATTCGAGCGCCACGACACCGATAGCAAGAAGTGGAGTCAGTACCCGGCCGACGTCCTGCCGATGTGGGTTGCGGACATGGATTTCCCGGTTGCGGCACCGATCATCCAGGCTCTGCACAAACGCATCGAGCATCCGCTGCTCGGTTACGGGGTCGCGCAGGACGCTTTACGCCAGGCCGTGGTTGCCCATCTTTGGCAAGCCTATGCCTGGCGTGTGCAGCCTGAAGAATTGATATTCCTGCCGGGTGTCGAGCCAGGCTTCAACATGGCGCTGCATGCGCTGGTTCCAGAGGGCGCGGGCGTGGTGTTGCAAACGCCGAATTACGCCCCGCTGTCCAAGGCCCCGAATCACTGGCAACAGCCCCGCATCGAATTGCCGTTCACGGCCAATGTCGAGGGCGAGTATGAAACCGACATCGCGGCACTGGACCAAGCCCTGCAAAACGCTGGCGCCCTGCTCCTGAGCAACCCGCACAACCCGCTGGGCAAAGTGTTCAGTGGCGAAGAACTGCAGCTGATCGGTGATGCCTGCGTGCGCAACGACGCGCTGATCATCTCCGATGAAATCCACGCTGACATCCTGTTCGATGGCCGCCGCCACATTCCCATTGCATCCCTCGGCCCGCACATTGCCAAACGCACGGTCACGCTGATGTCGGCCAGCAAGGCTTACAACATCGCCGGGCTGAAGACTGCGTTCGCCGTCGTCCAGGATGAGCAGCTGCGCCAACGCTTCACCCACGGCCGCCTGGGCATGGTGGACAGCGTCAACGTGCTGGGCATGGAAGCGACTCGCGCTGCGTACAGCGAAGGTGGTGCCTGGCTCAAAGCCGTACTGGCTTATCTGCAGGCCAACCGCGATTTTCTCGCCGAGGCCGTCCGCACCCGCCTGCCCGGCGTGGTCATGCACCTGCCGCAGAGCACCTATCTGGCCTGGCTGGATTGCTCGGCGCTAGGGCTGGAAAATCCGCAACAGTTCTTTCTCGAACACGGCAGGATCGCGTTGAGTGCAGGCACGGAGTTCGGCGACGATTGCCAGCAATTCGTCCGCTTGAATTTCGGTTGCCCGCGCTCGCTGCTTGAAGAAGGACTGGCGCGCATGGAACGCAGCCTGCGTAATCGCTGAAGCAAACCCGGTTCCAGCAGGCAAGCAAAAGCCCGGTTAACCGGGCTTTTTGGTGTGGATCCGTTAAACAACTCGCAATCAATAACGCTGATATTGCGAACCGAACTCTTTGCGGTTTTCTGCTACCAGGACTTTGCTGTCCAGTTGCAGGTAAGCGCGGTCAAAGGTTTTGCTGCCCGCAGCGGCGGCGTGTACATCAGCGATCTGGGTGGAAGCCTGGGCAACCACAGGTTGTGCAACCGAAGTAGCCGGTTGTGGGCTGGCGAATGCTGCGGTGGTGGTCAGGACCGAAAAGGCAAAGCTCAGGGCGATGGTGCGTTTCATGATGTGTTGCTCCAGTAGGTGGTTCAGTAGGTAAGTTGTTGCGTTGGAGCCAAATCTAATGGCTGCCGCACCTGATGAAAAACCACCGCTACGCATACTGATTATCAATCTGGCTGATCCATTGCCGACGACGCACTGCGGCGTCGTCAACAAGGCCGAGCCAGAGCGGTTACTCGGTTTTGCGCAATGCAACCCTCGTCACCCGACGCTCTTCAACGCCTACCACGATCATGTTCCAGCCTTCCCAATCGAGCTTGTCACCGATGCGCGGCAGTCGATCCAGAAGGCTCATGACCAGCCCGGCAACCGTCTGATAATCCTCGGTAGCTCTGGCCTGGAAACCGGTCCGCTCGCGAACATGGCTGAGGTTCAGGGCGCCTGAAACCACGTAGCCACCCTCCTCTGCGACAATGTCCGGGCCTTCGATCTCGCTGGCGTCCGGTAGTTGACCGGCAATGGATTCGAGAATGTCGGTCATGGTCAGGATGCCGATGAAGTCACCGAACTCGTTGACCACGAAAGCGATGTGGGTCGACTCCTTGCGCATCTGCTCCAGGGCGTTGAGGATCGTGAAGCTCTCCAGCAGATTGATCGCCTTGCGCGCCAGGATTTCAAGATTCGGCGGGTTGCCGGCCAGCAACTCCTTGAGCAACTCCTTCTTGTGCACGAAGCCCAACGGTTCGTCGACACGTCCTTCGCGAATCAGCGGCAAGCGCGAATAAGAGGAATGCATCAATTTCAGACTGACCTTGTCGGCATCGTCCGCCAGATCGATGTGATCGACCTCGGCACGCGGCGTCATTACTGCGCGAATCGGTCGCTCGGCCAATTGCAGAACGCCGCTGATCATGATCCGTTCGCGTCGATCAAACACCGCTGCAGTCTGCTCGCCTTCAAGCATGTCGGCGATTTCCTCGCCCACCTCGTCGGCATCCAGCTTGCGCCCGCCCAACAGGCGCATGACTGCATGGGCCGTGCGTTCACGCATCGGTCGCACGCCATGCAACGAGCGTTTGCGGCGCATACGGGCGACCTGGTTGAACACCTCGATGAGGATCGAGAAGCCAATCGCCGCATACAGATAGCCTTTGGGGATATGGAAACCCAGGCCTTCGGCGGTCAGGCTGAAGCCGATCATCATCAAAAAGCCCAGACACAACATGATCACGGTCGGGTGCGCATTGACGAAGCGGGTCAGCGGTTTGCTGGCGATGATCATCAGGCCGATGGAGATCATCACGGCGATCATCATCACCGCCAGATGCTCGACCATGCCCACGGCGGTGATCACCGCGTCCAGGGAGAACACTGCATCGAGCACGACAATCTGCGCGACGATGGGCCAGAACTTCGCGTACGTCGAATTACTGGTGCGCTCACTGACATGCCCTTCAAGGCGTTCATGCAATTCCATGGTGGCCTTGAACAGCAGGAACACACCACCGAACAGCATGATCAGGTCACGCCCGGAAAAGCTGTGCTCGAACACTTCGAACAGCGTCTGGGTCAGCGTCACCATCCAGGAAATACTGGCCAGCAGGCCCAGACGCATGATCAGCGCCAGGGACAGGCCGATGACTCGCGCCTTGTCACGTTGTTCGGGCGGCAGTTTGTCAGCAAGGATCGCGATGAACACCAGGTTATCGATGCCCAACACCAGTTCCAGCACGATCAGCGTCAGCAGGCCGAGCCATGCCGTAGGATCAACTATCCATTCCATGGGTTATTGACTCACTTGCAGGCAAAGGTCGGAGGATCGCGCACGCCCATGACATTCAATCGCTTGGGACGATAGAACAAAGGTCAGTCGGGACGAGGGTCGGAACAGGAGGTTCGGAAGATGTGATTCGCGCGCCGGGGCGCAATTCGAAGTTAGGCGTAAGTTGCCAAAAGCAGAGCGACTGGGAGGCTCCTGAACGGTATTCATACAATCCTGAAATTGATTACGGGCCGTGATCCTACAACGAGCCGGACTTTTTCTTACTTGCGAAAGTATTACAAAACATTGACATCAATACGCCTGCATCCCCGCATCAGGCCCGACAGAACCCGGTCAGCAACGTGAACGCCCCGGCGCTCATCGCACCGGGGCCACACTTTTTTACAGGCCCTTCAAAAACCCCTCGATCAAGCGATTGACCTGCTCGGCAGCTTCCATCTGCACCATATGCCCCTGGGCCGGAAGGATTTCGACCTGCGCCGACAACCCTTGCGCATGACTGACCGGGATGATTGCATCGTCCGCACCCCAGATCACCAGACTTGGTTTCTGCTCCACGTGTGCGCGCAGTCCTGCAGCCTGTCGCGCATTCGGGAACAGCTGGTCAACGAGCTGCCGCAAGGCGCTATCGACGCCCTCAAGCCGCTTGAATTTGAGCATGTCTTCAAGCATTTGCCGGTTGACCAACCCTGGATCGCTGAACAACTTCACCAGCGCTGGCCTGAGGGCGTTGCGGTTGTTGGCGTCGATGAAACCCTGCAAGTACTCACCGTTGATCTCGCTGCCCAGGCCGGCACTGGCAATCAGCACCAGGCTCGCCACACGCTGGGGCGCCCGTCGGACAATGTTCAGGGCCACGGCGCCGCCCATGGAATGCCCGGCCAGATGTGCCGTGTTGATGTCCAGATGATCCAGCAGCGCCAGCACGCTATGGCTCAACTCATCCAGATCGCCGCTGCGCAGGGTCTTGCCAGACTCGCCATGCCCGGGCAAGTCCAGGGCGATAACCCGCCGCCCGGCAGCCAGCGCCTGATGATTGAACAGCCAATTGTTCAGGTCACCACCGAAACCATGGATCAGCACCAGCGGCGTACCGCCCTCGCCCAGTTCGAAGTAGCGCAAGGTGCGCCCCTCCAGCTCGGTTTTCTGCGCCGCCGGGCCTGACGCTTCGGCGGCATCGGTGGCGGGCACGAACTCGGCCTGAAAACGCTCGATGACTTCCTCGATCTGCGCATCGCTGACCTCACCGTCAACGATGATCGCCAATAGCGCCCCGACCGACAGGGTCTCATCCGGACGCGCCAACACCCGTTTGAGCACACCGGAGAACGGCGTTTCCACGCTGCTGGAGATCTTGTCGGTTTCGACATCGAGCAATTCATCGCCCTTCTCGACCCGATCACCTTCCTGCTTGAGCCAGGTGTCGACCCGGCCTTCGGTCATGGACAAACCCCACTTGGGCATGGTCAGGGTATGAATCTGGCTCATGCGGCACTCCTCTTCTCGCTGATCTTGCGTACTGCGGCTTCAATTTTTGCCGCATTGGGGATGTACATGTCCTCAAGCGCATCGGAAAAAGGCACCGGGGTATGGGGCGCGGTGACCATTTCGATGGGCGCTTTGAGCGAATCGAAGGCCTTTTGCGCAACCATGGCGCTGATGTCGGTGGCCATGGAACAGCGCGGATTGGCTTCATCGATCACCACCAGCCGACCGGTCTTTTCCACGCTTTCGAGGATGCTGTCCTCGTCCATGGGGCTCGTGGTGCGTAAATCCAGCACTTCGCAATCGATGCCCTGACGCGCCAGACTGGCTGCGGCTTCCATAGCCAGATGCACCATGCGTCCGTAGGTGACCAGGGTCACGTCATTGCCTTCGCGGAGGAAATTGGCCTCGCCGAACGGGATGGTGTAAAGCTCTTCCGGCACATCGCCCTGCATGCCGTAGAGCATCTTGTGCTCGCAGAAAATCACCGGATCGTTGTCGCGAATCGCCTGAATCAGCAGCCCCTTGGCATCGTAGGGCGACGACGGGCAGACCACTTTCAAACCGGGGATATGGGTCCATAGCGAGGTGAGCATCTGCGAATGTTGAGCGGCCGCGCGCAAGCCGGCGCCCACCATGGTGCGAATCACCAGCGGCGTGACGGCCTTGCCGCCGAACATGTAACGAAACTTGGCAGCCTGATTCAGAATCTGGTCAAGGCAGCATCCGGCAAAGTCGACAAACATCAGTTCGCATACCGGGCGCATGCCCTGAGTGGCCGCCCCGACGGCCGCGCCGACATAACCTATTTCGGACAGCGGCGCGTCCAGTACCCGACCGGGAAACTGCGCATACAGCCCTTTGGTGACACCCAGCACACCGCCCCAGGCATCCTGTTCGCCGGGCGCGCCCGCGCCGCCAGCCACGTCTTCGCCAATAATGAACACGCTGGGATCGCGGCGCATTTCCTGGGCCAGGGCTTCGTTGATTGCCTGCTGGTAAGTGATTTTTCTAGCCATGATGATTGTCCTTTTGTTCTTGTTTTCAGATGCGTGGAGGCACGGTCAAAAGCCGGTCACGGATAACTCACGTAGACATCACTGAGCAGATCAGCCAGCTGAGGTTTTGGATCGGATTTGGCCAGGCGCACCGCGTCTTCGATCAATTGCTCGATTTCCTGATCGATCACCGTCAACTGGGCGCGTTCCAGCCAGCCGTTCTCGATGCAGCGCTGGCTGAACTGCTCAAGACAATCATGGGTTTCGCGCAGATTCTTGACTTCGTCCGGGGCGCGATAAGTCTGGGCATCGCCTTCGAAATGGCCGTAGTAACGGGTCAGCTTCACTTCCACCAGGGACGGCCCCTTCCCGGCCCTCGCACGTTCGATGGCTGCGCCCGCTGCGGCGTGTACGGCGAAGAAATCAAAACCGTCGACCGTGACGCCGGGCATCCCGAAGCCGATGGCTCGGTCGGCGATGTCCTTGCAGGCTACCGACCAGTTGGCGGCCGTGGCTTCGGCGTAACCATTGTTCTCCGCAACGAAAATGCATGGCAGGTTCATGATCGAAGCCAGGTTCATGGCCTCGAACACCGCGCCCTCGTTGGAACCGCCGTCACCGAAGAACGCCACCGCAACACCTTGCGTGCCCTTGAGCTTGGCAGCCAGAGCGGCGCCAGCGGCCAAGGGTGCGCCAGCTCCGACGATACCATTGGCACCCAGCATGCCTTTCTCCAGATCGGCAATGTGCATCGAACCGCCCTTGCCGCCACAGACGCCGGTTTTCTTGCCGTAGATTTCCGCCATCATCCCGTACACATCCACGCCCTTGGCGATGCAATGGCCATGACCTCGGTGATTGGAGGCGATGCAGTCATCGTCGGTGAGATGGGCCATGACCCCGGCCGCGCTGGCTTCTTCGCCAGCATACAAATGCACGAAACCGGGAATCTCGCCGGTGGCGAACTCAACGTGCAGACGCTCTTCGAAATCCCGGATGGTGCGCATCACTTTGTAGGCGTGCAGCAGCTGATCGGTGGACAGGTGAGTGGACATATTGTTGTTCTCCAGGTTGTCTCGACACTCGGGCGCCGGATGATTCCAGCGCAATGAATAGAGCAAGCGCGGGGCCAACACCTGACATTGGCATCCCAAGGCCCGTGCCAGAGCCCTCCAGCCGCTTTGCAAAAAAACGACTGACCGAGCAGGATGAGACGCTGCATCTCGGCGCATCCTCGTAATCGCGGTCAGCGTGAGACGCTGCGTCTCAGCGATGGGCGGCAGAGTTCCCGACTTGTCGCAACCGGGGGTTGGGCGCCTAATAGCCGCTATAACAACAATGATCGAGAACCGGAGGCCCCTATGCTCGCCGCGAACTCCAGAGCCCATGTCGACTGCGTCAGTCGCACGGTCAAAAACGCCGACCGCCTGCCCCAGGTGCCGGTGCCACCGTTGATTTTCGATTCCTGGCGTCGCTCCCTGGAGCAACACCATCTTGACCCCGGCTCGCTTCAGGGCCCACGCATCCTCTCCACTACCTTGCTCAAGGAATGTCGCGACCGGGCAGACCTGTTCCTGCGGGTTGCCAGCGAAGAAGTCGCGCAGCTGCATGCCCGCGTGCGGCATGCCGACTATTGCGTACTGCTCACCGATGCCCTGGGCCAGACCATTGACCATCGAGTGGACCCGGCGATTCGCAGCGATTGCCGCAAAGCCGGTCTGTATCTGGGCACCTGCTGGTCGGAAGCCGAAGAAGGCACCTGCGGCGTGGCCACGGTGCTGACCAGCAAGGCGGCGGTGACCGTGCATAAACGCGACCACTTCCGCGCGGCCTTCATCGGCCTGACCTGCTCGGCCGCACCGGTTTTCGATCCGCAGGGTGAACTGCTCGGTGTCGTGGATGCGTCCGCCGTGCAATCCCCCGATGACCGCCGCAGCCAGCATCTGATTCGGCAAATGGTCGCGCTGAGCGCACGCTCCATCGAAAACGCGTTCTTCATGCACAGCGCCCAGGGCCATTGGGTCTTGCAAGCGCACAGTACCCAGGGTTATGTCGACAGCCAGCCGGACCTGTTGCTGGCCTGGGATCGTGACGGCCGCCTGCACGGCATCAACAGCAAAGCGCGTCAGGCGTTGCGGCTGCGCTTCGGGCGTTTACCGGAGCACATCAGTGAGGTGTTCGACCTCGACGCGTTGCGCAATGCCGTCGATGAGGCGCCCCAAGTGCTGAACTGGCAAGCTGGCGCGGGGACCCTTCAAGTTCGCGTCAGTGCGCCACGCATCAGACCCAGAACCCGGGCGTTGGCATGCGAAGCCGATGATCACACCCAGCCAGACCCGCGCATGGTGGATAACCTGCGTCTGGCGGTGCGCGTCAAGGACCGTGATTTGCCCATCCTGATTCAGGGTGAGACCGGCACCGGCAAGGATGTCTTCGCCCGCCAGGTTCACGATCACAGCAAGCGTAAGAACGGCCCGTTCATTGCCCTGAACTGCGCAGCCATTCCCGAAAGCCTGATCGAGAGCGAATTGTTCGGCTACACCCCCGGCGCATTTACCGGGGCGTCGAGCAAGGGCATGAAGGGGTTGCTGCTGCAAGCCGACGGCGGCACGCTGTTCCTCGATGAAATCGGCGACATGCCCTTGGCCTTGCAAACCCGATTATTGCGCGTGCTGGCCGAAGGTGAGGTCGCACCGCTTGGCGCATCGCGTCGCCAGCGCGTGGACATTCAGGTGATCTGCGCCACACACCGCGATCTCAGCGCCATGGTACGCACCGCGCAATTTCGCGAAGATTTGTATTTCCGTCTTGGTGGTGCGCGCTTCCAGCTGCCACCGCTACGTGAGCGCAGCGACCGTCTGGCACTGATCAACCAATTGCTCGCCGAGGAAAACCAGCATGCCAGCCTGCCCGTTGGCGTGAGTGCGGCGACTCTGGAACGTCTGCTCAGCCATGGCTGGCCGGGCAATATTCGCCAGCTGCGTCACGTGCTGCGCTACGCTTGCGCCGTGTGCGATGGGGCGACGATCCAGATCAGCGACCTGCCGCCGGAGCTGCGCGATGAAACATCTGCTACTGCTCAGACCCCGCAGGAAACGGTCAGCCCGCAGCGACAGCGGTTGCTGGACGCATTGATTCGGCACCGTTGGCAACCACGGGAAACCGCTCAGGCTTTGGGCATCTCCCGGGCTACGCTGTACCGCCGCGTGAATCAACACGGGATCGAGATGCCGCGCATGCAGCATCGCAATCAACCAGGCGAGGCACGCAGCCTCTAGCGATACACCATGCCACCATCGATCAACGGTGCCTGGCCGGTCATGTAGTCCGCATCCGGACTGGCCAGATAGGACACGAAACCCGCCACGTCATCCGGGGTTTCCGCGCGGCCCAAGGCGATGCCTTCCACGTATTTCTTGTAGGTGGCGCCGACTTCGGCACCGGTGATGTCGGCCATGCGCTGGTCAATCTCGACCCACATATCGGTGCCCACCACGCCCGGGCAATACGCGTTGACTGTAATGCCCGCGCTCGCGAGTTCTTTCGCAGCCGCCTGGGTCAAGGCCCGCACCGCGAACTTGGTCGCTGAGTACACACCCAGCAGCGCAAAGCCTTCATGGCCTGCGATGGAGCAAGCGTTGATGATCTTGCCGCGCTGTTCGAGGGCCTTGAACTTCTTGCCCGCAGCCTGGATTCCCCAGAGCACGCCCTGCACATTGATCCGAAGAATCCGGTCCACTTGTTCAGGCGTCACTTCCAGCAGAGACTCGACCTGAGCCACGCCCGCATTGTTGACGATGATGTCGAAGCCACCAAGCGTGCTGTACGTATGCTCAACGGCGGCGACAACTTGATCCAGCTGCGAAACATCAGCGACGAACACCGTGGCTTCGCGCCCCAACTCGGCGATTTCGCCAGCGACCTGATTGATCTTTGTCGCATTGATGTCAACCAGCGCGACATCAGCGCCGTCGCGCGCGAGACGCAATGCGATGGCCCTGCCAATGCCCTGGCCGGCACCTGTTACCAGCGCGACTTTTCCGGTGATACCCATGACGTTCTCCTCTTTTTATGGAATAGAGAACTTGTATGCGAGATCTTGCGGACCACGTCGAGCGGCGCTGCAGTCAACGGAGTCGATGAGACGCAACGTCTCAGCCGTGCACGCCGAGGCCTCAAGTGCCACCGCCACGGGTCAATTGAGTTGAACTTACGAGCCAGGCGCGTGCCGACTCTATAAGCGTCGGGCAACTCGCCTGGCGATTCTGGAGACCTCATCAATGCCAGATGCACAGGGAAAAATCCGTTACGCAGTCGTAGCCGGAGGCTGGATTTCGCAAGGGGCCTTCATGCCCGGCATAGATCAGACCGACAACTCGGTGATGACCGCGCTGGTTACCGGCGATCCGGTCAAGGCTGATGAGCTGGCCGAACTCTATGATCTGAAAAGCTATCACTACGACGAATTCGACACCCTGCTCAAGTCAGGTGAAATCGATGCCATCTATCTGGCAACCCCCAATTTCCGCCACCGCGAATTCGCTGTTCCAGCGCTGGAAGCGGGGATTCACGTGTTGCTGGAAAAGCCTATGGCAACCAGCGAGGAAGACTGCCTGGCGATCACCGAAGCCGCCAAGCGTTCGGGCGCCAAGCTGATGATTGCCTATCGTCTGCATTTCGAGCCAGGCACGGTGGAGATGATCAGCCGTGTCAGAGCCGGCGAAATCGGCGAACCACGCCTGTTTACCTCGACCTTCGCGCAGACCACCAAGCCTTCGAATCATCGTATGCAAAGCGGCTTCTGGGCCGGACCTGCGGCAGACATGGGCCCCTATCCGATCAACGCCGTGCGCAATCTGTTCGACGCCGAACCACTGGAAGTCAACGCCGTGGCGATACATACCCCCGGCCGGGAAATCAACACACCGGACACGGTGTCGGTGACCTTGCGTTTCCCGCAAGAGCGATTGGCGCAGTTCACCGTCAGCTATAGCCTGCCCGGCACGCAGCGCTTTCAGTTGATCGGCACTGAAGGAGAATTCGAGGCTTCGCCATGCTTCGGTTTCGGTGAAGGCGTGGCGATCAGCTATCGCTCCATCCTCAATGGCAAGACTCAGGAACATGATCATCCGGTGGTGGATCAGTTTGGCGGGGAAACCCAGTATTTCTCGGACTGCATCCTGCAGGATCGTGAGCCCGAACCCGATGGCGACGAAGGCTGGCGCGACGTGCGGGTACTGGCGGCCATCGAGCGGTGCCTTGAAACGGGTCAGCCACAAAAACTCGACCCGCTGCCGAAGCGGCCGGGCATCAGCGTAGAGCAGGCCCGTCGCCTGCCATTGGCCAAGGTGCCGAAGTACATCAACACCGATGAGCCGAATGAATAAAGCATAGTTAATGTTGGAAATTCTATGTCTGGGGGCAACAGCCAGGCGCCGCAGACGTATTGTCTGAACCGACGCCTTCCCGGCTAAAGCCGGTCCCACTGGATCGCGCAGATTTTGTGGGACCGGCTTTAGCCGGGAAGACGGCAATGTTGCGTAGATCCGTTGGAACGAGGCTTGCCCGCGAAGGCTTTGTGACGGGGTCAGATAAGTGGGCGGGTGCGTCGACCTCTTCGCGGGCAAGCCTTGCTCCAACGGCTCTTACCGCCTACGGCCGCTTCCACGCGACAAAATGCCACACACTTGAGAGCACCAGTTGTCTGATGACTGTCAGACAGCCCTAGCTGCGAAAAATGATTTGTTCTAAAATGTTTCCATACCGGCAAGCGGATGCGGAAACGAACATCAATGACAGCAATTGTCAGCGAATTCGAATCCCGGCGACTTGACCAGAATCATAAAAAGAAAGCCCGTCATAGACGGGCTTTTTTCGTTTCCGGCATTCGACAACCAGCGTTGTGAGGCCTGAAGCACAGATTCCGAACCTGGCGCAGCGTCGCGCCAGGCTCCAGTTTTTTCAACCTTGAGGCTAATACCATGCTGCGTCTTGTAGTAGTTCACCTGTTCCAATGGTTCAAACGTCTGGCTTCCAGCGCGGTTTCGCGTAACGGCGACGACAATTACTCACAGAACTTCTCGTCCCGTGATGAGAGCGACGGCGGCCGCTGGACCTTCGTTTCGATCTTCATCGTCTTCACCTTGAGCCTCTACACACTGGCTGGCCTGGGCTACTACGCCAAGGTCAACGTCTGGGACGGTTTCACCGAACAGCAGAAAGAGAACATCGCCCAGGCCATGATCGTCAGCAGTCAGAACCTGTAACGCAGGCGCTCAGCCCCGCCCCACGAACGGCATGTTGGTGGCCATGACCGTCATGTTCAGCACGTTGGTAGACAGCGGTAAACCTGCCATGTAACGCACGGCATCCGCCACGTGTTTGACGTCCATCATCGATTCCACTGCAGTTTGCCCGTTAGCCTGCCGAACCCCGGTCGTCATGCGTGCCGACAGCTCGGTCAAGGCGTTGCCAATGTCGATCTGGCTACAGGCAATATTGAATTCGCGTCCGTCCAGGGCCAGGGTTTTGGTCAGCCCCGATACGGCGTGTTTACTGGCGGTATAGGGCGAGCTGAACGGGCGCGGCGTGTGGGCGGAGATCGAGCCGTTGTTGATGATCCGGCCACCTTGAGGCGTTTGCTTGCGCATCAGGCCGAATGCACCACGCGCGCACAGGTAAACCCCCGTCACGTTGGTGTTGATCACATTCAGCCACTGCTCGACCGCCAGCTCGTCTACCGGTATCGCCTGGGCGCCGACCCCGGCGTTATTGAAAACCACGTCCAGTCGGCCATATACCGCTTCGATCTTGCTGAACAACGCATCGACGCTTACCGGGTCACGGACGTCGGTCGACACGGCGATGGCGCTGCCGCCCGCGCGGGTGGCGATGCCCACCAGCTCATCCAGCGGCTCCTGCCGCCGTCCGGCCAAGACCAGGCTGAAGCCATCTTCCAGCAACCCCAATGCCACCGCGCGACCGATGCCGCTTCCCGCGCCGGTAATCAGCGCAACCTTTAACGTGGTGCTCTCAGTCATCGTGTTTTCCTTTAGCTGAATGAACAGGCGGCTCGTCAAAATCGTTACGAAGATTGACAGCAGGCATGACCGATATCAATCAACGTCAATAGTGCGCTCACCTAGGGGCGGATAGAGTCGACGCATGTTCACTTACCAAGAGGTTCACATGTCTCGCGCCATCCGCTTCCATCACTTCGGTTCTGCCGACGTGCTCAAGTGCGAGGAAGTTATTCAACAGCCACCTGCCGCCAACGAAGTGTTGATCCGGGTTCAGGCCATCGGTGTGAGCTGGGACGACGTGCTGCGCCGCCAAGGGCTGGGCCTGTGCGAAACCCGCTTGCCCTCAGGGCTGGGCAGCGAAATGGCGGGTGTTGTCGAAGCTGTCGGCGAACGGGTCGACGACCTGCGCGTCGGTGATCGCGTTGCCAGCTTCCAGGCCAGCGATATCAATGATTACCCGGTTTACGGTGACACGATCCTGCTGCCGCGTGCAGCGCTGACCCGTTACCCCGATCAGCTCACGCCCCAGCAGGCCAGCATCCACTACACGCCGTTCCTGCTGGCCTGGTTTGCCTTCCACGAACTGGCACGCGTCCAGCCGGGTCAGACCGTGCTGGTGACCGAAGCGGCCATGAGCCCGAATATCGCGTTCGTGCAGCTGGGCAAAGCCCTGGGGTTCACGGTTATTGCGTCAACCAAGGACGCCGAGGACAAGCAATACCTGCTGGACCGGGGCGCGACTCATGTCATCGTCACCGATGAACAGGATCTGGGCATGCGCATCCACAAGCTGACCGATGGCCAGGGCGTACACGCCATATTTGACGGCGTGGGCGGCTCGCAGATGTCGTTGCTCGGCGATGTGCTGGCGCCACGGGGCAGCCTGGTACTGTTCGGCCTGCGCGGCGGAAACCGCACACCATTCCCGGCCATCGAAGCCTTCAAGAAAAACATGCGTTTCTTCGTCCATTGCCTGTGTAACTTCACTGGCAAGCCTGAATTCGAGATTGCACAGAACGCCGAGGCCTTGAGCCTGGCGTTGGCAGCAATCAACACGCTGACGGTCGAACAAGGTCTGGTTGCGGATATCGACCGGGTGTTTCGCCTCGAACAGGCGGCCAAGGCTCACCACTACCTGGAGCAGACAGCGGTGCATGGACGTGTGGTATTGAACGCCGAATGAACCTGGATCTATCGAAAAGGATTGCAGGCGGCCGGATTTCCTGAGAAAAAAGCCGCCCTCCTTTCAGGTTTCCAGAGCGTCGTCATGAACAATGAATTGCTGATAACGGATATCCGCGAGGGTGACGGCAAAGAAGTGGTCAAGGGCGCCTTGATCACCACTCAGTACAACGGCTTACTTGAAGACGGCACGACCTTCGACTCGTCTTATGATCGTGGCAAACCCTTCCAGTGCGTCATCGGCACCGGTCGGGTAATAAAAGGTTGGGACATCGGTTTGATGGGCATGAAGGTCGGCGGCGTGCGCAAGTTATTTGTGCCAGCGCACCTGGCTTACGGAGATCGACACATGGGCGCACATATCAAACCCGGTTCGAATCTGCTGTTTGAGATCGAACTACTGGAAGTCTTGACCCGGGACGATTGAATAACAAACATTCGCAGCGCGAGTCAGGCTCCAGCTCAGTATTCAGATTGCTTGTTCCCGCAGAAGAAGCCATGCTTTCGCGGCTTAGATCGCCAGTATTTACATAAGGAATAGGGTATGGCCCTGAACAAATCCACCCAGGAGCTCAAGCGCCATCTGAAAGGCACGGCAGCCAATCTTGAAAGCACGGCCAATGAGATACTCAAGCTCGCCGAACAAATGTCGGAAGTTGACGTCACTGCGGTTCTGCAACTGGTCAATCGCCTGTACGGCGACGCCGACCAGCTCAAAGCATACGCCGATGAAGTAAAGGCCAAGCGCATCGTGCGTAACAAGGCGCTGTAATCCAGCACACCGTTTGAATTCCAACGGCTTGCTCCCGATTCGCCGGTCAACGCAGAGAACTGCCGATGCTCCCCACACCCGCCAAGCGCACCGTCAAGCCTGCCCACTTGCACATGCAGAAGTGGCGCGGACGCGTGGGGCTTTCGCTGGCGGCCAGTCTTTCGGTACTCGCGGGGATGACCGACGCAATCGGCTTCATGGCGACCGGTGACTTTGTCTCGTTCATGAGCGGTAACACCACGCGACTGGCGGTGGCCATCAGCGATGCCGATATCGGTACGTCGGCCAGATTGCTGCTGGCAATCACCACCTTCGTGCTGGGTAACGCTCTGGGAATCATCGTCGCCCGTCTTGGTGGCCGACGCGCCCTGCCCTTGTTGCTGTGCATCGGCATGCTGTTATGTGCCGCAGCAGCCTGGCCGCTGGATTCGCAGATTATGACCGTGGTGGCTGCCATTCTGGCGATGGGCATGCTCAATGCCGCCGTGGAGCAAGTCAACGGCCTCCCAGTGGGACTGACCTACGTCACCGGCGCGCTGTCGCGCTTTGGTCGCGGCTTCGGCCGCTGGATGCTCGGTGAACGCCGCGACGGCTGGCGCGTGCAGCTGGTGCCATGGACCGGAATGTTCATCGGCGCGGTGATCGGCGCGGCACTTGAGCATCGCCTGGGCGTCAACGCTTTGCTGGTCAGCGGCTCGTTGGCGGCACTGCTCGGGTTGATGTCGCTGAAAATCCCCCACCGCTGGCAGCGCCGCTACATGCCGCGCTAAGCCACGCTCACTCTCCGGCGGGGAGCACGTGGGGCGCGTCGATCCTCTCCTTGAGCCGATGAGCAAACGCCACGGCGTCCTCCATGCTGCGGAACGTCACCTCATAGTCATTGATCACTACCAGCCAATCGCTGCCAAATGCGGCCTTTTCGATCTGCATTGTCATGCTGAAGTCCTCTTGATTTGCACGGTTTGATCGGCGATCCGCAACTTGCGCAACAGATCACGTTTTTTGCTGCGGTGGGCCTGCATGCGCAACAGCAGGTCGTCCAGTGTTCCGATGGCATCGAGGATGTGCGGCCCTTTATTGAGCATCACGCACTCGGCGCGCACGCCCATTGCGGCGTCGGTGATTTCCGCGCGGGTCGCAGCACCGGTCTTTGCCAGGGTTTCGAGCACCTGGGTAGCCCAGATCACCGGCACATGCGCGGCCTCGCAGATGCAGAGGATTTCTTCCTGCAACTCGGCAGTGCGTTCAAAACCGTTTTCAACCGCGAGATCGCCCCGCGCAATCATCACGCCCAGACGCGGGCTGTGCATCCCGGCCATCAACAGCGCGGCGAGGTTTTCAAATCCCTGACGGGTCTCGATTTTCAACACCACGCCCAGATGCTCGGCATTAAGCCGACGCAAGTGGGTAAACAATGATTTGACGTCATCCGGGCTGTTGACGAAGGACATTTCGACCACGTCCGCATGCTGGCTGGCGAACTCCAGCGCGGCGATATCGTCCGGCGACAGGGCATCGAGCCTGAGTTCGCTCTCCGGCAGGTTGATGCCCTTGTCGCTCTTGAGCCTGGCACCGCCGGGTGCATGGGTAATGCGGATATACAGGGCCTGATCGTCGACGGACTGAATCTTGCCGCCGATCTTGCCGTCGTCGAACCAGATGACCTCGCCGGGGCGAACATCCTGGAACACGCTGGGCAAGGTGCAGCCGATACTGGCGGGCGTCAGTACTTTGCCCTCGGCATCGCGAACCGCGGGATGGCCGCTCGCCAGATCAGAGGTCAGCATCAGAACATCGCCCTCATGCAGCACGATGCTCTGTTCCTGCACCGGAACGTTGATTATCCGCGCCGACTTCTTGCGTCCTTTGGGCTTTTTCAGGCTCAACGCCATGCCGGGGATCATATAGGCAGTCTTGCGCAACTCGACCCAGCAACCCTCCTCGGCCACCTCAACCACGTGCAGGCTACGCCGGGAATCTCGGGCGTCACTGAAGACCAGTTCATCGTCGACCACCAGTTGCGTCAGCCATTTGCCGGGCAAGCGCAGGGCAAACTCCGAGTCAGGGTGCGGATCGTCGCTGGAACTCAGCCAGACCCTGGCAGGCGTAGTCGTGCGTCCGAACAGATCCTTGGTCGGGCGGATGCGCAGGACGGCGGGGCCAGGCAGAATTTGCCCGGTACGCAGCTTGGGACCGGCCAGATCCATCATGACCTGACAGCTTTTCCCGGATTTGTCGGCGGCACTGCGGGCGTTTTCGATCATGGCCAGCCAGGTTGCCGGATCATCATGGGCACAATTGATCCGCTGGCAGTCCATCCCAGCCTCCAGCAAGTCGCGCACCAGCTGTGGATCAGTCGCGGCTTCGCTGGGCATGGTCACCATGATCCGCACGCCGCGCTCGGGGCCTTGTCCACCGAACAACGCGTCGGCATGGGCCGTGAGCAAACGCTCGCCGATCTCGCCCAACACCGTGCCGCTTTCGCCTGCTTGCGCCGAACCTGGTGTCAGGCGTTGCAACACTTCGATGACGCGATCCACCGATGCCAGCGCATTGGCTTCACAACGTCCAAGGGAAGAAAGCCCCAATTCGGCCAGTTGATGCTGCAAAGGACGGATGTCGTGGCGACGCAACGCCAGATAGCTCAGCAAGTTACGCGCGCTTTCGACGTAGCTGGGGTGCAGGTGCATGGTTTCGATGGGCGCACGGGCGGCCGCCTCCATCTTGACCCGCAGAAATGCCAGGCGCCTCAAGGCAGCCAGAATCTTGCGGTCGTCCAACACATTGAAATCAGGTTCTATGACTGTCATGGCAAGCACTCGAAACGCATGAGAAAGCCAGGCAAAGGCAGACCAGACCATCGCAGCCCGCCAGTTAACCCCTGGCCGACACAACGTGACGGAGAGCTTCACGGTAAAGCATGAATGTGACCGAGTTCTTACCAACGCGAATCGATAGAGGAACGGGGCATTCGCCCGGACCGACGGTTATCCCGATCAGGCGATGAAGCCTCGGCCTGTAATCAAATCGCCACCAAAGCGTGGTTTAACTAGGCGCAAATTACTGCCCTCAATCTGAGTTCGGAGTCTGCGTATGCCCGTCTTTTCGAAAACACTTTCGAAAACCCTCTCGAAAATAACCGTCACGATCTGCCTGGGATTGACCCTCAGTCTAGGGGTCGGCAACCGCGTAGAGGCCGCCGACGAGATCATCGGCGCTGGGTCGACTTTTGTATTTCCGGTGCTCTCCAAATGGGCGGACGAGTACAACCGCAAGACCGGTGTGCGGGTCAACTATCAGTCCATTGGCTCAGGCGCGGGAATCGCCCAGGTCAAGGCCGCCAACGTCGACTTCGGTGCCAGTGACATGCCGCTGGCATCAGCCGAGCTTGCCAGCCTGGGCATGCTTCAGTTTCCGCTGGTGACCGGCGGGATCGTTCCAGTGATGAACCTGGCGTCCATCGCGCCCGGCTCGTTGAAGCTCACCGGCGCCGTGCTTGCCGACATTTTCATGGGCAAGATCAGCCAATGGAACGACCCGGCCATTGCCGCGTTGAATCCAACCGCCACATTGCCGAAAAAACCGATCACCGTGGTGTACCGTTCGGACAACTCCGGCACCAGCTATAACTGGGTGAACTACCTGTCGCGAGTCAGCCCGCAATGGAAAGCCAGCGTCGGTAATGGCGCATCCGTGAAATGGCCTGTCGGCCTCGGTGCCAAGGGCAGCGAAGGCGTCGCCAGCTACGTGAAACAGATGCCCTACTCCATCGGCTACATCGAATATGCCTACAGCAAGCAGCAGAAGCTCAATTACGGCCTGGTGCAAAACAAGGCCGGCAATTACGTCGCGCCCAATCTGGGCAGCTTTCAGGCCGCAGCGGCGGCAGCGGACTGGTCCCACGCCCAGGATTTCAACCTGCTGATGGTCGATGCCGAAGGCGAGAACGCGTATCCAATCACGGCCACGACCTTTATCGTCATGCCCAAACAGGCGGCGAACGCGATTCGTCACGCTGCGGCGCAGGACTTCTTCAAATGGGCGCTCAAGGAAGGCCAGCCACAAGCTAGCGAACTGGATTTCGCGCCGCTGCCTGAGTCGCTGGTCCAGCAGATCGAAGCCTACTGGACGGCCAATCAGCCAAAACTGTAACGGCGAAGCTCTCTGGCTCGGACCGTTCAGGCGACCGAGCCAGTTCAAACCGGGCAGCCGGGTTATGATGCGGCATCATTCTAATGCCCGGAACTCGCTCAATGCCCAGTCTGTCCACGACCTCCCCAACCCGCGGCTGGTCGTTCTGGTGGAAACCCCTGTTGTTTCTCGCCGTTGCGGTCATCGGGCTGTACTACGTCAAATGGTCGCCCTATTACCTGAAATCCTTCGTCGCGGCCGACAGCCACAGCATCGGCGCGTCGATCATCAACGATGAACTGACTTCGCCGGTTGCTGCTGCGCTGGCTTACGCCAAAGTGTATTTCCTGGCGATCTGGAAAGCTGCCGTGCTGGCCGTCATCCTCGGTTCGCTGCTGCAGGTGCTGATCCCTCGGGACTGGCTGCTGCGCCTGTTTGGTCGCGCCGGGCTGGGTTCGACATTGCGCGGCGGACTCTTCGCCCTGCCGGGCATGATGTGCAGCTGTTGCGCAGCACCAGTCGCCGCAGGCATGCGCCGCCAGCAGGTATCAGTGGGTGCCGCTCTGGCATTCTGGATCGCCAACCCCGTGCTCAACCCGGCGACGCTGGTATTCATGGGCTTTGTACTGGGCTGGGAGTTCAGCGCCTTGCGTCTGGTGGCGGGGCTGATTCTGGTGGTCGGTGTCGCAATGATCGCCCAGCGCATCTCGCGGCCGGAAGTGGTTCCCGAGCAAGCGATGGAAGCCGCTGTCAGCGCCAACGAAGTCGACCAGCACAGCTTTTTCAGCCGCTGGGGCCGCACACTGTGGCAGTTGTTCTGGAGCACCATCCCGATCTACGTGCTGGCGGTGTTGATCCTCGGCGCAGCACGGGTCTGGCTGTTCCCGCACATCGATGCGTCCATCGGCAACAGTTTCGTCTGGCTGGTGATCCTGGCGTTCGTCGGCACGCTGTTCGTGATCCCCACGGCAGCGGAAATCCCTATCGTGCAGACCATGCTGACCCTGGGCCTGGGCACCGGTCCGGCAGTGGCACTGCTGATGACCTTGCCCAGCGTGAGCCTGCCGTCCTTGCTGATGCTGCGTAAATCCTTCGATGCCCACGTCTTGGTAACTGTGGGCGTGCTGACCATGCTGGTTGGCGTGATCAGCGGCCTGCTGGCGATGGTCCTGCTGTAAGCCGCTGCTGCCTGAGGTTCAGGCAGCCCGGTCGCGGCGCTCTTGCAAGTACTGCAAGACCGCGCCGTGATCGCCGGCAAACTCGATACGCGGCCCCTTGCTATCGCGCTGATAGGCATACATGGGGTCGTAGTATTCGCCAAGCAAACCGGCAATCCAGCCACGATGCTCATCCACGGCGCCGGATTTTCCCTGCTCGATCAACGCGCTGTCCATGATCGCCGCAAGCCGCTGATAACGCTCACCGCCCAGACGTTTGACGATACTCGCCAGACTCTCGCGCAAGCGCGCCGCGAACACGCTGAAACCTTGCTCGATGCCATGCACCCGAATGTACTCGGCACACAGGTCGACGACGTAATCGGTGAGAATCCGCTCGACCCGCAGTTCGAAACGCTCTTCTAGCCACACCAGCGGATAGTGCTGCATGCCGCGAAACAGGCCCAGTGGAATGGCGCGACTGCCCACCACACGGCCTTCATCTTCCAGCACGAACTGGCTCACACCCGCCGCACGCTTCTTGAGGATATCGACGGCCAGGGCGTTCTCGAAACTGATCTGTGCCGGCTGTGGCGTCGCGTGTTTGCCGAAACTCGAACCGCGATGATTGGCATGGCCTTCAAGGTCCAGCGCATTGCCCAGCTGCGTCAGGACCTGAGTCTTGCCGGACCCGGTCAAGCCGCCAATCAACACGAAATCACACTCGACCACGGCCGCGTCGGTGGTTTCAATCAGGTAAGTACGCAGCGCTTTGTAGCCGCCAAGGACGCGCGGATACTCGATGCCCGCTTCGTTTTTCAGCCATTGCTGGGTGAGCTGCGAACGCAGGCCGCCCCGGAAGCAATACAGAAAACCCTGGGGATGCGAGCGGGCAAACTCGCTCCAGGCGTCGATACGTTCCTGCTTGGTCTGGCCGGACACCAGTTGATGACCGAGCTCTATCGCTGCCTGCTGGCCCTTTTGCTTGTAGCACGTGCCGACCTGTTCCCGCTCAAGGTCGTTCATCAACGGCAGATTGATGCTCTGCGCAAAGGCACCCTTTTCGAATTCCACCGGGGCGCGCACGTCCATGAGCGGGGCATCGGTTAGAAACAGTTCGCGGAAGTCGGCGCTGTTGTTGCGCATCAAAACACCTCGACCGCGTGACTCTGTCGAGGGACGAACTCGCCGATCACCGCCAGATCCATCCCCAGTTCCTCGGCCAGCGCGAGAAACGCCGCCTGCGCCTGAGGCTCAACCGCGACCAACAGGCCGCCACTGGTTTGCGGGTCGCACAAGAGCATCTTCTGCACTTCGCTCAAGGCATTGATGCGCTCGCCGTAACTGTCGAAGTTGCGCAGCGTGCCGCCGGGTACGCAGCCTTGTTCGAGGTAGAAATCGACGCTGGCCAGGCGCGGTACAGCGGCGTAATCCAGGCGTGCGGTCAGTTGACTGCCGTCCGCCATCTCCACCAGATGCCCGAGCAGGCCGAAACCGGTCACGTCAGTCATGGCCGTGACGCCTTCGAGCTTGCCGAAACGACTGCCGGGCTTGTTGAGGGTACACATCAGGTCCCGCGCCACGCCCTGATCTTCGGCGCGCAACAGGCCCTTTTTCTCGGCGGTGGTGAGGATGCCAATGCCCAAGGGTTTGGTCAGATACAACTTGCAGCCTTCGGTCGCGGTGTCGTTGCGCTTCATGTAGCGTTTTTCCACCAGCCCGGTAACGGCCAGACCGAAGATTGGTTCCGGCGCGTCAATCGAATGCCCGCCCGCCAACGGAATCCCGGCCGCGTCGCACACGGCGCGACCGCCACGGATCACCTCCCGGGCAATTTCCGGAGCCAGCAGATTGACCGGCCAGCCGAGAATGGCGATGGCCATCAGCGGGTCGCCGCCCATGGCATAGATGTCGCTGATCGCGTTGGTGGCCGCGATGCGCCCGAAATCGTAGGGGTCATCGACGATGGGCATGAAAAAGTCGGTGGTGGACACCACGCCGCGCTCTTCATCAATGGCATAGACCGCCGCATCGTCCCGTGAGGTGTTGCCCACCCACAGTTTGGGGTCCAGGTTTTGCGCGCCGCTGCCCGCCAGAATCACTTCCAGAACCTGCGGGGAGATCTTGCAGCCGCAGCCTGCGCCATGGCTGTACTGGGTCAGACGAATCGGCTCGCTCATACATGCACCTCGTGATATCTAGCCCGCAATCCTAACAGAGCCCATGGGTCAAACGGACGTGGCCGACGAATCGGTAGATACGCTGTTGCCAGGGTTGCTGAACCGTTGGAGCGACCGGGGTGGCAATCCACTTTGGTGGATGTTGAATCGGGTGGCACCAACGGCAGCGGCGGCGCTAAGTAGATCGGTTTCGCCCTGACGGTCGACCCCCGCTTCGCGGCGGTGTCTGCCAGATCGTGGCACGGAAAATCGAAAATCAAATGCCGAGACGCGCACCCTTGTGGGAGCGAGCTTGCTCGCGAAGCAAATCCTCAGTCGCTGGATCTCTGCAGGATGTACCGGCCTCTTCGCGGGCAAGCCTCGCTCCCACGGGTTTGGGGGCAACCTGGGAAAGCCGCGGCCCTGACACCCGTGTCGAGAAAATAGATTGGACGCTAACGATTTACCTCCCTAACCTTCCCCGCTTGTTCGCGTTCCACAGGCAACGTCCAGATGTCATCCGTACTCAATGTATTGCTGCCGATTTTCGCCCTGATACTCGTGGGTTTCGTCTGTCGTCGCACCAACCGCCTGGGGCCGAACGCGGCTTCGGAGATCAACCGAATGGTGGTTTGGTTGTGCCTGCCTGCGCTGTTGTTCAGCGTAACGGCCACTGCCACCTGGGAGCAGATCTGGCATCCCGGATTCGTCCTCGCGTTCATCATCAGCACGCTGGCGGTGTTCGCGTTTACCCTGCTGCTGCGCTGGCGCAAATCCGCCAATCTGGTGGACGCGAGCATCGACGCGCTGGGCGCCTCGTATGCCAACACCGGCTATATCGGCATTCCGCTGTGCGTGATGGTGCTGGGTCAAGGCGGCCTGGAACCTGCGCTGATTGCCTCGCTGCTGGTGGTTTGCGTGTTGTTCGCTTTGGCGCTGGTCTGCATCGAGATCGGCCTGCAAACCGAGCGCAAACCCCATCGCATTGCCCTGAAAGTGTTCCTGGCTCTGGCAAAAAACCCGTTGGTGGTGTCGCCGTTGCTCGGCGCACTGTGGGCCTGGCATGGTGCACCGCTGCCGGGCGCGCTGGAGAAATTCCTCAGTCTGCTTGGCGCCGCGACTACGCCCTGCGCATTGATTTCTCTGGGGCTGTTCCTCGCGGAAAAACAACAAGGCCCACGCCACGGTACTTCGCAGCTGGTGTTGATCAAACTGGTCGCGCATCCGCTGCTGACCTGGATTCTGGTCTTCCATGTGTTCGACGTGCCCCGGCTCTGGGCCAATGCCGCCCTGCTGCTCAGCGCATTGCCCACCGGCACCGGACCGTTCATGCTCGCTGAATACTACAAACGCGAGGCCTCGCTGGTTTCGAGCACGATTCTGGTGTCGACCCTCGGTTCGTTGATCACCCTCTCGGTTTGCCTGTATATCATCGGCACCTGATGCCCCGCGCGCCCTCCGGCAAGAACGTTTAACATGCGCGCCTTTCCACTTTGATCGCCGCCATGAACTCCGAAGCACTCGCCACCCTCAAGCAACATCTACTCAACGCACTGGACACCGCGCCGGATGAGACTCGGCGTCTGTTTCACGGGCGCGGGCGAATGTGGCCGGGGCTGGAGCAACTGACCGTCGACTGGCTGCAAGGCGTGCTGCTGGTATCGCTGTTTCGCGAACCGGAACCCACGGAGCTGCAAGCGCTGACCGTGCTGCTTGACGAGCTGACCCACAGCGCGCAATGGCAACGCAGTCAGGCGCACACGCTACTGCTGCAACATCGCTATCTGCCGGAAAGCCCGACCCAGTGGCTGTTGGGAGAAAAAGTCGAGGAATGGCTGATCAGCGAGAACGGCCTGCGTTTCAAGGTCGATCTGGGCAAGAAACAAAACTGCGGCTTGTTCCTCGATATGCGTTATGGCCGGGACTGGGTTCGTGCCCAGGCGCAAGGCAAGCGCGTGCTGAATCTGTTCGCCTATACCTGTGGCTTCTCGGTGGCTGCAATTGCCGGTGGCGCCGAGCATGTGGTCAATCTGGACATGGCCAAGGCCGCGTTGAGTCGTGGACGCGAAAATCATCGGCTCAACGGGCATGATTTAAGCCGGGTGAGCTTTCTCGGTCATGAATTGTTCAAATCCTGGGGCAAGGTCAAGCGAGCCGGTCCTTATGACTTGATCATCATCGATCCACCTTCCTTCCAGCGCGGCAGTTTTCTTCTGGACAAGGATTATCAAAAAGTTCTGCGCCGTTTGCCGGAACTGCTGATGCCCAACGGACAAGTGCTGGCGTGCATGAACGATCCAAGCCTGGGATCCGATTTTCTGATTCACCACACCGCCATCGAGGCGCCGGGGCTGCGCTTCGAACAACGCCTGGAAAACCCGCCGGAGTTTCCCGACGCAGAAATTGAGGGTGGGCTTAAAGCACTGGTGTTCAAGAACCCAGAACTTAATGAAACTGATTGACATTCAATTGCCGCGAATTAATTACAACTGTCTGCTGAATTAATACTTAGCAAGCTCAACAACTCAATTACAGTCGCGCTAAAGTTTTATCACGGGCAGTCGATGACTTTGGAAAGCGCGACTCAAGTCAATACAGCTCTGTAATATTTGGAACAAAGTGTGATTATTCGATAAAAGCTTTGCCGGCTACCGTGTTTTTCACACATCAGAGCCTAAGCTGATATCAAGTGGCCACCGAATATGAATATCGCCCCTGCCGCCTAAGGAATTTAACCATGATAATAAGAACCATCAGGCTCACCACCAGGGCATTAATCAGCTTCGGCGTAATCTGCCTGCTGCTCATCACCCTGGCCGGTACGGTTCTATATGAACTCAATGGTGTCCATGACTCAGCTACCGAGTTGCAAGGCAACTGGTTGCCCAGTGTTCAAGCTGTCGGCAAGATTGAAACTGCCGCGCTCCTTTATCGGCTGGATGCCAGACGTTTTGTGATGGACGACAAGCGACTCGGTGAGGCGTCGCTGAAAAAGATCGGGCTACTGAGATCGACACTTACCCAGAACGTCGACGCCTACAAACCACTTATTTCCAGCCCACAGGAACAAGATCTATTCAACAAAGTGGCGGCCGACGTGGCAGCGTACCAGTCCAAAGTCGATGAGCTCATGGAGTTGAGCAAAACCCAGACTTATCAGGATATGGCGGTGTTCATCCAGGACACTACCAAACCCCAGGCGGTTGCCTTGCAGGCCTCCCTCGCAGCGTTGATCGACCTGAACGCCAAGGGGGCCATCCAGTCTGGCGAAGAATCCGACGCGAGTTTCAAGAGCGGGCAGGCCTTTGTCATCGCTTTAAGTGTGATCACGATCATCATTACGATACTGGTGGCCATCACCTTCACCCGCAGTATCAGCCGACCGATCCTGGCACTGTTGGGCAGTACGCAGAAAATCGCCAGCGGCGACTTGCGCACCCCGGTTGCCGTCAACGGCGCAGACGAAATTACCGAGCTGCAGAACGCGACAGCCGCCATGCTCGCCAGCCTCAAAGGGACAATCCAGCATATCTCCGACTCATCCGGACAACTGGCGTCGGCAGCCGAGGAAATGAGCTCGATCACCAAGGAGTCCACCGCCGGGATTCAGCGCCAGACCATGGAAACCGAGCAAGCCGCGACTGCAGTCAATGAGATGACCGTAGCGGTTGAAGAGGTCGCGCGCAATGCCGTGTCAGCCTCGCACTCGACCCAGGAATCGGAGCGTTCAGCCCGCACCGGCCAGGAGCGCGTAGGCCAGACCATCGCGTCGCTGGAGAAACTGAGCGCGACCGTCACGCAAACCGGTGTCGAAGTCGAAGGCCTGGCCAATCAGGCGCAGAACATTGCCAAGGTGCTGGACGTGATTCGCTCGATTGCCGAGCAGACCAACCTGCTGGCGCTGAACGCCGCCATCGAAGCCGCACGAGCCGGCGAGCAAGGTCGAGGCTTCGCGGTAGTTGCCGATGAAGTCCGGGCCCTGGCGCATCGCACCCAGTCGTCGACCCAGGAAATCGAGCAGATGATCCAGGGCATCCAGAAAGACTCCACCCGAGCGGTACTGTCCATGCAGCAAAGCAGCGCCGAGGCCGGTTCTACCTTGTTGATCGCTCATGAAGCCGGAGCCGCGATCAAGCAAATTACTGCGGCGATCTCCGACATCAACGAAAGAAACATGCTGATCGCCACCGCCTCGGAACAACAGGCGCAAGTTGCCCGGTCCGTCGATGAAAACCTGGTGAGTATTCGCGACCTTTCAGTGCAGAGCTCGTCGGCGGCGAGCCAGACCTCAATTGCCAGTCACGAGCTCTCGCAACTGGCCGTTGACCTGAACAGGCTGGTGGCGCGCTTTTCGGTCTAGTCGGGGGCTGATCAGACCCTGGAACTCAAGAACCGGCCCCGGCCGGTTTTTTTCGCCTGGTACATGACCCGATCGGCAGCCAATAACAACGAGCTTTCAGAGCTGTTGCCGTCACCCCAGGAAATGCCGATCGACACGCCCACCACGCACACCGCATCGGCCAGGTAAAACGGCGCGGTCAAGGCGTCGATGCACTTGACGGCCACGGCGCTGACAGCGGTTTCGGCATCGTCCCCAAGGTCACCGATCAGCACCACAAACTCATCGCCGCCAATGCGTGCCAGCGTATCGGTCTCGCGCACCACGCTGGCGAAGCGCATCGCTACCTGGCGCAACACTTCGTCGCCGGCGTCGTGCCCCAGGCTGTCATTGATATCCTTGAAGCCATCCAGGTCCATGAACAACAAACCCACATGAGTGTGCTTGCAGCGCGCCAACGCCAGGGACTCGCGCAAGCGTTGCGAGAGATATGCCCGATTGGGCAAGCCGGTCAGTGCATCGTGATGCGCCATGCGTTCCAGTTCGGCTTGTTTGGCATTTAACTTAAGCAAAAGGCGATTGAACGCCGAAATCAGATGCCCTATTTCATCGTCACGAATGACCGGCAACGGCGCCAGCGGCTGTTCGCCCCGAGTCATGCGGTCCGCTTGTGCCGCAGCGGTGAACAGCTGGCGAAAGACCAGATAGATGCCCAACGCCGACAGCGTCCCAAACACCAGAACCGCGAAAAATACACCTTTGAGCAAAAAATGTTGCAGACGATTGACTGTCGCAAACGCTTCGCTGCCCGGCACACGCGCCACAACATACCAGCCGGCACTTGCAACGGACGCCATCGCTGCAACTTCCTCGGCGCCTTCGGCGTTGACCGTAACTCCCGCCCCGCGAAACCCGGCCAGGGCCCGATCATTAAGCGTATCGACGCTGGGTTTGGCAACTGGCTTGAGAGTCATTGGCCGTTGCGATGACTCGACAAACTGTTTATCCCGGGGAAATACCAAGGCGAACCCGCTGCCGGTCTCGCCCATTCGATTGTGGAACAGTGAATCCAGAAAACCCGGTGCCGCGAGTGCCGTGTTGCCAACCAGCACCGCCACAGTTTCCCCAGTTGGTTTTTTTACAGGTACGGCAATGGGAATCAACGGCCCGTCACCCGCAGTGTCGGTTCTCGGGCTGCCAATAGACGGACGACCCGCCAATGCCGCTTGAAGGTAATCACCCCCGGAATAATCAGAATCGCGCTGGCCATCCAGCATCGGGGCACTGGTCAGCAAACTTCCTTGGGCATTGACGATGGCAATCCCGGAGAACAGCGTCTGATATTCATAACGCTCATTCAGCCAGGCTTGAAGTTGTCCGGGTTCTGCCAGTGAAACCCGGGACATATCGGCCGCCACCCGTTCCAGCAGCCGTTGACGTTGCAGAATCTTGCTGTCCACATCCTGCGCGATATAACTCGCCAGGGCCAGCTGCTGGCGCTGCACCGTGGCAGCCAGATCTTCGCGCAGGAAGTTGCTCAATACGTAATAACGCAATACCGCGCCGAAAATGATGATGCACAGCGCCAATAGCAACAGTCGAGTGACGACGCTATTGAACAGGCGTGGGCGATTCCCAGCCAGATAATATTTACTTCTCATCGCCGGCGTACATCCGAAGGCCATCTATATGACATCAGGGTGCGATAAGTTTCGATTTATAGCTACCTTGGATGGGATATTTCCCGTACTGACACGAAATCTGTAGGAGGTCAGTGTTTGCCGTGCGACAGCGCTGCCTGTGAATGACGGGAAATTTCCCACAACCTTATTGCTTGAGCAGGAAATTACCCTTGCCCGCCGGAACATCGGCTTCCAGCGTATGCACCTGCGCGTCGTCCTTGAGGTTGACTCCGGACAACTTCCGCCGCCAGGCTTCTCGCATCAAGTAGAGCAATTTATGCGCCGCCATCGGATAGCTCATGCCTTCCAGACGCACATTGGAAATGCAGTTTCGCGCCGCATCGTTCAGACCCACGCGGGGCGCAAAGGTGAAGTACAGGCCAAGGCTGTCGGGCGAACTGAGCCCAGGCCGCTCACCGATCAGAATCACCACCATCCGCGCGTTGAGCAGTTCACCGACTTCGTCGGCCACGGCCACTCTGCCCTGCTCCACCAGCACCACCGGTGCCAGGCTCCAGCCTTGCTCGGCGGCCAGTTCGTCGATGCGTTCGAGCATGGTCGGGCTGTGCCGATGCACCGCCAAAGCCGACAAGCCGTCAGCCACCACCAAGGCCAGATCGAAGCCTTGCGGATGGTTTTGAGCATAGGCACGCAGCTGCCCGGCGCAATCAGCAGACAACCGGCGACCGAGGTCAGGCCGCTGCAGGTATTGATTACGATCAGCGGCAGAGCTGTGCAGCGTCAGCACTTCCCGTCCACGCGACTGCAACTGTTCAGTCAATGCAGCGTGGTCGAATGCCAGGTGTACCGCATCACGCGCCTGAGCATGGGCGAACTGGAAATCCAGCTGCGCCGCAGTGGGCAGGCTGGTGCCCGCGTGACCCAAGGCGATGCGCGCCGAGGTCAAAGAACGCAACTGACTCCAGGCATCGGCCTGGGCAGGAGTTTTCGGGTCATCGCTCATGGTCATCCCTCAATTGAGTTTTGCCAGCGCCTGGCTGAAGAGCGGCGGTATTCCCTGCCCGAGCCGTACACCGTTGTCATCCTGACGCAGGATGTTCATGCGGATCAACCACTCCTCGAACTCCGGCGCGGGCCGCAAGCCGATGGTTTTGCGCGCATAGAGCGCGTCGTGAAACGACGTGGTCTGGTAGTTGAGCATGATGTCGTCGGAGCCGGGAATACCCATGATGAAGTTGATCCCGGCGACGCCAAGTAGCGTCAGCAACACGTCCATGTCGTCCTGATCCGCTTCGGCGTGGTTGGTATAGCAGATGTCGCACCCCATCGGCACGCCCAGCAGCTTGCCGCAAAAATGATCTTCCAGCCCGGCGCGGATGATCTGCTTGCCGTTGTACAGGTATTCAGGACCGATAAAGCCCACCACGGTGTTGACCAGAAACGGATTGAAATGCCGGGCCACGGCGTAGGCGCGAGTCTCGCAGGTCTGCTGGTCGACGCCGTGATGGGCATTGGCTGACAGCGCGCTGCCTTGCCCGGTCTCGAAATACATCAGGTTATTGCCCCGAGTGCCTCGGTTCAGACTCAAACCAGCTTCATGGCCTTCACGCAGAATCTCCAGGCTGATACCGAAGCTGCTGTTCGCCGCCTCGGTGCCGGCAATCGACTGAAACACCAGGTCCAGTGGCACGCCCTTTTCAATCGCCGCAATGGACGACGTGACGTGCGTCAGCACGCAGGATTGAGTCGGAATTTCATAGTGCCGAATCACGCCATCAAGCATTTTCAACAGCTCGCTGATGGCGCTGACGCTGTCGGTTGCTGGATTGATGCCGATCATGGCATCGCCGTTGCCATACAACAGGCCGTCGAGAACGCTGGCAGCAATGCCGGCGGGATCGTCGGTCGGATGATTGGGTTGCAGACGGGTCGACATCCGTCCGCGCAGCCCCACAGTGTTGCGAAAGCGTGTGACCACGCGGATTTTCTGCGCCACCAGCACCAGATCCTGGACGCGCATGATCTTCGACACGGCGGCGACCATTTCCGGTGTCAGTCCCGGTGCCAAGGCCCTGAGGCTGGTTTCGGTGGCCTCGTCGCCCAGCAACCAGTCGCGAAAGCTGCCCACCGTCAAGTGGCTGACCGGCAAGAAGGCTGCCGCATCATGACTGTCCATGATCAGCCGGGTGACTTCATCCTGTTCGTAGGGGATCAACGCCTCACTGAGGAATCGCTTGAGGGGTACGTCCGCCAGCGCCATCTGCGCTGCCGCTCGCTCAGCATCGCTGGCGGCGGCAATTTCAGCAAGAAAGTCCCCGGAGCGCGCGGGACTGGCCTTGGCCAGCAACTCCCGCAGGCTGTCAAAGCGCCAGGTCATCGCGCCAATGCTGTGGGAGAAGCTCATGCACATCCTTCCTTTATTGACTGGCCAGAGCCGGGACAGCGCCACGGCCACGCACCACTTTGCAGAACACCGCACCGACCAGCATCAACCCGAGGAAGATGCAGCCAATTATCAGGTTGAACCAGATCATCGCCACCAGGCACACCACCGCCAGAATCAGAGCAATGGCCGGCACCACGGGATAACCGGGGGCACGGAAGCTGCGCTCAAGATTCGGCTCGCTGCGACGCAGTTTGAACAGGCTCAGCATGCTGACAATGTACATCACGATGGCGCCGAACACCGACATGGTGATCATTGCTGCGGTCAGGCTCATGCCTTGCAGATTGACCAGACCGTCGCTGAGAATCGCCGCGATACCCACTACGCCACCGGCGAGAATGGCCCGATGCGGCGTCTGGAAACGCGACAGTTTGGCCAGCCCGGATGGCAGGAAACCCGCACGCGCCAGGGCGAAGAACTGACGTGAGTAGCCCAGGATGATGCCGTGGAAACTCGCGACCAGACCGAACAGGCCGATCCATACCAGCATGTGCATCCAGTTCGAATTATTGCCGACTACGGCTTTCATCGCCTGCGGCAGTGGATCGTTGATGTTCGCCAGCGTGCGCCAGTCGCCGACACCACCGGCAAAGATCATCACGCCTATGGCCAACGTGACCAGGGTCAGAATCCCTGCGATATATGCGCGAGGAATGGTCTTTTTCGGATCTTTCGCTTCTTCGGCAGCCATGGCCGCACCTTCGATGGCGAGGAAGAACCAGATGGCAAACGGGATCGCGGCAAACATGCCGCTGATGGCTGGCATGCCGAAAGTATCGGAACCGGCCCAGCCGCCGAGGGCAAAGTTACTGAAGCTGAATGCCGGTGCCACTACGCCCATGAACACCAGCAATTCGGCGACGGCCAGCACAGTGACCACCAACTCGAAGGTCGCGGCAATGCTCACGCCGAGGATATTCAGGGTCATGAACACGAAATATGCGCCGATGGCCGCCCACTTCGGGTCCAGCGACGGGTACTGCACATTCAGGTACGCACCAATGGCCATGGCGATGGCAGGCGGCGCGAAGACGAATTCAATCAGCGTGGCCAATCCGGCAATCGTCCCGCCGGTAACGCCAAAGGCGCGCAGGCTATAGGCGAACGGGCCGCCTGCGTTGGGGATCGCGGTAGTCAATTCGGTAAAACTGAAAATGAAGCAGGTGTACATCACTGCCACCATCAGCGTGGTGACCAGAAAACCCAGGGTACCGGCGCTGCCCCAGCCGTAACTCCAGCCGAAGTATTCGCCGGAAATCACCAGGCCGACGGCCAGCCCCCACAAATGCAGGGTGCCCAATGTTGGTTTGAGTTGCGAAGCAGTCATGGTCGTAAACCCCGGAAGCCAGCGACGGTATTGTCTGTCGACGAGAATAGTCACTCTGGCAAACCCAAGGCTTGACCGGGGAGAACGAGATTTGTCCTCTGCGGTCAAGTTTTCCGGCGCTTTGCAGGCAGTGCCTCAAGCCAGCGCACGAAAAGGCTATTGCGCCTTAAATCGGGTCACGAATTCAGGGGATTTCAGTGCAACCTCGCTTCCCAAGCTGGCGTTTGGCCTGCGCCGTGGGTGAGTGGTTGGGTAGCAGGTCGACGCTGTTTCACGTCTCCGTTGAAGCGAGGCTTGCCCGCGAAAGCCAACGTCCGGGCAGGATGTACCGGCCCTTCGCGGGCAAGTCTCGCTCCAACGGGACGAAGGTCATCGCTCTCTACCCGTAACAAGGTATGACAATTGCTTGAATTATTTTCATACACACCATGACGGCCCCTCATCACCATGTTCCAGACCCTGCTTTCACCCGCACCGTTAAATGCGCAAAGTGCCAGCAATTGTGGTGTCCTGTCGGCGGCCGCCAATGGCCTGGACGGTTTTATCGTTCAGCATGGCGGTGATCTTGATCGCGTCTTCGGCCATGCGGGGATCAATCCCGAGCAACTTCTGCACCCGACCTTGAGCCTGCCGCTGCCCAACTACTGCAAGGTGCTGGAGGAAGCCGCCCGGCAAACCGCCTGTGACAATTTCGGCCTGCGCTATGGCCAGCAATTCCAACCCCAGGCGCTCGGCCTGCTGGGTTATATCGGCCTGTGCTCGTCCACCCTCGAAGCGGCCTTGATCAACTTCGCCAAGGCTTTTCCGTTCCATCAACACAGCACGCTGATCCAGCTGGTGGATCAGGGCGAGTGTTATCGCTTCGATTATCAGGTACGCCACGGCGCCATCCATGAACGCCGCCAGGATGCCGAACTGACCATGGGCATGGCCACCAATCTGGTGCGCCATGTGCTCGGCCCTGACTGGGCACCCAGGGAAGTCGCGTTCGAACATGCGCAGCCCGAGAACTGGCACGAGCACCGTGAAGCGTTTCAGACTCAGGTCCGCTTCGGTCAGTCCTGCAACTCAGTGTTGATTCCCAAACACGACCTTATTGCCAGGGCGATGCCCGGTGCCGACCCGATCCTGCTGATGCTGATCAAGGACGCCATTCGTCAACTGGGCGAAAGTGGCAATGAGCCCGGCGTGCTCGATCAAGCGCGACAGGCCATTACTGCCGTCCTGCATCTGGGCGAACCTGCGCTGGAAGACATCGCGCAAACCCTGGGCCTGTCCGAATGGACGCTGCAACGTCGGTTGCGCGAACACGGCGTCAATTTCACGCAACTGGTGGATCAGATCCGCCAGCAATCCGCGATGACCCATTTGCAGCAGCAGAACATGAGCGTCACCCAGCTTGCTACGCTGCTGGGCTACTCGGAAACCAGCGCCTTCTCCCGCGCGTTCAAACGCTGGTTCGGGTTAAGCCCGAGGCAGTGGCGCAGCGCGGCGAGTGTTTGAAACGGTCAGTTCCAGACATCGACCTCAAGCACTCAAGCGTGAAATCACATCGTTGAGCCCCACCGAAAGGCCATGCAAATCATGGCTGGCGGCTTGAGTGCGCTTGACGTTGTCCTGATTGGTGCTGGCGATGGCGGTAATTTCCGTGAGATTACGGGAAATGTCCTCGGCCACAGATGTCTGCTCTTCGGCAGCGGTGGCGATCTGCCGGTTCATGTCCCGAATGGCTTCCACCGCCGTGGTGATGCGCTCCAGAGTCGCTCCCGCACTGGTCACCTGCTCGACGCTTTCTTCGCTGCGCGCCTGACCTCCCTGAATCGCCTGCACAGCGTCGATGGCACCGGTCTGCACGGAATTGATGATCTGGTTGATCTCGGCAGTTGACGCGGCAGTGCGTTGCGCCAGGGTTCTGACCTCATCGGCGACTACCGCAAAGCCGCGCCCGGCCTCACCGGCACGCGCCGCTTCAATGGCCGCATTCAAAGCCAGCAAGTTGGTCTGCTCAGCAATGCCGCGAATCACTTCGAGGACTTTGCCAATCCGCCCGCTGTCGGTTTCCAGACGATGAATCACGCTGGCGGTGTTGCCAATTTCGTTGCGCATGGAAGTGATGGTCGCCATGGTTGCCTTCATCACCTTGCCGCCTTCCTGAGCATGATGATCGGCTTCGTCGGCGGCCTGTGCCGCTTGCGCCGCATGACGGGCCACCTCCTGTGCCGTGGCCGACATTTCAGTCATCGCGGTTGCCACCTGATCGGTGCGCTCAAATTGCTCATGGGTGCCTTGCGCCATCAGCGCGGCAATGGAATTCAATTCGCTGCCGGCCGTGTCCAGATCCGACGTACTGCGCTTGAGCCGAGTAAAGGTGTCCGCGAGAAAATCACGCAGGATGTTGGCGGCAATCGCCAGACGACCCAACTCATCCTGACGAGTGATATCGACCCGCGCAGCAAATTTGCCTTCGCTCAACTGCGAGACATAGTCGATCAGCATGCGAATCGGCGTAATCAGGTTGCGATTGACCATCCACAGGGTCAATAACCCCACCAGAATCGCCGAAGCCAGCATGACCAGCGCGCCGAGCACAATGGTGCGGTCCGCGGTGTTGCTGATCAGCAGCGACTGCTCGCCGCTTTGCTTGCGCAACTGGTCGACCAACTCGCTCATTTGTTCGCTCGCAGCGCGGTCCACGCCCTTGACGGCTATGTCGCCCGCGACAGGATCGCCGCCAGCGGCAACGAACGCATCGCGCCCCTTGCGATAGGCCGCGCCGAGCACCTGATGTTCTTCGCGTAGCTTCTGCACCTGGCTTTTTACCGATTGCTCAGTGCCCTGCAACGCCGAGAGGTTGTTCAAGGCCTCCTGAACCAGACGCTCCTGCTCCTCGAACTGCGCCCAGTATTTATCGCGGTCAGCCGATGTCTTGCCGCGCAGCAGCACGTTCTTCCATTCCTGGACCTGAATCTTGAATTGCAGATTGGCTTCATCGACCAACTGTGAAGCGCGCAGCGGTCCTTCAAGCAAGCCGCGATAGGACTGCACGTTGCTGGAAAGGAAGTGAAAACAGGCCAGCGCGATCAACAGCACCAGAATCAGACTGCCACCAAGCAGGCCAAGAATCTGCAGCCTCAGGGATTTGGACATAACAAGCACCTCGGGAGGGAGACGGACCCATGCCTGGCATGAACCCAATAATTTCGACTTCCCTGTTCTACCGTTCCGGGCACACGCCTCGTCACGCAACCTACTCCCGGAGCATCGGCTGTCCTGTGGGGTTCTTGAGGGTCGTTGGTCGGTCAGCTGCGCGGGTTTCGGTTGCCTGCAGTGCGGTGAAATTCACGGTGGCGGCCCAAGCCAAGTAACCGGCTGAAAATTGAGTGCAAGATATGACCTTGTTTGTGCTTCATTTTCAAAAAAGTGATCGTAATCAGATGTCAACCTCAGAGATGCTTTAGTGCTTCGCTGTAGGGCACTTCCGATAATACATAGGAAATTTCCTGAATCCGGGTTCGGCTATGGAATCAAGGCCATAGATAATCCATTGTTGCACGCTCCGCCCCCACTATATGTTTTGCATAAGGTATTTATCGGTAACCGGCAATGCCTGTTCAGCGCGTAGTTAGCGATATAAACGCGACTGCCTTATTGATAGGCGCATTTGGGGGGCGGTTCGTTAATCAATCTTCGGCTTGTTTAAAAGGATGTTTATTAATGTTTATAAGAATTGACTGTGCGTTATCGCGCAGCCCCTTTCTGCGCGTTAATTCCGCGCGTGTTGTTGGAAATATCTTATTACTCCCGTTAGGTAGCGTTCTGTTGCAAGTCTTACAGGAGGCCTGAACATGTCCCCAACACCGCGCGCTTTCTTCGACCACAGTCGCCACAAACTGCAAGTCAGTGGTGTCGATGCAACGCTCGATGTTCTGACCTTCGAGGGCGTAGAACATCTGAGCCAGCCGTTCAAGTACGACGTGGAATTCACCTCGACTCAGCAGGACATTGCGGTCGAGAAAATGCTTGGTCGCTCAGCCACGTTCACCCTGCACGCCGCGCCACGGGCACCCGTGCTCAAGACGACCTTTTCCTCCGAGGACAAGCCGGAAATTTTGCTGCGCACCTTGCATGGGGTGGTTACTGGCTTCAAGCGCCTGTCCGATTCCAACGATGAAGCCCGTTACGCACTGACCCTGCAACCGCGTATGGCACTGCTCGATAAGGGCAAACAGTTCCGCATTTATCAGCATCAGTCGGTGCCGACTATTGTCGAGAGCATTCTGCGCAGTCGGCACAACTTCGAAGGTCAGGACTTTCTGTTCAAACTGGCGCGCGACTACCCCAGACGCGAACAGGTCATGCAGTACGGCGAAAGCGACTTGGTGTTTATTACCCGGCTGCTGGCCGAAGTGGGTATCTGGTTTCGCTTCACCGTCGACCAACGCTTGAAGATTGATGTTGTTGAGTTTCATGACGACCAGCGTCATTACCAGTTCGGTGTCGAACTGCCCTTGCGTTCGCCGTCTGGTTTTACCAGCAGCGGGCAGGATGGCGTATGGCAACTGCAAACCAGCCACCAGGTGGTGGAAAAGAACATCAACTTTCGCGCCTATCACCATCGCGATGCCAATGCCTGGCTCAACGGCGAAGTCGATCAGACCCGAGGCGCGAAAACCACCTACGGCGAGGCCTATCATTACGCCGAACCGTACACCGTGCTCGGTGACCGCCTTAATCAGGACGAAGACCTGTTAAGCGAAAGCGGTTTTTTCTACGCGCGTTTGCGCCACGAGCGTTACCTCAACGGCCAGACCACACTCAGCGGCGTCAGCAGCAGCGCGACATTGGCCCTCGGTCAGGTCCTGAAAATCACCGACGGCGCACCCCAGGCCTTCGCGCCGGGCGCAGTGATTACCCGGCTGATCACCCGCGCCGCCCGTGATCGCAGTTTTGAAGTGACCTTCGAGGCCATTCCCTATTCCGAAACCGTCTGCTTCCGGCCACCGCTGCTGCCCAAGCCGCAAATCGCCGGCACCGTACCGGCGCGCGTGACCAGCCCGCAGAAAAACGCCCCTTATTCCGAAATCGACCGGGATGGCTACTATCGGGTCAACTTCCTGTTCGACCGCGACAGCTGGAAACCCGGCCAGGAAAGCATGCTGCTGCGCCTCGCGCGCCCTTATGCCGGCGACACTCACGGCCTGCATCTGCCGCTGATTGCCGGCACCGAAGTGGCCATCGCCTTCGAACAAGGCGACCCCGACCGCCCCTACATCGCCCACGCCCTGCACGATGACCGCCGCCCGGACCACGTCACCCTGCGCAAACGCGACTACACCCGCAACGTCCTGCGCACCCCGGCCAACAACAAACTGCGCATGGAAGACCTGCGCGGCTCCGAGCACATCAAACTCAGCACCGAACACAGCGGCAAAAGCCAGCTGAATCTCGGGCACCTGGTCGATGCCGAGAAGAAAAAGCGCGGCGAAGGGTTTGAATTGAGGACCGATGGCTGGGGGGCGATTCGGGGTGGCAAAGGCATTTTTATCAGTGCGGATGCGCAGCCTAAGGCGCAGGGTCAGGTGCTCGACATGAGCGAGGCCATCAATCGACTGCAACAGGCTGGCGAGCAACTGCAAAACCTGTCTGTCGATGGCGAGGCGGCGAATGCCGATCCAGCCGATGTACAGGCGCAACTGAACCTGCTCAAGCAGGACCTCGAACAGCTCAAGACCTCAGTGCTGTTGCTCAGCGCCCCCAAAGGCATCGCCCTGACCAGCGGCCAGCATCTGCAACTGGCCGCGCAGAAAAACCTGATACTCAACGCGGGCGCCGAAGCCGACATCAGCGTGGTGAAACGCCTGTTTATCGACGTGGGCGAAGGCGTGAGCCTGTTCGTGCGCAAGCTGGGTATCAAGCTGATCGCCAATCAGGGGGCGGTGAACATCCAGGCGCAAAACGACCGCCTGGAACTGATGGCTCGACATGGCCTGAAAATCACCAGCACCGAAGATGAAATCCACATCACCGCAAAAAAGAAAATCATCCTCAACGGCGGCGGCAGCTACATAACCCTCGACGCGAACAGCATCGAATCCGGCTCGGCGGGCGACTACAACGTCAAGTCGGCGAGCTTTGAGTACAGCGGCGCCGCGAGCATGAAGGCTACGCATCCGGATTATCCGCAACTTCTGTCCAGCGAAAGTCTGTCCAGCCAGGTGTTGCGGTTCAAGGTCCCGCAAACTCCCAACGCCTCCGGCAAAGGCTGGGCGGGTATGCCGTACACGCTGTATGCCGACGGTGCGACGCTGCAACAAGGCGTACTGGACAACACCGGCCAACTGAAAATCGACCATCAGGTCGTGACTCGGCAATACGTGGTGGAACTATCCAATGGCGTGAAGTTTGAAGTCCCGATTCCTGGCGAGTACAGCAACCCCGAGCACGGGCAACTGGCCAATCTTGGTCTGCGCAAACACATCTCTCAAACCGATGCCGGAGTGAGTCGCCCTGCCTCAAATTCAGATCATCGCGCCTTGTATCTGAAGGCGATGGAAGGACTTGGCAATCAGAAAGGGAAATCAGAATGAAACAGCGTGTCACCACATGTCCTGTTGCGCTCCAGCAAACCGATCAGGTCACTTGCACCCCACCCTGGTACGTCGAGGACACCGAATACCATCCCGTAATGGCGACCTATCAGCCATTGGTCAATGGTGAAGAGGCCTTCAAGGCTGTGCATCTGGCGATCGCCCAGGCCACCAAATCCATCGATATCGTCTGTTGGGGGTTTCAGCCCTCGATGTATTTCATTCGGAACGGAAAAGCCCTGTGCATCGGTCAGCTACTTCGGGTCAAGGCCCGTGAAGGCGTGCGTGTGCGGGTGCTCGGCTGGAAGATGTTCGGCAATTCTGCGGGCATCGCGGGCGAGGCCAACCTGCCTGGGATGGGAGGAAGTTGGGATAAAGAGCTGCAAAGCGCCACGTTTTCGCAATATGCCTTCGACCGGAAATGGTTTGAAGAGTACGCCGTCGCAGGTAACAAAGCTGCCCAGCGAAGTGGGGATGGCATTCCGTTGTTCGTTGGTCGCGACTTCAGTCTGGAGGATCGGGCCAGGATTGGTGAGGATGTGAAAAACAATAGTCTCGACACGGAAGTCAGCGAGCTGATGCGCCTCGCACTGCAGGCAACAGTCACCCACCATCAAAAAACCGTGCTGGTCGACTACGAATTAGCGGATCGCGCCGTCGGCTTCGTCATGGGTCACAACATGCTGGATGAGTATTGGGACACCGATAAGCATTCGGCGTTAAACCGCACCAAGGACACCAAGCCTGAGTACAACCGCGGCCCCCGCGGTGATACCCCGCGTCAGGATATTTCCAGCCAGGTCAGTGGGCCGATTCTGGAACATCTGCACCACAACTTTGCCACGGCCTGGCGCAAGGAAACCGGTGAGGACTTGCTGGAACTGCGCCAAGCCAAACAGATCGGCCCGCAACTGCAATGTACTCCCGGTGCCACGCGGCAACTGGCGCAACTGGTACGCACTCAGGTGCAAGAGGGCAAACGCGATATCGAGCGGCTGTACTTACAGGCCGTCAACAACGCCACCCAGTTCATCTACATCGAAAACCAGTACTTCCGTTGGCCGCCTTTGGCCGAGCTGATCAAACAGGTTGCCCAAGGCCATACCAAATGGGGGCGCGATCCTGGCGTGCATGGTGCGTTGCATTTGTTCGTCATTACCAACGCCACCGATGACGGCATGGGGGCGGGCACCGTGAACACCCAGCGCATGCTCGAAAGCCTGGGGCGCGCCGACACCATTCCCGAAATCACAAAGCTAAGACGCATCGAAAAGGCAACAGCCCAAGCGAATGAGCAGATGTCGCGCACGACCCTGTCGGATCCACGCGACGGCGCCACCCATAGCGCGCAGATCAAGCTCAAACAGCAGGTCGCGAAAATCAAGGCCGACCCGGTGGAAAAGCTGCCGGACATGGATATGCCCAACCTGAAAGTGCATATCTGCTCACTGGTGGCCGACGATTCCCCGGCAGGCAAGGACTGGATGCCGGTGTATATCCACTCCAAGTTGATGATCATCGACGACGTGTTCACCACCCACGGCTCGGCCAATATCAACACCCGCAGCATGCAGGTCGACAGCGAAATGAACATTGCCCATGAGTGGGCGAGTGTGACCGAGGCGTTGCGGCGGCGGTTGTGGAAGCTCCATACGAAAGGGAGGGGGGCGCAGGATGATCCAGCGGAGGCATTTATCGCATGGAAGGAGATCATTGAGACGAACAAAGACTTCCAAATCAAAAAAATGGCTCCCCATGCCTCCCTCGTCGAGTTCTATTACGGCAAAGACACACTCAAGGACCTCGACTAATGCGTTGGCTCTTGTTGCTGTCATGCCTGCTGCTGGCCGCTTGCGATAACAACGGCGGCCTAACCCACTTGAACAAGGACATTCCCATGAACCCGTTCACCGAAGCCAAGGCCAGGCTGGCATTCACTTGCGGGCACGAAAAGATTCCCGCGCCGCCCGCTGAGGCCGATGCGCTGTTCCAATACGCTCGTTGGTTACAGAAAAACAATCAGCTAAAACAAGACAAAACCGTCGATGCCGAGGTCGAGCGGTTGTACCGTATTGCTACCGAAAACGGCCATTACAAGGCCAATATCAACCTGCAAAACGGCAGTATGCGTGGTCACTTTAAGGTTAGTGGCGACGAACATCTGCGCTTGAGCCAGAACCTGATTGATGCGGGTGTAGCCACGGGCTATTACTTTGTCGGCATTTTTTTGAAGCAAGGCGCAGCCGGATTGAAGCAGGACCCGGAAATGGCCCTGCGTTACTTCCGCAAGGCAGCCGATACTGGCAGTGCCCAAGCCCAATACGATGTGGGTGCGAAACTAGCGCCAATTGATATTGCTCCGAATATCGCCCGACAACTGCGCCGATGTGCCGCCGAACAGGGTCATGGTGAAGCTGCTAATGCACTAGGCATTGACTTGTCCACGGATGGAAATTATGAACAGGCGCTCGAAGCATTTCAGCTAGGAGTGTCTGCGGGTGAAGAAAGCTCAGCTTCCCGTTTGGGTAAAGGTTTTCGTGGCCCTAAGCCGGACGACCGGTTGTATTACCTCGACCAACAAGAAGACCTTGAACGCACCGAACGCTATAAAAAAATCTGGCGAATACTGGCGAACTACTCCTACGCCAACCCCAAAGTCCCCGAAATCAACGAAATCGTTCCCCTGCCGCCAGCGCCGCTGCCCACCTGGGACGGCAAGCTGCAATGGGTGGAAGCACGAAAGGCCAATGTCCCGCCCGAAAAACCCAGCGAAGCGCTGATTCGCGAACTGGCCAAAGCCAAGGTCCTCGACCCCGCCACCGGCAAACCCATGCCCGGTTCTCCAGGCTTCAGTCAGGCCCGATTTCCTGTACTCATCTGCTTTAGCGGCGAAGCCTGCCCGCGTGGCGGCTACTGGAAAGTCATCTGGTCCTCGGAACGCACGGTCAGAAGGCCGGAGGTTATCCGCCACTTCGAAGAGGGTGAAGCTTTTCCGATCCAGACCGTCGAACGCTACCACCTGCGCCCATGGCCGTTCTCGGACAAAACGACATTCCGCAACGAAGTGGTTGAGTGGGGGTTGCTCGGATGAAGTGCTGCTCCCTCGCATTGGTACTACCTAGCGCGATCCTGCTTGGTTGTGGTGCCGCCGAGATGCGCTCTTCGAAAGTCATAAACCCAGCGAAGTACTGATTCGCGAACTGGCCAAGGCCAAAGTCATCGACCGGCCACCGGCACACCCATGCCCGGTTCGCCGAGCTTCCACGAACCCGTTTTTACTGGATATGGCTCGTAACACACTCAACCTACTAGGTACGAAAACATGAAAGGCATCATTCGCATTGGCGACCAAACCATCAGCGGCGGCATAGTTCTCGCCGGATCAACAGTCATGAAGTTTGGCGGTATTGGCGTAGCACGGGTAGGTGATCCGGTGATATGTCCGATTCCTATCCATGGCCCGACGGTGATTGCCGAGGGCCATCCGGTCTTTAAGGACAATAGCGTGTCGGTCGCATTTAACGGCCATCTTTGCGCGTGTGGCTGTGCATTGATTTCGTCACTGCCAGAAGCGGGCGCGAGCTGATCATGCCAGTGCGACTGGATCAACTTCACCTTTGGCGATGCGGCCTGCACGGCCGCGTCTCTGGCTCTGGTTGACCTTGCTTCCGATTTTTTTGCTGGCTGGGGTAGGTCTTACGCTGACGTTCGGAGGTCAGGTATTGCGACAGCAGTCGCAGTACTTCTGGACTGTAGCGCTTGGCGTACCGCTGTTGGGATGGGGCGCGCTGGGTTTCGTTCGTGCTTTGTTGTTCTTTGGTCAGGCGAGTGCTGCCGATGGTTGGGACGATGCCCGTGAGGCGGATGGATTACGCCGTGTTCGTCGTGGCCGGCGTTCTCTGCAAGTGCTGAGTGTTAGCGCACGCACCGCCCTGCGTGATTCCGGGGACCCGAGCGGCTCGGTACAACTGGATGCTTTCCTCAGTGGTACCAAGGCGATCAAAGCACAACCCTCATGGCAGGGCGTGGCAGCGATTCGCCACAGCCGTCTATCCAGCGACGCCGAGACATCCGAAGCGTTGTTGCTGGAGGCATTGACATGCGTGCTTGTCGATTTAGCGCCCAACTTGATGCAGCTATCGGAAAAACCCCCACTGGCTCTGTTGATGGAAATCGACAGCGGTTTGCCCGAGGACCTGGTGCAACGCGTCTGGCAACAGGCATGGGCCGCTTCTGGTATTCGTCAGCTGGCAGTGCCCGCCGAGGACAAAGGCCTGGCCGCGCTCGATGTGTGGCTCGATCAACGCATCAATGATCCGGGGTTGTTATTGGTAGTGGCGGCGCAGATTGCACCTTCGCAACCTGAAGGCACGGCAGAAGCAGCGGTGGGGATATTGCTTGGCAACCGGCTGACGCAAACCACCTTGGCACCAATTGCTTACCTGCACCGTCCGGAGTTGGAGCGCGAGCCGACTACCGAAGCGTTGCTCTATGCCGTACGCCAAGCCCTGGACTGGGTACCACTCGCCGCGCGTGACGTTGAACAGACTTGGCGAGTGGGTACCGATGTGCAGCGAGACGTGGCCATCAATACGGTGCTGAGTGAGGTAGGCATGCCCGCGAATAACGACCACGGGCTTTGTAATTTAGATGCTTTGTTGGGCCAGCCGGGCCAGGCATCACCGTGGCTGGCGATTGCCGCTGCGACGCAGACAATCGAGCGCGGCGCTGGCCCGCAGCTCATTTTCAGTGGCAACAGCTCCGTCGAGACGGGGCTTTGGGGCACGGTATTGATGCCTGTGCCACCGCTTTCGAAGTAGGGATACGAGATGCAGTTTCGACGTTCTGTTGGATTGGCGGTGATGGCTGGCATGGTGTTAGTGCTCGGCGCTTTTTTGTGTGCAGTGCTCTGGCGTAGTCCTGAATGGTTAGGTATCCGGGATGGCAGCGATCGGCAAGCAACGTGGCTTTGGGTGAGCTCCGTGACGACGGTTGTCGTAGCGGCTTTACTGGGTGGTGGCTCGTTTCTGTGGAGAAGAATGGGGAGTTCGGTTTATCCCCAGCCCGAGGCTGATGATGGGGTTCAACCCACGCGCGCATCCTCTTCGTCAGAATCAAATGCGGAAATTACCCAGCGCATTGCTACCATCAAAACTCATCTACGCGAGCAATACGGCTTTTTCTGGCACCGCAAGGTGCGCCTGTTGTGGGTGGTCGGCGAAGCCGAGCAAATTGCAATGGTAGCGCCGGGCCTGATGGAGCAGCGCTGGGTCGAAGGCCAAGGCACCGTTTTGTTTTGGGGCGGCAGTACGCAGAATGAGTTGCCCGACGGCGGGATAGAACCGTTGCGGCGTTTGCGCCAACAGTGCCCTTTGGACGGAATAGTCTGGGTACTGACTGAAGACCAGCTTGATGACGTACAGGCGATGCGCACTGGCGCCAGTTACCTTCGACGACTGGCCCGCGCCTTGCGCTGGCAGACGCCATTGCACCTCTGGCAGGTTTGCGCCAGTGAATGGCCGCAAGCCAGACGCGCCGTTGAACAGGTTGGTTGTCTTCTGCCGCAGAAAGCGTCGGGCGCGGACATCGAAGTATCTCTGCAACAGCTTCTACAACCACTGCGCGAAAGAGGCATGGCGCAGCTGCAGGCAGAGCAGAGTCATGATTTCCTGTTTCGTTTGTCTCGCGATTTGCAAACCGAGGGCATTGCCCGCTGGTGGCAGGCGCTGGCGCCGTTGCTTGGTGATTTCGCCCGCAGTCTGCCGCTGCGTGGTTTGTGGTTCAGCCTGGCGCAACCCGCCAATGCAGCTTCCGGATTGCCTCATACGCTTCAGGTTGATGAGGCTTGGTCCGGAGTGTTGAGTAACACAGATGCACGTGGTCGTCGCCTCGGCTGGCCCGCCACCCGCATCGGCTACGTCTTGATGCTCAGCCTGGCGCTGCTGTGGGGCGCGGGCATGCTGTTGTCGTTCGCCAGCAATCGGCAACAAATCGCCCAGTTGCAAACGTCACTGGCGACCCTGCAAAAGCCCGGTAATGGTGATGCGCAACTGCAAGCGCTGAACGAATGGGTGCGGGAAATGGCGCGTCTGGATTATCGCGTCGAACATGGCGCGGCCTGGTATCAGCGCTTTGGCCTGAACCAGAATCAGGCGCTGCTCGATGCCGTGTGGCCGCGTTATATCGAAGCCAATAACCGCCTGATGCGCGACCCGGCGGCGGCGAATCTGCAACGTCAGCTCAAGGCGTTGGTCAAGTTGCCGCCCGACAGCCCCGAACGTGCCAAGCGTGCGCACGAGGCTTACTTGCAACTCAAGGCCTACCTGATGATGGCGCGTCCGGAAAAAGTCCATGCGGCTTTTCTGAGCAAGACATTGGGCAATGCCGAACCCGAGCGTGAAGGGATTTCGCCGGGATTATGGCAAGGCTTGTCGCCCGGACTTTGGAAGTTTTACAGCGAGCAACTGGCGACGCATCCGGACTGGCGCATTGAAGCCAATCCGACACTGGTGGCCCAGGCGCGACAAGTGCTGCTGGGTCAGTTGGGCCAACGCAATGCCGAGGCCAACCTGTACCAGAAGGTGCTCGACGCGGCGGCCAATCATTCTCCGGCATTGAGCCTGCACGACATGGTCGGCGACACCGATACGTTGGCGCTGCTGTCCTCGGGTGCCGAGGTGCCCGGCGTGTTCACCCGTCAGGCCTGGGAAGGTCAGGTGCGCAAGGCGATTGATGACATTGCCGACGCACGCCGCGAGCAAATCGATTGGGTACTCAGCGACAGCCAGACGGACATCGCCGCCGAACTGACCCCGGATGTGCTGCGCGAACGCCTCACCCAACGCTACTTTGAGGATTACAGCAGTGCGTGGCTGGCGTTTCTCAACAGCCTGCGCTGGCAGCGTGCCGGTAGCCTGGCCGAAGTGATCGACCGGTTGACGCTGATGAGCGATGTGCGCCAATCGCCGGTCATCGCGTTGATGAACACCCTGGCGTGGCAGGGCCAGGCCGGTACGCGTGGCCAAGCCTTGGCTGACTCGCTGATCCAGTCGGCGCAGCAACTGATCAAACAGGACGCGACCCCGGTGATCGACCAGTTGGGGCTCGGGCAGCGCGGCCCGCTGGATGCCACCTTTGGCCCCTTGCTGGCGCTGCTCGGCAAAGGCTCGGAAAGTGGACCCAGCGACGACAGCCTGAGCGTGCAGGCGTTTCTGACCCGCGTGACGCGCGTGCGCTTGAAGTTGCAGCAAATCAGCAACGCCCCCGACCCGCTGGAAATGACTCAGGCCTTGGCGCAGACCGTGTTTCAGGGCAACAGCATCGACCTGACCGACACCCAATCCTATGGCCGCCTGATCGCTGCGAGTCTCGGGGCCGAGTGGGCCGGAGTGGGCCAGACCCTGTTTGTGCAGCCGCTGGATCAAGCCTGGCAAAAAGTCCTGCAACCCTCGGCGGCGAGCCTTAATAAACAGTGGCAGCGTGCGGTTGTCAGCGACTGGGACAGCGCCTTTACCGGTCGTTACCCTTTTGCAGCCACCAATAGCGACATCTCGCTGCCCATGCTCGGGCAAATGATCCGCGCCGATTCCGGGCGCATCGAGCAGTTCTTGCAGCGCCAACTCAGCGGCGTACTGCGTAAGGAAGGCAGCCAATGGGTCGCGGACACGCGGCACAGCCAGGGCTTGCGCCTGAACCCGCAGTTTCTGATCGCTATCAACCAGCTCAGCCATCTGGCCGACGTGCTCTACACCGACGGCGGCATGGGGTTGAGTTTCGAATTGAGCGGCAAGGCCGTGCGCAACGTGGTGCAAACCACCTTCACCCTCAACGGCGAAAAACACGAGTACTTCAACCAGCGGGAAAAATGGCAGCGCTTTAACTGGCCGGGCCGCAGCGACCATCCGGGCGCCAGCCTGACCTGGACCAGCGTGCACACCGGCGAACGGCTGTTCGGCAATTATCAAGGCACCTGGGGCCTGATCCGCCTGCTGGAGAACGCCAAAATGACCCTGCTGGACGACGGCGACAGCCGCTACCGCATGGTCCTCACCGCCCCCGACGGCCTCGGTTTGACCTGGCATCTGCGCACCGAACTCGGCGCGGGGCCGATGGCGCTGCTCAAGTTGCGGGGGTTCAAGATGCCAAAGGAGATATTTCTCGTTAGGCGAAATTGAACGTGCTGCAGAAAAGTCTCTGAAGATGGATGGTCGCTACGGCGAAACTTCAATCCAGTTCGTATACGGGATATGTACGTAGCGAATCTTTTCGCGGGGCGTCGCAATGGCGCCTCGCGGTGTTCATGACCACCAAATTCGTATTTTTGGAATAGCAGCCCCCTACTCCCCCTGCCCAAACACCTGACTCGGCCTGCGCAGCGACGGATCGAACGGGTTGATCCGCGCGCTGATTACGGCGGCTTCGCGCTTGAGCAATTCCACGACGGTCAGCAAACGATCCGGGCCGAGGCGATCGCTGATGGTGGCGACGCTGAGGGCGGCTACCGAGCGGCCTTCGCGGTCGAAGATCGGCACTGCCAGGCCGGCCATGCCGGGTATTGCGCCGGTGTTGCGCGCGGCGTAACCGAGGCGGCGGACGTTGTCGACTTCCGAGCGCAGGAAAACCTCGTCGTACAGCTGGAAATCCTTGAGCCTCGGCAGGTTGTAGCGAATGACCGTTTCGCGTTCTTCTTCCGGCAGGTAAGCCAGAATCGCCAGGCTGCCCTGCCCCACGCCCAGTGCCACACGGCCGCCGATATCGCCGGTGAAGGTGCGAATCGGATACGGGCCTTCGCTGCGGTCCAGGCAGATTGCATCGAAGCCACTGCGCGCCAGCAGGAACAGTGAATCCCCCAGAGAAGCCGATAGCCGCAACAGGCTGGGTCGTACCAGATCGCGCAAGTTGCCGGTGTTGCCCGCTTTGGCCGCCAACGCAAAAAACTCGATGCTCAGCCGATAGCGCTTGCTGCGCTGATCCTGCTCGACCATGCCTTCGTCCATCAGGTTGCGTAGCAGGCGATGCGTGGTGGGCTGCGACAAGCCGACCTGCTGGGCCAGTTGCGTGACCCTTTCGCCACCTTCAGCGCAGTCGCCCAGGCAACGCAGCACGGCGAACAGCCGTGAGACAGCGCCGACACCAACATCTTTCGGATTTTCATTCCGCTCAGTGAAATCCATTGACGTAATTTCCAATATTTAATTCGCCAAACGAATGAACCTGAAAAAAAATGTCATTCAGTGAAATTGTCCCTTTCACCCATCCTAGTCTTCGTCCTACTCTCAGTCCACAGGGCGATATGAACAAAACCTGGTAGCCGACTCAGATCGAGCACCAACGTCCACTGCAACCGAATGACTTCATTTCGCTTCTGCCCTTTTACCAACCGCGTGCCCCGGTGCGCCTGATAAACAAGGTGGAATGCAGCCATGGCTTTTCTGCAACTCGAAGGTCTTTCCAAGCGCTATGGCGCTATCGACGCCGTCGTCGCCACCAACCTTGCGGTGGAAAAAGGCGAATTCGTTTCCCTGCTCGGCCCTTCCGGCTGCGGCAAGACCACCACATTGCAAATGATTGCCGGCTTCGTTGACGTCAGTGACGGGCGCATCGTGCTCGACGGTCGCGACATTACTCATGCCAAACCCAGCAGCCGTGGCCTGGGTGTGGTGTTCCAGAGTTATGCGCTGTTTCCGCACATGAGCGTTGCCGATAACGTCGCTTTCGGCCTGCGCATGCGCAAAGTATCCGCCGCAGACATTCAGCGCCGCGTTGCGACAGTGCTGGAGCTGGTGCGCCTGACCCCACATGCCACGCGTTACCCTCGGGAGTTGTCCGGCGGGCAGCGCCAACGGGTCGCGCTGGCAAGAGCGCTGGTCATCGAGCCGCCGGTGTTGCTGCTGGACGAGCCGCTGTCGAACCTGGACGCCAATCTGCGCGAAGAAATGCAGTTCGAGATTCGCCGCATTCAGCGTGAAGTGGGCATCACGACACTGATGGTCACCCACGATCAGGCCGAAGCCCTGTCGATCAGTGATCGCGTGGTGGTGATGCAGGCCGGACGCATCACGCAGATCGATGAACCTTACAAACTCTACGAACACCCGCGCACGCGCTTCATTTCCGGATTTGTCGGCAAGGCCAACATGTTGCCCGGTGATCTGGATGCCGATGGCTGCGCCCAGGTGCGTCACGTTGCCGGTGATGGCGCACTAACCTTGAGCCTGCGCCCGGAAAAAATCGATCTGGTGGCGGCTGGCAGCGGACGCCTGCAAGGCCGGGTCATCACCCGCTACTTTCTGGGCAGCCAATGGCTGTATCGCATCGACACCGCCATCGGCGAACTCACCGTAGTACGCCGTAACGACGGCGAAGCGCCCATGGAAGAAGGCACCGCGGTCGGCATGGATTGGCGGGCGGGTTTGTTGCGTGTGCTGGACGCCGACGAGGTGCACCCATGAGCCTGCTCACCGCCATGCGCCAGGACGGGCGCGGTTATCTTTTATCGGCGCCCGCGCTGGCGCTGTTCGTTGGCCTGCTGCTGTTGCCGCTGGCCTTGACCCTGATCCTCTCGTTCAACGTTTTTGACTACGAGGTGGGCGTCAAGAGCGGCTCCTACACGCTGGCCAACTACCTCAGCGTCCTGACTGATTCGTACTTCTACGAGATCTTCCTGCGCACCTTCTGGATCAGCGCGCTGGTTACATTACTCTGCGTGATCATCGGCGTTCCAGAGGCCTACATCCTCAGCCGCATGGGCACGCCCTGGCGTTCGATTTTCCTGATTCTGATCCTCACGCCGCTGTTGATTTCGGTGGTGGTGCGCGCTTTCGGCTGGAGTCTGCTGCTGGGTGCCGACGGCCTGATAAACCAGGGGATTCAAGCCTTGGGCGGCCGGCCGATCAAGATGCTCTACACGCCGTTCGCAGTGATTATCGCGCTGGTCCACGTGATGCTGCCGTTCATGATCATCCCGATCTGGACCTCGTTGCAGAAGCTCGATCCGGCGGCGGAACAGGCGGCGCTGTCCCTTGGCGCATCGCAGGCCAAGGTAATGCGTCTGGTGGTGTTGCCGCAGGTAATGCCCGGCGTGTTGTCCGGCACGTTGATTGTGTTCGGACTGTCCGCCAGTTCCTTCGCGATTCCCGGTCTGCTGGGTGGCAGACGCCTGAAGATGGTGGCGACCGTGGTCTACGACCAATACCTCTCGGAGTTGAACTGGCCCATGGGCGCGACCATCGCCGTGGCGCTGTTGTTGGTGAACCTGCTGGTCATGCTGTCCTGGAACCGCATGGTCGAAGGCCGCTATAAAAAAACCCTGGGGGAATGACCCATGTCCAAAAACGGTCCTTTGGCCCTGTCGTTTCACGCCCTGGTGGTGCTGTTCATGCTCGCCCCGCTGGTGGTGGTCTGTCTGGTGGCGTTCACCCCGGAAAACACTTTAAGTCTGCCGACTTCGGGCTTCTCCCTGCGCTGGTTTCGCGCGGTGTTCGAGCGCGCCGACTTTATCGACTCGTTCTATAACAGCCTGATTCTGGCCTTCGTCGCCGCTTCCCTGGCGACGCTGATTGCAGTGCCCGCTGCGCTGGCGATCACCCGCTATCAGTTTCCGGGGCGTAACTTTCTCAACGGTTTGTTCCTGTCGCCGATCATCATTCCGCACCTGGTGCTGGGTGTGGCGATGCTGCGCCTGTTTGCGCTGATGGGCGTCAACGGCAGCTTTGCCTGGTTGATGCTGGCCCACGTGGTGATCATCACGCCTTATGTGTTGCGACTGGTAATCGCCGCTGCAATCGGCATTGATCGCAGCGCCGAGCAGGCCGCCGAATCTTTGGGTGCGAGCCGTTTCACGCTGTTTCGGCAGATTACCTTGCCGATGATTCTGCCGGGTGTCGCTGGCGGTTGGCTGCTGGCGTTCATCAACAGCTTCGACGAAGTCACGCTGTCGATCTTCGTCACCTCACCTTCCACCCAGACCTTGCCGGTGCGCATGTATGTGTACGCCACTGAATCCATCGATCCGATGATGGCCGCCGTCTCGGCGCTGGTCATCGCGTTGACTGCCGCGACCATGATCCTCCTCGACCGGGTTTACGGTCTGGATCGGGTGCTGGTCGGCAAACACTAACTGGCGGTCAGGAGCGCAACTCTTATGGCATTGTTCAAACGACTTGCCGAGCAGGATCGCCCGGCCCTGGCCTTCACCCTTGATGGTCAACCGGCCAGCGGTTTGCTGGGCGACACGTTGCTCACCGCCTTGCTGACCAGCGCCGAGCATCTGCGCGGCAGCGATTTCAGTGCCGAGCCTCGCGCCGGGTTTTGCCTGATGGGGGCTTGTCAGGATTGCTGGGTGCAACTGGGCGATGGTCGCCGCGTCCGCGCCTGCTCGACGTTGCTGGAAGCCGGGCTGATCGTGAGCCGGGAACCGGGGCGGCAGCTATGAGCCAGGTCCATTCAGCAGTCATCGTCGGCGCCGGTCCTGCCGGAATTCGCGCCGCGCAAACCCTGCTCGCCCATGGCGTACCGCCTTGTCTGGTGGACGAAGGGTTGCGCGGCGGCGGGCAGATTTATCGGCGTCAGCCGGATAATTTCAAGCGCGAGCCAAAAGCGCTATATGGCTTTGAAGCGGGCAAGGCTGTCGCAGTGCATCAGGCCATGGACGCGCTGGCCGCAGTTATTGACTATCGCCCGCAAACGTTGGTCTGGAACGCCGAAGACAACCGCCTCGACACCCTGCAAGACCGGCGCGCCGGGCAGATCGACTATCAAAACCTGATCGTCGCAACTGGCGCCACGGACCGAATTCTGCCGGTGCCGGGCTGGACATTGCCGGGCGTGTACAGCCTGGGCGCGGCGCAAATTGCCTTGAAATACCAAGGCTGCGCCATTGGCGAGCGCGTGGTGTTCGCCGGCAGCGGGCCGCTGTTGTATCTGGTCGCCTACCAATACGCCATAGCCGGGGCCAAGGTGGTTGCGGTGCTCGACAGCGCGCCTTTTGCCGCGCAATGCCGGGCCCTTCCGGCGCTGTTTGGCCAACCGCTGACCCTCGCCAAAGGCCTGTATTACCGGGCATGGCTGACCGCGCACGGCATCCCGGTGCATCAAGGCGCGACGCTGCAACGCATCGACGGCGAAAAACGCGTCAGTGCAGTGCAGTGGCAAGGCAACGCAGCGGTCGAACAACTCGAATGCGACGCCGTAGCCTTTGCCCATGCCTTGCGCAGCGAGACGCAACTGGCCGATTTGCTGGGCTGCGAATTCCACTGGAGTCCACTGAATCGCGCCTGGCTGCCAAGCCGAGACAGCGCCGGGCGCAGCAGCGTCAAAGGCGTGTATCTGGCGGGCGATGGCGCCGGCATCATGGGCGCAGATGCTGCGCAAATGGCCGGAGAACTGGCCGCCCTGACATTGCTGGCCGACACCGGTCACAGCGTTGACGGCGCGCGAAGCGCCGAACTGCAAGACAAACTGGCAGGCATCGAACGCTTCCGGCATGGCCTGGAAACTGCTTTCCCCTTCCCCGCCGACTGGGCCGCCAAAACGCCCGACGAAACCGTTATCTGCCGTTGCGAAGAAGTCAGCGCGGGCGACATTCGTACGGTGGTTGCCGATGGCCACTGGGAGATGAATCGGGTCAAGGCCATGTGCCGGGTCGGCATGGGTCGCTGCCAAGGCCGCATGTGCGGACTGGCAGCGGCGGAAATCGTTGCGCACAGCAGTGGCCGGGAATTGGCCAGTATCGGGCGTCTGCGCGGGCAGGCACCGATCAAACCCCTGCCGTTTGGTGTGGAGACTTCGTGATGAGCAACGTTATCGAAACCGACGCGCTGATTATCGGCGGCGGTATTGTCGGCGCTTCGGCGGCGCTGGCCCTGGCGCTGAAAGGCAAAAGCGTCGCCTTGCTGGAGCGGGACTTTTGCGGCTCGCATTCCAGCGGTGTGAATTACGGCGGCGTACGACGTCAGGGTCGGCCCTTGTCGCAACTGCCTTTGTCGCAACGTGCCCACGCCATCTGGAGCGGGCTGCGTGAGTTGATCGGTGTCGACGGCGAGTATCAACGCTCCGGCCACCTAAAGCTGGCCCGCAGCGACAAGGACATGGACGCCTTGCGCGCTTATGCCGAAGCGAGTCGGAGTTTTGGCCTGGAACTGCAATTGCTTGATCGCCAACAGTTGCGCGCCCGCTTCCCGTGGGCTGGCGATGTGGCAGTCGGCGCGTCGTTGTGCGCTGACGACGGTCACGCCAATCCGCGCCTGGTTTCTCCTGCATTCGCCCAGGCGGCCAAGCGCGCCGGGGCGCAGATTTACGAACAGGCCAAGGTTGTCGACGTCAGCCATGACGGCCGGGCGTTCACCGTGCTTACCGTGAATGGCCTGACCTTGCGCGCGCCGTGGTTGCTCAATTGCGCGGGTGCCTGGGCCGGTTCGCTGGCGGCGCAATTTGGTGAGCCGGTGCCCATGGTTTCCGGGCATCCGGCGATGCTGGTCACCGAGCCGCTGCCGATGTTCATGGATGTCAGTACCGGCGTCGAAGGCGGCGGCATTTATGCGCGCCAGGTGGCCCGTGGCAATTGCGTGCTGGGCGGCGGCCAGGGTTTTCCTCTGGACCCGGCCCGTGCCAGACCGGGCCAGGCCGCGCTGCTGGAAATCCTGCGTAACGCCGTGGAGCTTTATCCACCGCTGGCCGGTGCCCAGGCGATCCGCACCTGGAGTGGCACCGAAGGTTACTTGCCGGACCGCGAACCGGTACTTGGCCCGAGCATTGCCCAACCGGGTCTGCTGCACGGTTTCGGCTTTGCCGGTGCCGGCTTTCAAATCGGTCCGGCGGCAGGCGAGGCATTGGCCGAGTGGGTCTGCACCGGCCAGTCGACGATTGCCCTGGACGCGTTTTCCATTGAACGATTTCAACCAGCTGTTTCAGTTGCTAAACAGCCCATCCCGACTAACGTCATCCCATTGCACAGAGGAAGGTCGCTTCTATGAAGAACGTCAAACGTTTCGCAATCTCCGGCTTGTCGTGCCTGCCGCTCGCGGCTGTGCTCGCCTCGGCTCCGGCCCACGCCGAGCCGACGCTGTATCTGGGCATGAACGGCGGCACCATGGAGCGCCTTTACGCGGATCAGGTGCTGCCTGCTTTCGAGAAAGCCAACAAGGTCAAAGTGGTCATCGTACCCGGCACCTCGTCGGACATCCTCGCCAAGGTCCAGGCCAGCAAAGACAACCCGCAGATGCACGTAATTTTCCTCGACGACGGCATCATGTATCGCGCCATCTCCATGGGTTTGTGCGACAAGCTGCAGCCGAGCCCGGGGCTGGCCGACTTGCCTGCCAAAGCGAAGATCAAGGAAGAAGCGGCGGCGGTCAGCCTCGGGGTTACCGGCCTGGCCTACAACACCAAAATGTTCGCTGAAAATGGCTGGAGCGCGCCCACTTCCTGGATGGACCTGGCGGACAAACGCTTCAAGGAAAAGGTCGTGTTCCAGTCGCTGGCGTCGTCCACCTTCGGCCTGCATGGCTTTTTGATGTTCAACCGGATCCAGGGCGGCAGCGAAACCGACGTCGAACCCGGCTTCAAGGCCTGGCCGAAAACCGTTGGCCCCAACGTGCTGGAATACATCGCCAGTTCAGCGAAGATCTCCGAGATGGTGCAAACCGGCGAAGCGGCGTTGTTCCCGCTGACCCCCACTCAGGTCACGGCCCTCAAGATCAAGGGCGTGCCAGTGGAATACGCACCGCCCAAGGAAGGCGGCGTGGTCCTGAACGTGGCTGAATGCGCCATCGCCAAAAATGACCAGCCGGAGCTTGCGCAGAAACTCGCGGCTTACCTGCTGACGCCGGAAGCCCAGGCCCCGGCGCTGGAATTCGGCGACCAGATCCCGTCCAACCCGAAAACCCCAACCAGCGACAAGACCCACGGCCAGGTCGCGGCAATGAACAAGTATCTGGAAACCGCCGTGACCATCGACTGGGATCAGGTGAACCAGTTGCGCCCCGAGTGGAACGCCCGTTGGAATCGCAGCGTGGAGCGGTAGTAGCTAACCCATTCCTGTATAGGGGATCCGTAGGACTGGCTTTAGCCGGGAGAACGCCCTCCCGGCTAAAGCCAGTCCTACGGAATTGTTTCAACTATCCGTTCATACGACAGTCACAACGATAACGCTCCCCGGTCGGGGGGCCATGTTGCGAGAGTTGGAGACGGATGAGTTTTATTGTTTGTATGGCCGTGCTGGGCACGCTGCTGATGCTGCTGGCGCTCACCTCCTCCTATCTGCGCTGGTTACCGGTCACGACCTCGGCGGTCTGCCTGGCCTTCGGTTTCGCCATCGGCCCGGTCGGCCTGGACATGCTCGATCTGGACTTTCGCCAGGCATCCGGCTGGATGGAACGCCTGACGGAAGCTGCCGTGCTGTTTTCGCTGTTCAGTACCGGAATCAAATTGCGGCTGCCATTGAGCGGCAAGGCCTGGCATTCGGCTTATTGGCTGGCCGGGCCGGTGATGCTGGCGACCATAGCCGGCACCAGTCTGGTGGCCCACTACCTGTTCGACCTTTCCTGGGGCGTGTCATTGTTGCTGGGAGCGATGCTGTCGCCTACCGACCCGGTGCTGGCCGGACTGGTACAGGTCAACAATGCGCAGGATCAGGATCGGGTGCGCTTCGGCCTTTCCGGGGAAGCTGGCCTCAACGACGGCACGGCCTTTCCCTTCGTAATCTTTGCCCTGCTGTTTATCAGCCATGGCGGGGTCGATGTCGACTGGCTACAGCACTGGGCTGTGAAAGACCTTGTCTGGGCAGTGCCGGCAGGCCTGCTGATCGGTTATGGGTTGGGCCGTAGCGTTGGCCATTTGATGATTTACCTGCGTATCAAGAATGCCGACAGCACGACCTCGCCCAATGACTTCCTGGCGCTGGCATTGATCGCCATCTCTTATGTAGTGGCTGACACGGTGGGTGCGTTCGGCTTCCTCGCGGTGTTCGCCGCGGGCCTGGGATTGCGTCAGGCGGAAGCTCGCACCACCCAGTCCGAGGTGCCATCCGAGCATCTGGCGCAACCGGTGATCGGCCACATGACCGGGGCCATGGAAAAATCTACCGTCGCCGAAGCAGAAGACATCAGCGAAACCCAGTTGGCCGCTGGCGTGATGATGGGCGACATGCTGGCATTTGGCAGCCTTGTCGAGCGCTCCATGGAAGTGCTGCTGATCACTCTGCTGGGGGCTTCCCTGGCGCTGTATTGGGATTGGCGCGCGGTCGGCCTCGGATTGGCACTCTTTTGTATTATCCGTCCCGCCGCCGTCTGGCTGCTGGTCAGTCGCCGTTTGCTCAACCGTCGGCAGAAGGCTTTGGTCGGCTGGTTCGGTATCCGGGGAATCGGCAGCCTGTACTACCTGTGTTTCGCACTGACCCACGGTTTGCCTGAAAATATTGCCCAATTGAGCGTCAGCCTGACCTTATCCGTCGTGGCGCTGAGCATTCTTTTGCATGGCATCAGCATCCAGCCGTTACTCGAACGCTATGAACGCAGCTCAGCGGTCAACAGCCATGACTAACTTTGAAACGACTATTATTTAATCTATCCAATCGGATGTTTTCTCGAAGCACTATGAACCATTGAGATGGATCACAGACCAAGTTATTGGTAAGCCTGCTTCGAGAAGCGGCGCCCCCTGTATTCAGGGACCCTGCACTTTATCCATTCGCAAAAGCTCTGCCGTGAGTGCCGTCTGGAATGCCTGCAAACCCTGCCTCATCGACTCAATCAATGACTCCATCGGAACAAGCGATTGGACTGCGGCAATTGGACTCAGTTAGCGTGCGTGTCAATACGACACTGAGTTCCGGGTAAGACAACAGGGCGCGCGGTCTTCGTCGGTCTGGATTACTATGTGTCGAGACCGCGTATTGAGAAGGTGAAATGTCAGACCGAATCCTCGTAGACAGCTTTGCACGCAAGGTGGATTACCTGCGGATGTCCGTGACCGACCGTTGCGACTTCCGTTGCGTGTATTGCATGGCCGAAGAGATGACGTTTTTGCCCCGGCAGCAGATTCTGTCCCTGGAAGAAATATTTCAGGTCGCCGAACGTTTTGTGGCCTTGGGCACAAAAAAAATTCGCCTGACCGGTGGCGAGCCGCTGGTCCGCTCGGGCATCGTCGGCCTGTGCAAGAACATCGCCGCCCTGCCCGGCTTGCGCGAACTGTGCATGACCACTAACGGCTCACAGCTGGAAAAACTCGCCCAGCCGCTGTTCGATGCCGGCTTGTCACGCCTGAATATCAGTCTCGACAGCCTGGACCCGGCGCGTTTTCGCGAGCTGACCCGGACCGGCGACTTGAGCAAGGTGATTGCCGGCATCGACGCCGCCAACGCAGCCGGCTTCGTTCACACCAAGCTCAACTGCGTGGTCATGCAGGGCCGGAACGATCACGAAATCAACGATCTGGTGGCGTTCGCCATCGAACGCAATCTGGACATCACCTTCATTGAAGAAATGCCGCTGGGCGTGATCAGCGAACACAGTCGCGCCGAGTCATTTTTCTCCAGCGACCAGGTCCGGGAAAAAATCGCTGAACGCTACACTTTGATTCATTCCACCGAATCCACCCAAGGCCCGTCCCGTTACTGGCGCCTGGCGGAGGCCCCGGATATTCGCGTCGGTTTCATCTCTCCGCACAGCCACAACTTCTGCGCCACCTGCAACCGGGTGCGCCTGACTGTCGAGGGTCGGCTATTGCTGTGCCTTGGTAACGAGCATTCGGCGGATCTCAAGTCAGTGTTGCGCGCGCATCCAGGCAAGCCGGAAAAACTCGAAAAAGCCATCATCGATGCCATGCAACTCAAGCCCTGGAGCCACACCTTCACGCTTGATGACGATGTACAGGTCGTGCGCTTCATGAACATGACCGGCGGCTGACGGCCCGCTCACTCACCCCAGCAATTGACTCAATACCGCCCGCAACTTGCCGGGCTTTACCGGTTTATTGAGCAAGGGCGCGCCCAGTTTCTGCAACGAACGCCGACATTGGTCGCTCCGGTCGGCGGTAATCATGACAGCGGGTATTTCCTGCCCAAAGTATTCCCGCAGGTCTCTGACTACCTCGCAGCCGGTCACCCCGTGATCAAGGTTGAAATCCGCAAGAATCAGCTCCGGCGGCCGACCTTCGAGCACGCGGTAAGCGCTGGCCTCATCGCTCGCGGTCAGCACTTCGCAACCCCATTGGCCAAGCAAGGCTGCCATGCTTTCCAGAATGCTCAATTCGTTGTCCAGCACCAGCAGACGCCGCCCCGGCAACGGGTTGCCAGCCCCCGATTGTTGCTGCACCACGACACTCACCGGCACCGGTATTTCGTCGGACAGCGGCACATCGATGCTGAAACGCGAGCCCACCCCCGGCCGGGATTTGACCTGCACCCGATAGCCGAGAATCTTCGCGATCCGCTCGACAATCGCCAACCCGAGGCCCACGCCTTTGCGGTCGGCAGCGCGGCCTACATCCAGCTGATTGAATTCGAGGAAGATCGACTCCAGCCGATCGTCGGCAATGCCGCGCCCGGTATCCCAGACTTCTAGCCGCAGATAATCCCCGCGCCGCCTGGCGCCGAGCAGGATGCCGCCCGAAGCTGTGTAACGGCAGGCGTTGCTGAGGAAATTTCGCAGGATTCGGGTCAGCAGGCGCAGATCGGTGTATACCGCGAAATCGCCGATGTGCGCGCGAAAGCTCAAACCTGAGGCTTGTGCCACCGACTGAAATTCCGAAGCCAGAGGCGCCAGCAGTTCATCCAGCCGATACAACTCCACGTCTGGTTTGACGGCGGCCTGATCGAGCTTGGAAATGTCCAGCAGATCGGTGAGCAGGTCTTCGGCGCCTTCCAGTGCCTGATGCGTACGCTCCACCAGAATGTGCTCCGCATCCGGCAAGGCACGCTCGCGCAAGGTGGAAATCAACAACCGCGCAGCGTTCAGGGGTTGCAGCAAGTCATGACTGGCGGCCGCAAGGTATTTGTCCTTGCTGCGATTGGCGGCCTGCGCTGCGTCCCGCGCCACTAACAGTTCGTCGGTGCGCGCGGCGACCCGCTGCTCCAGTTCGTCGTTGAGTTGTTGCAGGCGTTGCTGCGCCAGCTTGCGCTCGGTGATGTCGGCGACGAAGCCTTCGAAAATGCCGTCTTCATCAGGCTTGAGCAGCAGGTTCATCAGCACATCGAGCCAGCTGCCATCCTTGCGACGCAACCGAGTCTCGTAGCCCAGCAAGCTGCCTTCGCGTTGCAGGACGTGGCCGATGGCGTCGGTTTCAGCCTGCCCGCCGATAAACAGGCTGCCGGCCAGATCAGCCAGGGAAAACAGCACTTGTTGCGGATCGTCGTAGCCGAGCATGCGTGCCAGCGCCGGGTTGGCGGCCAGCAAACCTTGTTGCAGACTGGCCTGAAAAATCCCGTGGACGGCATGTTCGAACAGCCATTTGTAGCGGTTACGCTCTTTTTCCAGCTCCTCAAGCCGCACCGTCAACTCGGGATAATGGCTCTTGCGCGTCGAATGGTTACCCAGTCCGAGCAGCGCGGTCAGCGCACTTTGCCGCTCGTCAGAGGGCTTCGCCATACACCACCTCAACGTCGCGCTGACTGGACGCGCGCGGGTTGGTGAGAATGCACGGGTCATCCATGGCGTGCTGCGACAGGAACGGAATATCCGACATCCTGACGCCGTGCCGTCCCAACGTTTCGTGGAAGCCGACCGCATGTTTGAGCGCGATCAAGTGTTCGACCAGGCGCTGGGAAATCATTTTGTGGGTCAGCCCACGGCAATCGATGCCCAGCGTCTCGGCGATCAGCTTGAAGCGGTCCGGCGCTGAGCTGTAGTTGAAGGCCACCACGTGCTCCACCAGCACTGCGTTGCACAAGCCGTGAGGCAAATCGAGGAAACCGCCAAGGCTGTGGGACATGGCATGCACCGCGCCGAGGATCGCATTGGAAAACGCCAGCCCGGCCTGCATGCTGCCGAGCATGATTTTCTCGCGCAGGGCGATGTCGTTGGGGTTGGCGATCATCTGCACTAGATTGCCATCGATCAGGCGCATGGCCTCCAGCGCATGAGGATCGGTCAGCGGGCCGTGACCTGTGGAAACGAAGGCTTCAATGGCATGCACCAGCGCGTCGATGCCGGTACAGGCAGCCAGGAACGGATCCATGCTCAGGGTGGTTTCCGGATCGATCAACGATACGTCCGGGACCACCGCCTTGCTGACGATGGAAAATTTCATGCGCTCCTGCTGATTGGAAATGATCACGAATTGCGAGACATCGGCGGAGGTCCCGGCCGTGGTCGGAATCAGGATCAACGGCGGGCTTGGCACCCGAATGGTGTCCACGCCTTCGAATTCGAGGATGTTGCGGCCATGGGCCACAACAATGCCGATGCCCTTGCCGCAATCCATCGGGCTGCCACCGCCCACTGCGACGATCACATCGCAGTGATGCTCGCGGTACAACTCGGCGCCGCGCATAACCTCTTCGACCCGAGGATTGGGCGACACGTCGCTGTACAGGAAGTGGTCGATATTCAGGGCTTGCAGGCTGGCCTGGACATCGGCCACCCAACCGGCGGCAATTACGCCGGGGTCGCTGACCAGCAGGACCTTGCGCGCACCAAAGGTTTTCGCATAGTTGCCAACACTGTGACGACTGCCCGCACCAAAGATGATTTCAGGAGAAACGAACTTGCGCAGCTGGCTGAGGTTCTGGCTCATATATAAAGCCTTTTTTTGTTGTTATTAGAAGATGCACGCCAGCCTAGTGTATTTGTTACTGAATGCAATACGACCTTTTAATGACTGGCCAGACAGCAAAAGGCCCCGGCCATCGCGAAGGATGGACCGAGGCCGGAACAGCCTGATCAGCGACTGGCGAAATACATGGTGACTTCAAAACCGATACGCAGATCGGTAAACGCGGGTTTTTTCCACATGGGTCAATCCTCTTGTTGTGCCGGGAAAGTCCGGTTGTTCAATTAGTGCATGGGGGATGCGTGGTTGAAATAGTACTTTGGGCCTGAAAATGCCCGATATAGCTGGAGGCTTGCCCGCGAAGGCAATGTCTATGAGAAAACGACATCGTGAAGCTGAAGACCTCTTCGCGAGCAAGCTCGCTCCCACAGCTGAAATGCGGTCATTCCGTGGGACCGGATTTATCCGGGAAGGCGTCGGTGCAGACACCACATCGGCGGCGTCTGTGGGTTGCCCTCAAACAGAGAACCTCCCACCCCCGCAGCTTTAGCCATCAGCGCTTGGCGACCAACTCCTTGGGCAGCTTGAAGGTCCAGAGCATGCCGCCCTGGTTGAAGTCCTTGACCCGCTTGGCCACTTCGCCGCCCCACAGCGGAACCGCGCCACCCCAGCCGGACAGCACCGAGACGTATTGTTCGCCATCCATTTCCCAGGTCACAGGCGAGCCGAGTACGCCGGAGCCGGTCTGGAATTCCCAGACTTTCTCGCCCGTCTTGGCATTGAATGCTTGCAGGAAACCTTCAGGCGTCCCGGTGAAAACCAGATTGCCCTTGGTGGTCATCACCCCGCCCCAGAGCGGCGCATAGTTTTTGTGCCGCCAGACTTCCTTGCCGGTTTTCGGATCGATGGCGCGCAGCACGCCGATGTAATCTTCGTTGAGCGGTTTGATGGTGAAGCCCGCGCCCAGAAACGCCGCGCCTTTCTTGTAGGCGATGCCTTCGTTCCAGATATCCATGCCCCATTCATTGCCGGGCACGTAGAACAGACCGGTGTCCGGGCTGTACGCCATCGGCATCCAGTTCTTGGCGCCGAGGAACGCCGGAGCGACGAATGACGAGGTGCCTTTGGCCTCGCCGTCCGGCGCGCCGGGACGACTGGCGTCGATGTAGATCGGCCGACCGTCCTTGTCCAGGCCGCTGGCCCAGGTGATCTTGTCGGCAAACGGGAAGCCGCGTATGAACTTGCCGTCCTTGCGGTTCAGTACATAAAAGAAGCCGTTGCGGTCGGCGGTGGCGGCGGCCTGTACGGTCTTGCCGTCCTGCTCGTAATCAAAGGAAATCAGCTCGTTGACGCCGTCATAATCCCAGCCGTCGTGAGGCGTGCTCTGGAAGTGCCATTTGATGGTGCCGTCATCGGGATTCAGCGACAGACGCGAAGACGAATACAGGTTGTCGCCGGGCCGCATGTGCGAGTTCCACGGCGACGGATTGCCGGTGCCGATCAGGATCTGATTGTTGCTGGGGTCGAAATAACCGCCCAGCCAAGGCGCCGCGCCGCCGGTTTTCCAGAGATCGCCCGGCCAGGTCTTGTTGGCCTCACCGCCGGAAATGCCGTTTTCGATGGCCTTGCCGTCCTTGTAGGTGTAACCCATGTTGCCTTCGACCGTGGGCCGCGACCACAGCAGCGTGCCGTTTTTCGGGTCATAGGCCTCGACCTTGCCCACCACCCCAAACTCGCCCCCCGCTACGCCGGTAATCAGCTTGCCGTTGACGATCATGGGCGCGGCGCTGATGGAGTAGCCGGCCTTGTGATCGGCGACCTGTTTGCTCCACACCACCTTGCCGGTGTCTTTGTTGAGGGCGACCAGCTTGGCATCGAGCGTGCCGAAATAGACCAGATCGCCATACAGCGCCACACCGCGATTGATCACGTCGCAGCAAGGACGAATGTCATCGGGCAAACGTGCGTCGTACTGCCAGAGCTTCTTGCCGGTGCGCGCATCCACGGCGAAAACCCGGGAATACGAGCCGGTCAGGTACATCACGCCGTCTTTGATCAACGGTTGCGCCTGCTGGCCGCGCTGTTTTTCACCGCCGAAGGAAAACGCCCACACTGGCCGCAGGTCCTTGACGTTTTCGGTGTTGAGAATATCCAGCGGGCTATAACGCTGGCCCAGTACGCCCAGGCCATTGGTGACGATCTGCTCGGGATTTTTCGGATCCTGAAGAATCTCTTCGTCGGTCACCGCCGCCAGGGCTGCGCCTGACAGCAACATGGCGCTCATGAGCAGGCTCAGGGCGAAAGATGGGCGACGTGCGGGTTGGGTCATGACGGCTGCCTCTGCGTTCTTGTTGTTCTGGATGTTTGTTCCGGGGGCTTCGGGAAATTTTCCCGACCTGTCACAGATTCTTCTCGGCCCGGCACCTCGGGACAATTGGCCGCAGTATCGAAATCTCTAGTCCATTGGTAGTGCTCTCTTGGCTTCAGCGGGCATCCACGCGCGTCATCTGCGCTTGCTCGTAACGCGGATACAGATGACTGACGCTGCGAATCAGCTCGTAGCGGGTCAGGCTGATGGCCGCAAAACGCTCCGGGATCGGGCTGCGAATCACCTCCGCCATGTCGCTGCCATTGGCGGCAGCGGTGCGCAGCAGGTTGTCGAGCCAGCCAAGGTAATCGCGCATCTGCATGAACGGCCCATCGTCGCTGGCCACCGGACCGTGCCCCGGCACCAGCTGTTTCCAGGGCAGCGTCTGCAGTTGCTCAAGGTCCGCCAGCCAGACGTCCAGCCCGGGCGTGTTCGGTGTGGTCAAGGCCCGTTGATAGAAGACGATGTCGCCTGCGAACAGCACGCCGGTCAGCTCGTCGAAGATCGCCAGATCGGCCCCCGTGTGACCTTTGAGGGCGATCAACCGCAGCGGATGCCCGCTCCGATTCAAGGTGCCGGTGTTCAACGCTTGATTGGGCAACAGCACTTCAGTGCCTCGCATCCAGTCGCCGACCAGGCGGTACATGTTTTCCGCGAGCGCATCGCCATGCTGCTGCATCAGCGCGCTGGTTTCGGCAAGCGCGCCGATGGGCACATCCGCGAAAGCCTGGTTGCCCAGTACATGGTCGGGATGATGGTGAGTCAGTAGCACCTGGATCACCGGTTTGTCGGTGGTGGCGGCGATTGCCCTGCGCATCGCCTCGCCGTAGCGCCTGGACGGGCCGGTATCGATCACAATTACACCGCTGTTGCTGACGATGAACGCGGTATTGACGATATTGCCGCCGTTGGCCTTGGCGAAGTTATCGGTGCTGCCTTCGAGCACATAGGTATTTTCGGCAATCTGGCGAGGCTTGAGGTCGTATTCCAGATCGGCCTGAGCGAATGGGCTGATCAATACCCAGATCAGCAGTGCCACGCACTTCGACCCTCTCCGGGCGTTGTTCATATCAAGGCACCGCCGCATTGAATTCATTGCCACTGGTGTCGCGCAGCACCAAACGGGTGGTGCCGGAACCTTGCACATCAAAACCCAGCATCGGGTTTTCGCTGACCGCCGGAAACAGTTCCAGGCTCGCCATGAGCTGGTCGCTGGCATCGCGCAGTTCGGCGTGATTGAGGTAGAACTCGGGGATGCCGCTGACCATGCCGTTATCCATGGGATGGGAAATCTGCAGGCGCAGGCGGCTGAAGTCCTGGCGCGGATAGCGTCCGCCGAGCACTTCGCCGATGTGTTCTTCCCAGCCCGCCTGGGTACGTACCACGCTGGGCGCCGTGCAACCGCCGCCCGCCGCTTGAATCGTCGTCGAGCCGATATGCCAGACACCGTCGCGGGTCAACACGGCGGCGCGCAACGGCGTGGCCTGTTCGATGCGGATGCGGATCGCCAGCCACGGCAAGACCTGTGCTCCCGGCTGAAAGTCGACGATCTGCGGCAATGGATTGAGTTCGGCCCAGGCCAGGATTCGCAGCACCTGGCCCTGGTAGGCCCGAGCATCAATTTCGATGGGCACCTGTCGCGCATCCTCCGCGAAAGGCGGCGCGCGCAAAATGATCTTGTCGTCGAAGACATAAGGCGCGTCCTTGAGCAGTTTTTGCTGGAAGAACGCCCACATAACCGAAACCACCGGGTCTTTGCCGGGATCGGGGGGGACGGCAGGGGCCAAGGTCGGCGCAAGCAACAGCAACAGTGCAGCGATGCGGGTGAACATTTCATATTCCTTTCCGGCAACGATGAGGCCTTCGCATTTCTCTGTGGGAGATCCCCCGTCGCGCAGCAAACACCGGCACCCGCTGCAACCTACTGATACATCTCCGGCACGTCATATCGCATGCCGTAGGCGGCATAGATCTTTTGTACCTCGCCGTCGCGGATCATGGTTTCCAGCTGTTCTTCCAGGGCGTAGGACAATTGGCGATTGCTCTCGTGGACCGCCATGCCGATCTCCCAGACCTGGCGGCCCATGTTCGGGTAGGCGTTTTCCGCAAGGAGCAGTTGCGGGTCATGCGCCTGGTGCAGTTGCCAGTCGATTTCGCCGCGCATGGCCATGACCGCGTCCACTTCACCGACCTTCATGGCGACAAACGCCTGCTGCACACTCGGATAGTGATGGGTCCTGGCGCCGAACTGGCCATTGAAGATCGACGTCAGGTAGAACGACGGCACGCTGTCGATTTCCACGCCGATGGGATGCTCTTCAAACACCGCGACGCTGGGCACTGCGTCCAGGCGGCGGTGGTCGTAGGCGACTTGCCAGCGCTCGGTCTGGTAGGGCCCGAACATCACCACATGATCGTTGTCCAGCTCACCGAACTCGTTGCGCCGCTGGGCATAATCCCGGTCATAAGGAACCCGCATCATGACGTCGGCCAGCTGCTGGTCGCGCAACTGGCTGCCGCGCCAGATCAAGTCCCGCAAGTCATCGTCGAGTTTTTCGCCGGGCGGCGCCCACATCAATTCCAGGCTGACGCCCAGCGCTTTGGCCAATGCCGTGGCCAGCTCGATATCCACACCGCGTGGCTGACCATCGACCTTGAAGCTGTAGGGCGCGAAGTCCTGGTAGACCGCGACTTTCAATACCCCTGAAGCAATGATCGTGTCGTAATTGCGCACTTGCGCGTTGGCGACCGGACCCAGCAGGATCAGACAACACCACAGCGTTGCGCTTGATAGCACCGCGAGCAGACGCATGCGGTCACTCCTCGACGTGAACGCTGTCCAGATAGGTACGTACCGCCCAGAGCGCTTCCTGGCTCAAGTAATCGGCCATTTTCGGCATGTAGACACGGCCGTCGCGCACCGCGCCGTTGCGCACCCGCTCGACAAACCACTCGTCACCCGCGACGCCGACGTCCAGCAAACGCAGGTCGGGCGCGATGCCGCCGGATTTGGCTTCCAGGCCATGGCAGGCTGCACAGTTCTGGTTATAGGCCGACGAACCGATTTCCAGCGCTCGGTCGTGACTCTTGGAATCACGATAGGGATTCTCGGTACGCCATTCAGCGCCCAATGGCTCCAGCCCTTCAGTGGCCACCGCTTGCGGCACCACGTTGCCGTGCGCCAGCGCCAGACCACTCCCAGCCAACAGGCTGATCAGGGTTGCAGTGAGCACGGTAGTTGAGATTCTTATCATTGTTATGTCCTCAAGATTGCACGCAAAAAGCCACGCAACCATCTTAAGAACCCGGTCACCCGCATCGAATGCTGCTTTGGTGGCCGCGCCCTCCTCCCTTGGTAGTAGAGCTTGGGAACCAGTCCCAAATCAGAGACGGTTCGGGAACTCTTCCCGGCAACAGCGGGAGTTTTTCCGTATCGCGCCCCGCTTCCCGCGGCCAACCTGTACAGGTCCAATCCTCCAATGGAACCTGCCCCATGACAATAACAAGATCGTCCCCTGCCGCTCTGTCACCACTGGCCCTGGCCCTGTTGCTAGGCGGCCTGTCGCTTTCGGGCCTTGCCAACGCCGCCGATGCGGGCAAGGTCAGCTGGGAAGACATCGCCAACGACCACCTCAGCACGCAAAACGTGCTGCAATACGGCATGGGCACCAACGCCCAACGCTGGAGCCCTCTGGCGCAGGTCAATGACAAGAATGTCTTCAAGCTCACCCCGGCCTGGTCGTACTCCTTTGGTGATGAGAAGCAGCGCGGTCAGGAATCCCAGGCCATCGTCAGCGACGGCGTGATCTACGTCACCGGTTCCTATTCCCGGGTATTCGCCCTGGAGGCCAAGACCGGCAAACGCCTGTGGACGTACAACCACCGTTTGCCGGACGACATCCGCCCCTGCTGCGACGTGGTCAACCGTGGCGCGGCGATTTACGGCGACAAGATCTTCTTCGGCACCCTGGATGCGCGGGTCATCGCGCTGGACAAGAACACCGGCAAAGTGGTCTGGAACAAGAAATTTGGCGACCACAGCAGCGGCTACACCATGACCGGCGCGCCAACGTTGATCAAAGACAAGGTCAGCGGCAGGGTGCTGTTGATTCACGGCAGTTCGGGTGACGAATTCGGCGTGGTGGGTCGTCTGTTCGCCCGGGATCCTGACACCGGCGAAGAAGTCTGGATGCGGCCTTTTGTCGAAGGTCACATGGGCCGCCTGAATGGCAAGGACAGCACGCCGACCGGCGACATCAAGGCGCCGTCATGGCCGGATGACAAAACCACCGAAACCGGCAAGGTCGAAGCCTGGAGTCACGGCGGCGGCGCGCCATGGCAGAGTGCAAGCTTCGATGCCGAGAGCAACACCCTCATCGTTGGCGCCGGCAACCCCGGCCCATGGAACACCTGGGCGCGCACCGCCAAGGACGGCAATCCTCACGATTACGACAGCCTCTACACCTCCGGCCAGGTCGGCGTCGATCCGAGCACCGGTGAGGTGAAGTGGTTCTATCAACATACGCCGAACGATGCCTGGGATTTTTCCGGCAACAACGAGCTGGTGTTGTTCGACTACAAGGGCCAGGACGGCAAGACCGTCAAAGCCACCGGTCACGCCGACCGCAACGGTTTCTTCTATGTGGTGGACCGCAACAATGGCAAATTGCAGAACGCCTTCCCGTTCGTCGACAACATCAGCTGGGCCAGCCATATCGACCTGAAAACCGGCCGCCCGGTGGAAAACGAAGGCAAGCGTCCCGCCAAGCCATTGCCAGGCGAAACCAGGGGCAAACCGGTGGAAGTTTCGCCGCCTTTCCTGGGCGGCAAGAACTGGAACCCCATGGCCTACAGTCAGGACACCGGCCTGTTCTACATCCCCGCCAACCAGTGGAAAGAAGACTACTGGACCGAGGAAGTGAACTATAAAAAGGGTTCGGCCTATCTGGGCATGGGCTTCCGCATCAAGCGGATGTATGAGGACCACGTCGGCACCCTGCGCGCCATGGACCCCACCAGCGGCAAGGTGGTCTGGGAGCACAAGGAGCGCTTGCCGCTCTGGGCCGGTGTACTGGCGACCAAGGGCAATCTGGTGTTCACCGGCACCGGCGATGGTTTCTTCAAGGCCTTTAACGCTAAAAACGGCGAAGAGCTGTGGAACTTCCAGACTGGCAGTGGCATTGTTTCCCCGCCCATCACCTGGGATCAGGACGGTGAGCAGTTCATTGGCGTGACGGTGGGTTACGGCGGCGCGGTGCCGTTGTGGGGCGGCGACATGGCCGAGCTGACCAAACCGGTGGCGCAAGGCGGATCGTTCTGGGTGTTCAAGATTCCGAGCTGGGACAAGACAGCGGCCAGATAAACCGATCGCTGTAGGAGCCAGCTTGTTGGCGAGGCGGCGTGTCAGCTACGCGGCTTCGCGGGCAAGCCTCGCTCCAACGAATCGCATTAACCCTGCTCTGGAAAACCATCATGAATTACCTGCCCCTCATTCTGTTTTTCGCCCTGCCCTGCGCCCTGGCTGCCGATGACGGTGAGCCGTTGGTGATCAACGGTTGCACCATCGCCGAAGCCAGCCAATGCCCGAACGCCGACCTGCGCGGCGCGGACCTGAGCAATCAGGATTTGCGCAAGATGAGCCTGGCCGGCGCCGATCTGCGCGAGGCCAACCTACGCCACGCCAGGCTGGATCTGGCCAACCTGGAAAAAGCGCAGCTGCAGAATGCCACGCTGACCCGCGCCAGCCTGCAACAGACCAACCTGCGAATGGCTGACCTTCGCGGCGCACAACTGCAAGCGGTGCAAGGCTGGGGCCTGTTCGCTCAGGGCGCGCAATTCGAAGGCGCCAACCTCAGCGCTGCCTATCTGCAATTCGCCCGTTTGTCCGGGGCGAAGCTGCACAACGTCAACTTGCAGGCTGCGGATCTGGAAATGACCTTTCTCAACAAAGCCGACCTGCAGGGCGCGGACCTGCGCGACGCGAATCTTCAGGAGACCAAGTTCGGCGCAAGCAACCTGGCCAACGCCAACCTCACTGGCGCGCGACATCCGTATGCCAATTTCCAGGACAGCAATATGCAAGGGTGCGTGGCCTGTCCCGGGGGTTGGGATGATTGAGGAGATTGCAGATGAACCGTTCCCTCACATAACCACCCGCATCACCCCCGTATCAATCGCCAGATGCACCAGTTCCGCATGGGAACTGACCTGCAACTTGTTCTTGAGCAAGGTCAGGTAATTGGAAACCGTCTTGGCGCTGATGCACAGGCGTTCGGCAATCACCCGCGAGGGCGTGCCTTTGGCGAGCATCAGGAAGATCTCCAGCTCACGCTGGGTCATGCTTTGCAGGCGCTGATCGGTGCAGTTCTGCTGCTGAGGGTTGCAGGCCAGTTGCGTGGCCAGCGGCTGCTCGATGTAGGCGTGGCCGGCGAGTATCCGGCGTACCGCTTCGATCAGCACGTCGGGGGCCGAGCTTTTGGTCAGATAACCCGAAGCCCCGGCGTCCAGTGCCTGGCGCACCAGCGGCAGTTCGTCATGCATGCTGAAAAACAACACCCGCAGCTGCGGCAGTCGTTGTCGCAAGCGCCGGGTGGTTTCCAGGCCGCTGATGCCTGGCAAGCTAAAATCCATGATCACCAGTTGCGGAATTTCTTCCTGAACACACACCAGGGCCTCTTCACCGGTCGCCGCTTCGCGCACCTGCACCAGCGGCAACATCGCGCGCAGCAGACTGGCGTAGCCCTGCCGCACCACGGCATGGTCGTCGACAATCAGAATATGCATTCAAGCCTCCAGGGGAATGTTCAGTGCCAGCGTCCAGCCGGCGCCGGGTTGTGTCTCGATATGCAGCTCACCGCGCAGACAGCGGGCGCGCTCGCGCATGGAATACAGGCCAACGCCGGGCCGCTGCGGTGCCTGCGCGCCGCAGCCGTTGTCGCGAACTTCCATGACCAGTCGAGCGCTGAGCCTGCGCAGGCTGACCCGCACCTGACTGGCGTTGGCATGCCGCACCACATTGGTCAGCGCTTCTTGCAGCAGCCGGTACAGATGCGCCTTGGCAACGGGCGGCAACTCGGGAAGCTGCGGATCGACCAGCAGCTCGCACTCGATGCCGTGAGCGCTGCGCCAGTGTTCCGCCAGCAAGGTCATGGCCTCGGACAAGGGCAGGTGCTGCAAGACCACCGGGTACAAATCGCGAATCAACGCGCGAAAGCCAAGCTGCAATTGTTCGCAATTGGCCTCCAGGCCCAGAGCGGTACTGCGCACCAGATCCGATTGATCGGACACCATGCGCAGCAGACAGGCCTGGGCGCGAATCCCGGCAAGGTATTGGCCAAGGTCATCATGCAGGGTCTGCGCGAGGCGCGTGCGCTCCCGATCCTGCACCGCGAGCAGCGCCTGGGTCAGGCGTCTGTTATCGGCTTCGGCATGCTCCAGGGTGGCGGTCATGCGGTTGAAATGCCCGGCCAATTGTTGCGCCTCGGCATTACCTTGCAGCGGCAGGCGCACGTGCAGTTCGCCCCGGGAAACCTGCTGCAAGGCTTTGAGCAAGTTATCGAGCACATGCATGCCGCGACGCACGGCCCAGCGAATCGTCGACAGACTCACAACCAGCGCCAGGCCACACAGCAACAGCAATTGCTGCAATGAGTCCCAGACTTCATCGATTTCATCGCTAGGATCGACGCCCAGCTGCACCCGCCGGCCATCACTGAGGTTGATAATACGCACTGGGTGAGTCTCTGCGGGGAACAGCCAGCGACTGATCAAGGCATCCGCGCCGCTTTGGGTTGTCACGTGTGGCTGCTCGTCGGCAGTCAGCCAGATGACGCGCACATGGCGCAGGTGTTCGCTCAGGCGCGGCTGGAGCGCGGCGGGCTGCTGTTCGGCGGTGTCACTCAGGTATTGCACCACGGCCTGGGCGGCGACCAGCTCGCGATCGACATCGGCCACTGCCTGATGCAGCAGCAGCCACAAACAGGCCGCCGTAACCAACGAGAAGAAACCGATCACCCAGAGGTTGATGCGCCAGAGTGCGGACATGAGCTTGCCTTCTTATTATTGATATCCGCATGCTAAATCCCGGCAACAGCGGCCCGGCTACTACCTTGGTACTGGCAGACTGGTACTTTCTGCATATTTCCCCGCTTCCATTGCATTCCTATGCTGGCGCAACCCGTACCGGAGTGCCTCATGCGCCAGCTTTCCAGACCCGCCCTGCACTGCCTGCTTGCCCTTGCGGCGGCGGTTTTGTGGACAAGCCCAAGCCCGGCCGCCAATGAAACCCTGCAAGTGCGCATCGGTTATCTGGCCTTCGTACCCGATCCCGGCCCGCTGTTATCCAATGTGATTCCTGAACCGGTGGATGCCGGACTGCGCGGCGCCGAACTGGCGATCATCGACAGCAATAGCACCGGGCGTTTCCTCAAGCACAGCTACAGCCTGGAAAACGCCAGCGCCGACAATTCGCAGGCCTTGCTCGATAAAGCCCGCGCGCTGCACGAGCAAGGTTTGCGGCTGTTTGTGGTCAACGCGCCAGCGGACACCCTGCGCCAGCTCAGCGCTGCGTTGCCGGACAGTCTGCTGTTCAACGCCGGCAGTGCCGACGACAGCCTGCGCAGCAATGCATGCCTGAGCAACGTGCTGCACACCTTGCCCAGCCGCGCGATGTTGACCGATGCGCTGGCGCAATTTCTCGCCGTACGGCGCTGGAATCGCTGGCTGCTGATCGTCGGTCAGACACCCGACGACCAAGCATATGCGGCTGCCGTGCGGCGCGCCGCCAAGCGCTTCGGGCACACCATCGTCGCCGAAAAAAACTGGAGTTTTGACAACGATCAGCGCCGCAGCGCACAAGCCGACATGCCGTTGTTCACCCAGACCGCCGAATACGACGTGGTGCTGGTGGCGGACGAACGAGGCGACTTTGGCGAATACGTGCCCTACCAGACCTGGTATCCGCGCCCGGTCGCCGGTACCCAGGGCCTGACGCCGACCGGTTGGCACAAGACCGTGGAAACCTATGGCGCGGCTCAATTGCAGAAACGCTTCGAAGCCCTGGCCGGACGCTGGATGAACGACCGGGATTTCGCCGCCTGGATGGCCGTGCGCAGCATCGCCACCGCAGTAGCCAAATTGCGTAACACCGATCCGCTTGAAATCCGCCGTCTGGAATTGAGCGATCAGTTGCCGCTGGACGGTTTCAAGGGCCGCAAGCTTAGCTATCGGGCGTGGAATGGCCAATTGCGCCAACCGATTCCCATTGTCCAGCCACGCGCCCTGGTCAGCACTTCGCCACAGGACGGCTTCCTGCACCCGGTCACCGAACTCGACAGCCTGGGCTATGACAAGCCCGAAGTGAGCTGCACCTTCAACTGACGTTTTGCCGACCATTCCAACAATAAGGAACACGCCATGCGCCGCACTCTGATCGCCACCGCCTTGATGGCTGCCGCCCTTTCAACCATCGCGGGGCAAAGCCTGGCGGCCACTGCCTGGGTGTCCAACGAGAAGGACAACAGCCTGAGCCTGATCGACATGGACAGCCTGAAAGTCACGCAAACCATCGCCGTGGGTATGCGTCCACGGGGCTTGTTGCTGTCCCACGACAACAAGCTGCTGTACATCTGCGCCAGCGACTCGGACCGCGTACAAGTGATGGACGTCGCCACTCACAAAATCATCAAAGAACTGCCTTCCGGCAAAGACCCGGAACAGTTCGCCCTGCACCCCAACAACCGCTGGCTGTATGTTTCCAACGAAGACGACTCGCTGGTGACGGTGATCGATACGGAGAACTCCAAGGTTCTGGCGCAGATCGATGTCGGCGTCGAACCTGAAGGCATGGCGGTCAGTCCCGACGGCAAGTGGGCGGTCAACACCAGCGAAACCACCAACATGCTGCACTGGATCGACACCAGCACCCAGACCCTGGCCGACAACACGCTGGTGGATCAACGACCACGCTTCGTCGAGTTCAATCAGGACGGCTCGCAACTCTGGGCTTCGGCGGAAATCGGCGGGACGGTCAGCGTGATCGATGTCGCGACACGCAAGATCATCAAGACCCTTAAATTCCAGATCAAGGGCGTGCATCCTGACAAGGTGCAGCCGGTGGGCATCAAGATCGCCGCCAACGGCAAATATGCATTTGTGGCCCTCGGCCCGGCCAATCACGTGGCGGTGATCGACGCCAAAACCCTGGAAATCGTTGATTACCTGCTCGTAGGCCGTCGGGTCTGGCAGATGGCGTTTACCCCGGATCAAAGCCAGTTGCTGACCACCAATGGCGTCAGTGGCGATGTGTCGGTGATCGACGTCGCCAGCCTCAAGGTGACCAAGTCGATCAAGGTCGGCCGTTATCCCTGGGGCGTGGTCGTGACCCCATGAATGCCCTGGAAGTCGACAAGCTCAGCTTCGCCTACGGACCTCGGGAAGCCTTGCGCCAGATCAGTTTCAGTCTCGCGCCGGGCTGTTTCGGCGCGTTGCTCGGGCCCAATGGCGCAGGCAAGTCAACCTTGATCGCCTTGCTGACCCGGCTGTATGACCTGCAACGCGGCGAGATTCGTGTGGGCGGCTGTTCTCTGCGCCAGACACCACGCCCGGCGTTGCGGCAATTGGGCGTGGTGTTTCAACAAAGCACGCTGGACCTGGATCTGAGTGTCGAACAAAACCTGCGTTATCACGCCGCGCTGCACGGTATGTCGCGTGGTTCGGCAATTGTCCGCGTCGCTGAGGAACTGGCCCGCCAGGGATTGAGCGAGCGCAAGGCCGAACGGGTTCGCGAGCTCAATGGCGGGCATCGGCGCCGGGTGGAGATCGCTCGGGCCCTGCTGCATGAGCCGCGCCTGTTACTGCTCGACGAAGCCAGCGTCGGCCTTGATCCGGCCAGTCGCCTGGCGCTCAACCAGCACGTGCGCAGCCTGTGTCGCGAACAAGGCATCAGCGTGCTCTGGACCACGCACTTGCTGGACGAAGTGCAGCCCGGTGACGACTTGCTGATCCTGCATCAAGGACGCCTGGTGGCCTCGGGCAACGCCGCAGCCGTCAGCGCCGAACATGGCGGTGAACTGGGCACCGCGTTTGCTCAACTCACCGTCACTTCTGCTTCTGGAGTAACCAGCCGATGAACGCCTACTGGCAATGCTTCAGCGGAATCGTCCTGCGCGAATGGCTGCGTTTCATTCTGCAACGCACAAGGTTTCTCAGCGCGCTGGTGCGGCCGTTGCTGTGGCTGCTGGTGTTCGCGGCAGGTTTTCGCGCGGCGCTGGGCATCGCTATCATCGAGCCCTACGACACGTACATCCCTTATGAGGTGTACATCATTCCGGGGCTGGCCAGCATGATTCTGCTGTTCAACGGCATGCAAGGCTCGTTGGCCATGGTCTACGACCGGGAGATGGGCAGCATGCGCGTGTTACTCACCAGCCCGCTGCCGCGCACGTTCCTGCTGGTCAGCAAATTGCTGGCCACTTCGTTGATCTCGCTGCTGCAGGTGTATGCCTTTCTGGCGATCGCCTGGGTTTACGGCGTGCAACCACCCGCATGGGGTTTGCTGGCGGCGCTGCCAGCGTTGTTGTTGGTGGCGTTGATGCTCAGCGCGTTGGGCCTGCTGCTGTCGAATGCGATCCGCCAGCTGGAAAACTTCGCTGGGGTGATGAATTTCGTAATCTTCCCGATGTTTTTCCTGTCGTCGGCGCTTTATCCACTGTGGAAGATGCAGGAGGCCAGCCAATGGCTGTATTGGCTGTGCGCAATCAACCCGTTCAGTCATGCCGTGGAACTGGTGCGCTTTGCCCTGTATGAACGCTTCAACCCGCTGGCAGCCGCGGTTTGCCTGGGCTTGACGGTCATTTTCACCGTGCTCGCCGTCGTCACCTTCAACCCCCAGCACGCCGCTGTTCGCAAAGCTGGCTAATACTCGCTTGCAGCTTGAAGCTTGCCGCTCCAGGCTGCCTTTCTACTCCTTTAGTACCGGTTTTGCTTTCTATCGTCGCATTCCCAAAGCGGCGGTTGTGCCTTGTAATGCAGGTCATAACAAGAAAGGAATAGCCGCCATGCTGCGTGCTTCGCGCTCAACCCTGCTATCGATGGTGCTTGCTACGACGCTACCCTGCCTCGCCGTGGCTGAAACCCCGTTGTTTTCCGCCGATGGCTATCGCATTGCGTTGTATCGCAGCCCGACGCCCGTTCAGGTCGATGGCGCCAGGATTATTGATACGGTGCAACTTCAGGCGCTTCTGCAACAACCCGCGAAACCGCTGCTGATCGATGTGTATCGCCGACAATGGCTGCAAGGTCGCTTCATCGAAGACGAACCTCACGCCAATCTGCCAGGCAGCCTGTGGCTAGCCAATACCGGCGACGGCGAACTGACCGATCAATGGCAGGCTTATTTTGTCGGCCATCTGCAACAAGCCAGCGCCGGTCGCCACGATAGGCCGATGGTGTTTTACTGCCGCGCCGATTGCTGGCTGAGCTGGAACGCCGTGAAGCGCGCGGCGGCACTGGGCTACAGTGACCTGTATTGGTATCGCGACGGTCTTGACGCCTGGCAGGCAGCCGGTTTGCCGGTCACAGCCGCGCAACCGCTACCGCTGCCCTGACGCCAGCGCAATGGAACCGAAGCAATCATCAGAACAACACGATATTCCATAAAAACAAGGTGAATGGCATGTACAAAATTCTAATAGCCGACGATCACCCGCTGTTTCGCGAGGCCATCCACAACGTCATCACTGACGGCTTTCCCGGCAGCGAAGTGATGGAAACCGAGGACCTGGAAAGCGCCCTGGCCTTGACCCAGCTGCATGATGATCTGGACCTCATCCTGCTGGACCTGAACATGCCCGGCATGCACGGCCTCAACGGCCTGATAAACCTGCGCAACGAGGCGCCGACCATCCCGGTAGTGATCGTTTCTGCCGAGCAGGACAAACAGATCGTGCTGCAGGCCATCACCTACGGCGCAGTGGGTTTCATCACCAAATCGTCGCCACGCTTGCAGATGACCCAAGCCATCGAGCAGATCCTCAACGGCAACGTTTATCTGCCTTCAGACATCATCCGCAGCCAGAAACCCGCCACCCGCCGGCATAACAGCGAAACCCGAAGCTTTCCGCCCGAACTGCTGCAAGCCCTGACCCGCAAGCAACTGTTAGTGCTGGAGCGCATGACCAAGGGCGAATCGAACAAACAGATCGCCTACACCCTGGAAATCGCCGAAACCACGGTCAAAGCCCACGTTTCAGCGATCCTGCGCAAGCTCAATGTGCACAACCGGGTACAAGCCATTCTCAGTGCCGGAGACATCGATTTCGCGGCGTACCTGCGGCGCTGATCTTACAAAGGCGGGGCCCGACTTCGTATGCTCCTTGAGTAGCGTTCCATGGCTTCCTTGGGATGAAGCCCTGGGCAGCTTGCTCCTCACCCCTGCCGCACCATCCCTTCGCACGCCTCTTCGATATCACTGGTTTGGGTGGGCCGCACCAGACGGCTCAATTCCTCACCGTCGCGCATGAATATCAGTGTCGGCCATAACTTGACGCGAAACGAACGGCCGAGCGGTCGCCCGCTGCCGTCCTCGATTTTCAGATGCCGCACGTTGGGGTAATCGCGCATGACCGTGCTGATCAGCGGCTGTGCAGCTTTGCAGTAACCGCACCAGTCGGTGCCGAACTCGATCAACGCCGGGCCCTGCAAGGCGTCTATCTCGGTGCGTGTCGGTGCGCTTGTGGCGTATGGCTGGCTGCTCATGAAAGGTCTCCGTAGGTGGGAATGCGCGGCAGTCGGTGGTCAATGTGACATGTGAACGACGCCATGGGCAGTGGGTTCCTTCGCGGTGCTCAGACTCATCTACACATTTTCGTCCTTGCGTGATCGGAAATATGGACTTACATTACAATCATAATATTACGACCGTAATCCATAAACTCCCGTCGCCAGCCAAGACTGCGACGCACATCGCACTTGCACAGGTAACGTTGATGAACAGTTCACTTCAGGCCGATGTAACGGCCAGCGCAGTCACACCAATGCCCAAGCGATCGCCCTTGCTCAAACGCCTGTTGTTGCTGCTGGTGATCGTTGCCGCGCTGGTGGCCGCAGTGCTGTTCGGCCTGCATTGGTGGACGGTCGGCCGTTTCATTAAATCCACCGACGATGCTTATATCGGTGGCGATGTCACCGTGATCGGCCCCAAGGTGCCGGGCTATATCACCGAGCTGAAAGTCGTCGATAACCAGTTCGTCCACGCCGGTGACTTGCTGATAAAAATCGATGATCGCGATTACCAGGCCGCGCTGCACAAAGCCGAAGGTGCAGTCGCGGCCCAGCTGGCGTTGCTGGCCAATCTCGATGCCACCGAAGAACTGCAACACGCAGTGATCGGTCAGGCCAAGGCCGGTATCGATGCCGCCAACGCCGAAACCGTGCGCTCACGGGACGATCATGCGCGCTACAAAGAGCTGGTCAGCCGCTCCGCCGTATCGGTGGAAAGCGCCCAGCGTGCCGATGCGACGTTCAAGACCGCGCAAGCCAACGGCGCCAAGGCCCAGGCTTCGTTGCTCGCCACACAACGCCAACTCAATGTGATTGCCAGCCAGAAACAGCAAGCTCGCGCGGCGCAAGCCGTGGCCGAACGGGAGATGGCGCAGCTCAACGTCGGCTACACCGAACTGCGTGCGCCGGTGGACGGTGTTGTCGGCAACCGTCGGGCGCGGGTTGGCGCCTACGCAGCGGCCGGAACCCAGCTGCTTGCCGTGGTGCCCTCCAGCGGTTTGTGGGTAGATGCCAACTTCAAGGAAGACCAACTGGCACACATGCTCCCCGGCCAACCGGTGACCATTCACGCCGACGTGCTGCCGGGTCGGGAATTTCACGGGCATCTGGACAGCCTGGCCCCGGCGACCGGCGCACAATTCAGCGTATTGCCGCCGGAAAATGCCACCGGAAACTTCACCAAGATCGTGCAACGGGTGCCGGTTCGGGTGTTGCTTGACCAGAACGACAGCACCTTGGGCAGCCTGCGGCCGGGTCTTTCGGTGACGGCGCAAGTCGACACCAACGCCGAGATCAGCGTCCAGACTCCGTCAGCCCCGGTGGCTACGGCCAATGTGAGCCGTGCGCCATGAGTACGCCAGGCGCCGCCATTGCCCAGCCGTTCGATGCAGCATCGATGCCCACCGCGCAAAAAGTCTTCGCCTTCGCCACCATGTGCGTGGGCATGTTCATTGCCCTGCTGGACATCCAGATTGTCTCGGCTTCGCTACGCGATATCGGCGGCGGGCTGTCGGCCGGCGCAGATGAAACCGCCTGGGTGCAGACCAGTTACCTGATTGCGGAAATCGTCGTCATTCCGCTGTCCGGCTGGCTGTCCCGAGTGATGTCGACCCGCTGGCTGTTCTGCGCGTCGGCGGTGGGTTTCACCCTCGCCAGCCTGCTGTGCGGCCTGGCCTGGAATATCCAGAGCATGATCGCCTTTCGCGCCCTGCAAGGTTTTCTTGGCGGCGCGATGATCCCGATGGTCTTCACCTCGGCGTTCATGTTCTTCACCGGCAAACAGAAAGTCATCGCCGCTTCGACCATCGGCGCCATCGCATCCCTGGCGCCGACGTTGGGCCCGGTGATTGGCGGCTGGATCACTGACGTTTCCTCCTGGCACTGGCTGTTTTACATCAACCTGCTGCCGGGCATTTTTGTCGCGGTGGCCGTGCCGATGCTGGTCCGTATCGACAAGCCGGACCTGTCGCTACTCAAAGGCGCCGACTACGCGAGCATGGTGTTCATGGCGGTGTTCCTTGGCTGCCTGGAATACACCCTGGAAGAAGGTCCGCGCTGGAACTGGTTCAGCGACAGCACGATTGTCGCGACGGCGTGGATTTCCGGGATCGCGGGGCTGGCGTTCGTCAGCCGCACCTTGATCGTGGCCAACCCCATCGTCGATCTGCGCGCGTTGAAGGATCGCAACTTCGCCTTGGGTTGCTTCTTCTCGTTCGTGACCGGCATCGGCCTGTTCGCGACGATTTACCTGACGCCGCTGTTCCTCGGTCGGGTGCGTGGCTACAGCGCGCTGGATATCGGCCTGGCGGTGTTTTCCACCGGTGTGTTTCAGGTGCTGTCGATCCCGCTGTATGCGTTTCTCGCCAATCGGGTCGACCTGCGCTGGATTCTCATGGCCGGGCTCGCGCTGTTCGCCGTGTCCATGTGGGACTTCTCGCCGATTACCCACGACTGGGGCGGCAAGGAACTGATGCTGCCGCAAGCCTTGCGCGGCATCGCCCAACAATTGGCCGTGCCGCCAGCGGTGACCCTGACCTTGGGCGGATTGGCCATGGCGCGGTTAAAGCAGGCTTCGGGTCTGTTCAATCTGATGCGCAACCTTGGCGGCGCCATTGGCATTGCCGCTTGCGCGACGATTCTCAACGACCGCACCAATCTGCATTTCACGCGCATGACCGAACACCTGAACAGCAGCAATGAAGCCATGAACCAATGGCTGAGCCAGGTAGGCGGCAACCTTGCAAGCCTTGGTCAAGCCGGCAACGACGGCATGACCGCGGCGCTGCACCAACTGTGGCTGCTGACCTTTCGTGAAGCCCAGACCCAAACCTACGCCGATGCGTTCCTGGCGATCATGGTCTGTTTCATCATCGCCACCGCCATGGTCCCGTTGATGCGCAAAGTCGTCCCGCCCGCTGCGCCTTCCGCCGACGCTCACTGAGAAACCACGCCATGAAAACCCTGCATAGCACCCGCACATTTACCTTGAGCCTGCTGATGGTGGCGTTGGCCGGCTGCGCAGTCGGGCCGGATTATCAGACGCCCGCGCCCGTCATCGGTGGTCAATTCAGCCAGCAGCCACTGCTCGATCAGCGGCTTGGCGAAACGCCCGCGCCGTCGCTGGACACCTGGTGGAACGGTTTCGCCGACCCGCAACTGAACCGGATCATCGAGCGGGTGCTGAAGCAGAATCTCGACCTGCAGGCGTCCATGGCCCGGGTCGCACAGGCACGGGCCGCCGCCCGTGAAGCCGGAGCCGAGCGCTTGCCCGAGGGCAATCTCGACGCCCGCGCGGTGCGGCAGCGGCAATCCCAGGAAAGCGCGCTGGGCAAGATCGGCAGCACCTTTCCCGGCTACGAACGCAATCAGACGATTGAAACCATCGGTGCTGGCGCCAGCTGGGAGGTCGATCTGGCCGGCGGCCTGAAACGGAGCGAACAAGCCGCCAGCGCCGAAGCCCAGGCCGCCGAAGCCAATCACACCGGCGTGCGGATTTCCGTGGCGGCCGAAGCTGCCGACGCCTACTTTCGGGTGCGCGGCGCGCAGCAACGCATCGCCTTGGCCGAAGATCAGGTGCAGACCGAAGCGGCCCTGCTGGCGCTGGTCAACGATCGATTTGGCAGCGGCCTGTCGACCCATCGCGAACAAGCCCAGGCTCAGGCGCTGGTCTTGCAGGCCCGCGCCACCTTGCCGCCGTTGCGCACGGAACTGGCGCTGCAGCTCAATCGGCTCGATGTGCTGATGGGCGCGCAACCCGGATCCTACGCCAAAGAATTGCTGACCAGCTCGCAAAGCTACAAGGTGCCAACGATCAGCGACACCGACGGCCCGGCCAGCCTGCTGCGCCGCCGTCCCGACGTGATGGCGGCCGAACGTCGTCTGGCTGCGTCCAGCGCGCGCATCGGCGCGGCCATTGCCGAGTACTACCCGAAGGTCTCGCTGGCGGGTTTACTGGGTTTTGAAAGTCTGCACAGTGGTTCGTTGATCGGCGCTTCAGCGTTTCAACCCCAGGCCATCGTCGGTCTGCACTGGCGGCTGTTCGATTTCGGTCGGGTAGACGCCGAAGTCGCGCAAGCCAAAGGCGCCAACGCCGAGGCTCTGGCGCAGTACCGCCAGTCGATGCTGCGCGCCACCGAGGATGTGGAAAACGCCATCGTGACCCTGACCGAACTGGAGTCCCAACATCGGGAAGTGGAACAGGAAGTCGCCGCCCACACAGTCGCCCGCGACGCCGCGCAGGATGCCTACAAAGGCGGGGCGATCAGCCTCGTGGAAGTGCTGGATGAAGATCGGCTGCTGCTGACCTCGCGGGATCAGTTGGCGCAACTGCACGCCAACGACGCCCGGGCGGCGGTGTCCACATTCCGCGCATTGGGCGGTGGCTGGCCGCAGGCGGTGCAGACTGCCGGGAAGTAGATCACCTGATTTTGTGGGAGCGAGCTTGCTCGCGAATAGGCCATTACATCCAGCACATGTATCTCGCCAGAAATATCGCCTTCGCAAGCAAGCTTGCTCCCACGGGTCGTGCGCTTATTGGCTCCTAGCCTTTGATAAACGCCAACAGCGCCTGGTTGACCTCGTCGGCCAACGTCGTACACATGCCGTGCGGGGCGCCGGGGATGACTTTCAGGGTCGATCCCTTGACCAATTCCGCGCTGCGCAGGGCCGAGGCCTTGATCGGTACGATCTGGTCGTCGTCACCGTGCAGGATCAAGGTGGGCACGTCGATTTTCTGCAAGTCTTCGGTGAAGTCGGTTTCCGAGAAGGCCTTGATGCAGTCCAGCTCGCCTTTGATCGAACCGAGCATGCCCATGAACCAGAATGCGTCGATGGTGCCCTGTTCGACTTTCGCGCCGTCGCGGTTGAAGCCGTAGAACGGCACGGCCAGGTCCTTGAAGAACTGCGAACGGTTATTGAGCGTGCCGGTACGAATGCCATCAAACACCTCAATCGGCAAGCCTTCCGGATTCGCCTCGGTCTTGAGCATCAGCGGCGGCACAGCGCCAATCAGCACGGCCTTGGCAACCCGTGAAGTGCCGTGGCGCCCAAGGTAACGCGCCACTTCACCACCACCGGTGGAGTGCCCGATCATGATCACGTCTTTCAGATCCAGCGCTTCGAACAGCTCGGCCAGGTCGTCGGCGTAGGTGTTCATCTCGTTGCCTTCCCACGACTGACCCGAACGACCATGACCGCGACGGTCGTGAGCAATCACGCGATAACCCTGCGCGCCAAGGAACACCATCTGCGCATCCCACGCATCGGCATCCAGCGGCCAGCCGTGGGAAAACACGATGGGCTGGCCGGTGCCCCAATCCTTGTAAAAAATCTCGGTGCCATCTTTGACTTTCAACAGGCTCATTGGATATTCCTCGGGTGATGACGCGATGGGAGACGGGAAGACGTGAGGAAAGAGACTAGACGCGAATGAGGCGCATACATTGAACATATGTGCGGTATTTGATGGGTGGTTGCTGCCACTTACGCCTCGCGAATAAATTCGCTCCTACAGGTGAAATACGGTCCACACAGATTCAACGCCGCTCTGGCTATGGCTATGGCTTTTGATCTTGATCTTCAGCGCCCCGTCAAACCACGCTGGCCGTAATTCGATGTTGATTGGGAGAGGGAAACCTGCAGGACGCCGGTTTAGCCGCACTGGGCCAGGGATGGCCCTTTGCGGCGACCCTCCCAATCAATGTCGGATTACGGGCATGCCGAGCCAAAGCGAGGGACCGAGTGGTGGGGCAAGAGCCTTTTGCTTACTTTTGGGCTGTTCAAAAGTGAGGCGCCGTAAGGGCGCAACCAAAAGCCGCCGTCACCGCGGCAACGGATATGTACGCATCCCCCGTGTGGGAGAGCGAGCTTGCTCGCGAACGCAATATTCACGCCCAGATGATGCGCCGGACCCTAGGCATTCAGACCAGCATCCCGTCCCGCCCCACAACCACCCGCTCCGGCAACTCACTTTCATGCTCCATCAACCACGCATCCAGGGTGTGCCCGACATGGGTCAGCACGGCCTTGACCGGTTGCAGGCGTTGGATGATGTCCAGGGCCAGGTTCAGGTCGTTATGGTTGCGCGGGGTTTGCGGTTGCGGCGGCATGGAGCAATCGAGAACCAGGGCGTCCAGCGGTTCACGTTGCAGGCAAGCGAAAGTCGCTTCGGGCAGGCCGACGGTGTCGGTGAGGTACGCAACACGGCGCCCTTCCCCTTGCAGCAGGTAACCGAGCGTCGGTTTTGAATGCAACAAAGGTAACGCCGTCACGCTCAAGACGCCGAGCTGACGGGTTTCAAACTCGATAAACGGCTGGCTGAAATCCAGAATGCCCGGATGCTTGTACAGGTCGGACAAACCTTCCGGGTCCACCGGGCCGTGCACCGGAATCACCAATCCATGGCCCCAGCGCAGATGCAGCAAACCCTGCGCATGATCGGCGTGGTAGTGGGTTTGCAGAATGCCGTCCAGGCTATGCGGCGGGAAACGCTCGGTGAGGTCGGTCAGGCCGCTGTCGATCAGCCAGCGCTGATCGCCACATTCGATCAACGCGCTGCACGGCAGCCGCCGATAACAGGTGTCGGCTTGCGCCCGTTCACAGGCCGCGCATTGGCAGCCGTAAACCGGCACTTGCCGGGCATCACCGGTGCCTAGCAAGGTCAGGCGCATGCGTGCTCGCGGGCGATGCGCTGGATCAGCTGTTCGACGCTGTGTGCCAGCGCGCCGGAGTTATCCAGGACGAAAACCCCGGGGGCCGAGGCTTGCACGTCGCCCGCAAATTCAGCATTGCGCTGCAACCGTGCTTCGATTTCAGCTACCGATTCCCTGCCCCGCGCCAGCAAACGCTGGCGCAAAGCCTGCTCGCTGACGGTCAGCAGCACCGCCAGCAAATCGGGATAACGTTGTCGCGCCTGGGGCAGATAGCCCCGAGAACCGTTGATCAGCACGTCGGAGCCCTGGCCGAGCCATTCGTCGATCTCTTTGGGAATGCCGTAATGCAAGCCATTGGCTTGCCAGCTCAAGGCGAACTCGCCCTGAGCCTGCATCGCCGTGAATTGCTCGACACTCACCGCTTGCGCCGCTTCGCCGACGGCTTCCGCCGAACGGGTGATGACGCGGCGTACGATTCGACAGCCGCGCCGTGCCAGCTCCTCGCGTGCCGCGTCCAGCAGGCTGTCCTTGCCCGAACCGGACGGTCCGATGAGATAGATCAACCTGCCTGCCATCAATACACCCTCTTGCCTTGTCGCCATACGTGTTGAATCACCGGCAGCGCGCCCTGAGTCCGGACATGAACCAGGTCGGCGCGCAGACCGATACGAATTTCGCCACGATCAGCCAGACCCGCCGCAATCGCCGGTGCTTTGCTGACCATGCTCACCGCCTGGGGCAGCGAGCAATTCTGCGCCTGGTCGGCCAGCGCGAACGCGGCCTGCAACAGGCTGGCCGGATAGTAGTCGCTGGAGAGAATATCCAGTAGCCCTGTTTTGGCCAGAGCCGCCGCCGCGACGTTGCCCGAGTGTGAACCGCCGCGCACCACGTTCGGCGCGCCCATCAACACACTCATGCCCAGCCGTCGACAGCCCTCGGCCGCTTCCAGCGTAGTGGGAAACTCGGCGATGGTCATCCCGTAACTGGCCGACTCCTCGACGTGGGCCAGCGTGGCGTCGTCGTGACTGGCCACCGACAAGCCCCGCGCCAGGCAATCTTCGACGATGGCACGCCGATAGCTGTCGCTGTATTTCCGGGAATTGGCGACCTGTTCGACGATGAATTCGTCCATCTGCGCCGTGCTCAGGTGGTATTTGCCCATGTAGTACTCGCGGTACTTGGACTCCAGGGCAAACTGGCGCTGGCCCGGCGAATGGTCCATCACCGACACCAGCTGGACCAGCGGCTGCTCCACCAGATCGCGGAACACGCTCAAGGTATCCGGATGGCACACTTCACAGCGCAAGTGCAAACGGTGCTCGGCGCGGGTCAACCCGGCAGCGTTGGCCGCCGCAATGGCTTCGAGCATGGCCGGCAGTTGCTGCATGCGCTTGCCCTTGGGGTTCACGTCGCCAATGGACAGCGCATCGAACACCGTGGTGATGCCAGACGAGATGATCTGCGCGTCATGACTGAGCACCGCCGATGCCGACGGCCAGTCGACGCCGGGACGCGGCGACAGATGTTTTTCGAGGTTATCGGTATGCAGCTCCACCAGGCCCGGCAGCAAATAGTCGCCGTGCAGGTCTTGCGCCTGGGGCAGCCTGCTGCGTCCTTCACTGACCTCGGCAATCAGGCCGTTGCGCAACACCACGGTGCCGTGGAATACCTGTTCGGCGCCGACTACCTGGGCATTGGTCAGAATCTGTTCGGTCAGCATTGCAGCAACTCCTTGGCGGTGAGGTCCAGTGGGGTCATGTTCAAATGGCGGTCAGCGACGGCTTCGCGAGCGGTACGGTCGTGGAAGATACCGATCAGCGCGGCCCCGGCCTGCTTGGCTTCGTTGATCAGTTCCAGCACCACCTGGCCATTGGTGTCATCCAGCGAAGCAGTCGGCTCGTCCAGCAGCATCACCGGCCAGGACACCATGAAGCCCCGGGCGATATTGATCCGTTGCTGTTCGCCGCCGGAGAACGTCCCCGGAGCGAGTTGCCACAAGCGCTGCGCAATGTTCAAGCGAGTCAGCAGCAGTTCGGCACGGGCCTTGGCCTCGACTTTACTCCAGCCTCGGGCCAGCGCCGGTTCCATCACCACATCGAGGGCGCTGACCCTTGGAATCACGCGCAGAAACTGGCTGACGTAACCCAGGGTTTGCCGCCGTACAGCCAGCACTTGCCGGGGTTCGGCGCCCACCAGCTCCAGCGGCTGCCCTTCATGCTGCACGCGAATGCTGCCGCCCGCCGGAAGGTAATTGCCGTACAGCGTACGCAACAAGGTGCTCTTGCCCGCGCCGGAGTGTCCGTTCAGGACCAGGCATTCGCCACCACGCACCGAGAAATTCAAGCCGCGCAGCACGTTGAGCACCACGCCGTTCTGTTGATGCAGGGTGAAAGTCTTCGAGAGGTCGCGGACCTCGATCAGGGTATTCATCAGGCTCATCCCAAAAGTCGCTTCACGGTTGCAGCACCGAAGACACCAGCAGCTGCGAGTATGGATGCTGCGGGTCGTCGAGAATCTGGTCGGTCAGGCCGGTTTCGACGATTCGCGAGGCGCGCATCACGATCAGCCGGTCCGCCAGCAGCCGCGCCACCGCCAGGTCGTGGGTGACAATCACCACCGCCAGATCCAGTTCCCGCACCAGGCCGCGCAGCAGATCGAGCAGCCGCGCCTGCACCGACACATCGAGCCCGCCGGTGGGTTCATCCATGAAAATCAGACGCGGACTGGACACCAGATTGCGCGCGATCTGCAGGCGCTGCTGCATGCCGCCGGAAAACGTGCGAGGCAAGTCGTCAATGCGCAGCGGGTCGATTTCTACTTGCGTCAACCAATCGATGCCAGCGCCACGCAGCTGCTGATAATTGCGCATGCCCTGAGCCATCAGGCGCTCGCCGATATTGGCCCCGGCCGAAACGCCCATGCGCAAACCGTCACGCGGATTCTGCTCGACGAAGCCCCATTCAGTGCGTAGCAAGGTGCGACGCTCGGCTTCGCTGGCGCTGTACAGATCCAGCACCTGGCCGTCCTTGCGCCGATAGTCGATGCCGCCACGATCCGGTGGGCAACGGCCGCTGAGCAGCGACAACAACGTGGACTTGCCGGAACCGGACTCGCCAACGATGCCCAGCACTTCCCCTGGATATAACTCGAAATTGACGTCCTGACAGCCCTTCTCCGGGCCATACAGCCGCGTCAGGCCGCGAACCTTGAGCAGCGGCGACACAGCGTCAGGGTTTGCCTGAAAGATGGGTGCTGCCTGTGCGCTGTTCATTGGCCGGTCTCCTGCTGCAAAACGCGCTGGGCGCAGTAATCGGTATCGGAACAGACAAAACTTTGCGTGCCAGCATCGTCGAGAATCAGCTCGTCAAGGTAGGAATCATGGCTGCCGCAAATCGCGCAGTTGTGCTCCCAGCTCTGGATCTGGAACGGGTGATCCTCGAAATCCAGGCTTTGCACGCGAGTGAACGGCGGCACCGCGTACAGGCGCTTCTCGCGCCCGGCACCGAACAACATCAAGGCCGGGCTCATGTCGAGCTTGGGGTTGTCGAATTTAGGGATCGGCGACGGGTCCATCACGTAACGCTCATCGACCATCACCGGGTACGCGTAACTGGTGGCGATATGACCGAAAGTGGCGATGTCTTCGTAGAGTTTCACGTGCATCACGCCGTAATCGTTGAGCGCGTGCATGGTCCGGGTTTCGGTTTCCGAAGGCTCGATAAAACGCAGCGGCTCGGGGATCGGCACTTGATAGACCAGAATCTGATCGGCGTGCAACGGGGTTTCCGGAATGCGGTGGCGGGTCTGGATCACGGTCGCTTCCGGGGTACGCTCGGTGGTGGCGATGCCTGCCGTGCGGCCGAAAAAGCGCCGGATCGACACCGCATTGGTGGTGTCGTCCGCGCCCTGATCGATGACCTTGAGCACGTCTTCAGCGCCGAGAATCGCTGCCGTCAACTGCATGCCGCCGGTGCCCCAACCGTAAGGCAATGGCATTTCGCGGCCACCGAACGGCACCTGATAACCGGGAATCGCCACGGCTTTGAGCAAGGCGCGACGGATCATGCGCTTGGTCTGTTCGTCGAGATAGGCGAAGTTATACGCTTCGTCGCGTTCCGGTCGGGCCGGGCGGGATGTCTGGTAGGCATTCATGCTTGCGGCTCCTTGTGCGCAGGCGCGCGCAACTTGCGAATCAGCTCCAGTTCGGACTGAAAGTCCACGTAATGCGGCAATTTCAGGTGCGAGACAAACCCGGCTGCCTCGACGTTGTCGCAGTGGGCCAGGACAAACTCTTCCTGCTGCGCCGGCGACTGGATTTCCTCGTTGAACTCCTCGGCCCGCAGCGAGCGGTCCACCAGCGCCATGGCCATGGCCTTGCGCTCTGCATGACCGAACGCCAGGCCGTAGCCGCGAGTGAACTGCGGCTGTTCAGTGCCGGAGCCGACGAACTGATTGATCATTTCGCATTCGGTGACTTCCAGGGTGCCAATCGAAATAGGGAAACCCAGTTCTTCGGGCTCGATCCACACCTCGACTTCACCGATACGAATCTCCCCGGCGAACGGGTGATTGCGCCCGTAACCGCGCTGGGTCGAATAGCTCAGCGCCAGCAGAAAGCCCTCATCGCCACGGGCCAGCGCCTGCAGACGCTGGGCGCGAGTGGCCGGGTATTCCAGCGGCTCGCGAGTGATATCAGCGACCGCTTCGGCGTTATCCGTTTCGTTCTTGATCAATCCTTCCCTGGCGAGCAAACCCAGTACACGTGGGCATGGGTCCAGCGCCGCGTCTGCCTGCACCTGCTGGCCCGGAAATTCACCTTCGGCCAGCAGGCTGAAATCCAGCAGGCGGTGGGTGTAATCAAAAGTCGGCCCGAGCAGCTGCCCGCCCGGCAAGTCTTTGAACGTGGCTGATAGACGACGGTTGAGCTGCATGTTCGAGGTGTCGATGGGCAAGCTGGCGCAGAAGCGCGGCAGCGTGGTGCGATAGGCGCGCAGCAGGAAGATCGCTTCGATCATGTCCCCCGCCGCCTGCTTGATTGCCAGCGCCGCCAGTTGCTCGTCGTACAGGGAGCCTTCGGTCATCACCCGAGCCACGGCCAGCGGCAATTGCTGACGGATCTGTTCGACGCTGAGTTCAGTGATGGACGTATCGCCCCTGCGCTTTTTCGCCAGCAGCTTGTGAGCGTTGTCGATGGCCTGCTCGCCACCCTTGACCGCGACGTACATCAGGCACGCTCCTGCACACGAGTGCTGCGTGGCAAACCGAGCAAGTCACTGCCCGCGAGGAAAAACACGTCCAGGCCACGGGGGAAATCGTTATGGGTTTCCCGCTGCTGCCAGAATGAGTCGCTGACCGGTAGCGCAACGCGGTTTTCCGTCTGGATCCCCGGCCCGCGCCAGCTCAGCAGCGGTCCGCCGGACAGGCTCGGCAGCTGGATCAGCAAGGTGCAGGACTGATCGGGATAACGGTCGTTGCCCAGATCGAAGCCTTGCAAATCATGCAGCTGGCTGTGGTCGAGCAAGGCGAAGCGCGCGTGCTGGCGCTCGCTGACAATCGGGCAGCCACAATGAAACGTCAGGTTGGCGCGAATGACCGGCGTATCGAAGGCTGGCGCCAGCCACAAAGGCGTGTCGATATCCAGCAGTGCCAGACACAACGCATGACTGGCCGCTGCCAGACCTTGCAAGGCCGGCGGCTGTTGCGCCGCCTGCAAAGGATGAATCACACCGGGACCGGCCAGCGCCTTGAGCGCCGCACGAAAACTGCGTTGCGCATCGAGCACGGGATCGGCGAATGCCGGTTGCAGAAGGGTTGCGCTCATCAGTCTTCTCCTCTGACCAGGGTAAAGAATTCCACCTTGCTGGCGGCGGTCTGTGCGTCTTGCTCGGCGCGGCGTGCGGCCTGAGTGCGGGCCAGCGGCTCGATCAGTTCATTGAGCCAGTGCTGCTGTTGCGTGCCTTGCAGATGGGCGTCGGCCAGGGCGGCCAGTTCGGCCCGGGCCTTGTCACGCCCGGCCAGATAACTGAAGCCGGTGCGGCCGTCCGCCAGGCGTACCACGCAACGGGTCACGCTCATTTCCCCGACGTTGAACGGCGCGCCGGTGCCGCCCATGCGTCCGCGCACCAGGGTCATGCCGATTTCCGGGGCGCGAATCAATTGGTATTCGGCGTCGCGCAAGGCCGATTCGTGACGGTTCAAATCGTCGCCACTGGCGCGGGCAAGCAGCCCGATCCAGCGCTGGCGAGCGACGATGGCGGGGGCTTTTTCAGGGTTCATGTCTGGCGTCTCCATCATGTAATGACCTGATACTGGAAGCGGTCGGAGCGGCTGGTAGAACGGGACAGTTCCACCGGATTGCCGGCGTCGTCCCGAGAAACGGTGAGTACCGTGAGGACCGGTAGATGCCGGGGCATCATCAATAGCCCGGCTTCTTCGCGGCTGGGCAACCGTGAGCCGATCAGGCTCAGGATGCGTGTCAAAGGCAACTGGCGCGCAGCGAAGAACTGCCGCAATGAGCCACTTCGATAGGCCGCGAGCATTTCACTGCGGCTGGCACAGAAGCGATGCCGAATCAGGCTGACCGGCTGACCGTCGAGACGGCGCAAGGTGTTCAGCTCGATCAGCGGCGCGTGTTCGGCAACGCCCAGGTGTAGCGCATCTTCGGCAGTCGCCAGGCATTCATTGCGATGCAAAAGTGTTGCTTCAACGCCCAGGCCCAGCGCTGACAAGGACTGGCTATAGGCACTGTCGGCCTGCACCGGGTAAATCAATCGGCGTTCCAGCACTTGTGTGCCCTTGCCCTGGCGACGCAGCACACAGCCCTCGCGCACCAGTTCGTCGATGGCACGGCGGATGGTGTGGCGGTTGACGGCGAAGCGCGCGGCCAGCTGGATTTCGGCGGGTAAGTAATCCCCGGCGCGATAACCGTCCAGTTCGTTGCGCAAGGTGTCCGCCAGTTCGCGGTACACCGGCTCTGCTTGTCTAGACATTTCCATGATTAAAAAAAGCGCAACAAAGCGCGCCCTCTCCTTCTAGATGAACTGCTTGCGCAAGCGCTGGGACACGATGTCGATGGCGCTGACCACGACGATGATCACCAGCAATACCGCGCAGGTCTGGGTGAACTGGAAGGCGCGGATGTTTTCCCAGAGGATCACGCCGATGCCGCCCGCGCCGACCATGCCGACCACCGTCGCCGAGCGCACGTTGGATTCGAAGCGGTACAGCGCATAGGAAATCCACAGCGGCATGACTTGCGGGATCACGCCGTAGATCACTTCCTGCAAGGCGCTGGCGCCGGTGGCGCGCACCCCTTCAACCGGTCCCGGATCGATGGCTTCCACCGCTTCGGCAAACAGCTTGGCAAGTACCCCGGTGGTGCTGATCCACAACGCCAGAACGCCAGCGAAAGGCCCGAGGCCCACAGCCACCACGAACAACATGGCGAAGACCATTTCATTGATGGAGCGGAAGGAATCCATGACCCGGCGCAATGGCTGGTGAATCCACCACGGGGTGATGTTGTCGGCGCACAAGATACCCAGCGGCACCGAGCAGACAATCGCCAGCACCGTTCCCCAAAGCGCGATTTGCACGGTGACGATCATTTCCTTGAGGTATGAACGCCATTCATGGAAGTCCGGCGGGAAGAAATCGGCAGCGAAAGTCGCCATGTTGCCCGAGTCGCGGTACAGCGCCAACGGGTTCATTTCGGCGCCATGCCAGGCCCAGGCCAACATCGCCAGGAACAAACCCCAGCCCAGGTATTGCGGCCAGGTGCGCTTGCCCACGGCCTGGACGTATGCAGCGTGCGTAGTGCTCGTCATAAATAGCTCTCGGTGGCCAGAAACGGGCGCGGCCCAACACCGCGCCCGGTCAATCAACCGGCAGTGGCAGTGTTTTTCTTTTCAAGCTCGGAGATGCGGTCTTGTAGCCTGGTCAGGCCGGCGTCAATGTCTTTCAGGCGCTTGGCCTTTTCCTCAGCATCAAGCGTGGTGCTGGCGACCACTTCGGTGCGCTGTTTGAACAAGTCCAACTGGCGGATCGGCAGCAATTGGTCATCGCTGGACTTGAGGAACTTGCCCAGCTGCATGCCTTTGAGCACGGCTTTCTCTTCGTCGGTATTGCCATAGTCAGCGAAGAACTCGCGGATTTTGGCTTTGTTCTCGTCCGACAGCGCCTTGCTCCAGACCATCGGGTCGGCCGGGATCAGCGGCGATTTCCAGATCACCTTGAGCTTGGCGGCCATGTCCGGCTGGGTAACTTCCAGACGATCCCAGCTTTCGGTATTGAAGGTGGCGACATCCAGCTGGCCCTTGGCGACGCTGAGGGCGTTCACTTCATGGCTGGAATTGAGGGTGCGTTTGAACGCCGTCGCGGCATCGACGTGGTTCTTGGCGAACACGTAGTAGCCCGGCACCAGATAGCCGGAGGTGGAGTTTGGATCACCGTTGCCGAAGGTCAGGGTCTTGGCGTTCTTGAGCATGTCCTCGACCGAATTGATCGGGCTGTCCTTGCGGGCAATGATCACGCTCCAGTAACCGGCTGCGCCATTGGCAGCAGCGGTCTGGGCGAAGATTTCGCCATTGGATCGGTCCACGGCTTCCATCGCCGCCTTGTTGCCCAGCCAGGCCACATCCACCTTGTTAAAGCGCATGCCCTGGATCAGGCCGGCGTAGTCCGAAGCAAAGGTCGCGTTGACCTTCAGACCGGTTTTCTTGCCCATGTCATCCAGAAACGGCTGCCAGATGCTCTTGAGGTTCTGCGACGATTCGGTAGACATGATGCCGAAGTTGATGACTTTCTCGTCGGCATGGGCAGTGCCCAGCAAGCAACTGCCAAGCAAGGCAGCAGACGCAACGACGCGACCAATACGGTTCAACATGGAAGCACTCCTGAAGTGATGTTCATGGATTGGCTGTTGGTTTTATTTCGGGATTCGTCAGTTCGGTGTCGCCGCTCAAACACGGGCGAGCGCCAGTTTGGGTGGCTGCGCGGTGCGGCGGCCTTCGTCGGAGATCATCAGGCTGGTGTCCACATCCGCGCCGTAAAGGTCATTGAGGAACTGGCTGCTGAGGCCATGGGCATTGCCGTCGTAATGAATGCGACCGCCCTTGAGCGCCACGGCCCGCGGGCAATAACGCACGGCGTAATCCACCTGATGCAGGGTGACCACCACGGTCTTGCGATCAGTGCGATTGATGTCGGCGAGGATTTCCATGACCTTGCGCGCCGACTCGGGATCGAGCGAAGCAATGGGTTCGTCGGCGAGAATCACTTCGGCGCGCTGGGTCAACGCCCGGGCAATCGCCACCCGCTGCTGCTGGCCGCCCGAGAGGGTCGAGGCGCGCTGTGCTGCGAGGTCGGCGAGGCCAACGCGGTCCAGGGACTCCATGGCGCGCTGCTTTTCTGCGGCATTGAACAAGCCAAAGTTGCCACGCCAGCCGGGCATGCGCCCCAGGCAACCAATGAGCACGTTGTCCAGCACGCTGAGGCGATTGACCAGATTGAACTGCTGGAAGATGTAGCCGATGTCCGAGCGCAGATGGCGCACTTTGCCATTGAGGCGCCCGCTGGACTGCACTTCACGGCCCAGCACTTCGACCCGCCCGCCATTGCTGCGGTCGCAACAGGCCAGGCCCGCCAGATGACGCAACAGCGTGGATTTACCCGAGCCGGAAGCGCCGATCAAGGCAACCATCTCGCCGGGTTGTATAGACAACGCAAGGTCAACCAAAGCGGGTTTGCGCGCAAAAGTCTTGTTCAGACGTTCGACATGGATGGCTGCGGACATAGGCTTCTCTGTCTGGTTGCGCAGCCGGAATGGCCGCTTGGGTGCAACAAACAGTAGAGCCGGGGTATTTCAGCGGGATGAACTGAACATGACGGTTGGGTAACCGTTTGGTGAAAGGTTGAGTGTCGAGGACAAGCGCACTTGCGGCAGCCACATTCATTCGCTCTATAAAGCCGCACACCCAGAGCTAAAAGCCAGACGTCTATTGGTCACAGCATCTACCTACATCGACAGACTGTTGTTTCACTCCCCTTACAGAAACCCAGACACTAACCAACGCACATTGACCAATTAAATAAACAGAACTAAACCCTAAACAGGCCCGCCATGAATATGGCCTGTTACAACTCGATTAGTTTGCAATGCACCGCTACTCCAGGGCATTACAGCCATGACAACCCAAACACAAGCCCCGCGTTCCATCACTAAAATCATCGTTGCCATTCACGGCATAGGCAGTCAGAGCCGCAGTAACACGATTCGCACTGTCGCACACCGCATCGCAAGCCTGTACAAGGACCCCCCACCTATCATGCCGCTGGGCTTCTTCCAGCTGGGTGACAACGGCGAAGTCCATGTCAGCAAGCTGGAAGTCGGAGAAGGCCACACAATGGAAACGGTGGGTTTTGCCGAGATCTATTGGGCCGATGTTGCCAAAGACGTGGTCACGCGAGGCGATACGCTGGAAGAGAGCAAAGCCTGGGGCAAAACAATTGTTGCCCGAGCCCACGCCTTGTACGAAGAGAAACTCAAGGATAAGGACCCACGCCTGGACGACAAGGATTTCGCCCTGGCGGCGGGTGCGGTGGATGAAATATTAGAGGCCGTTACTGTGATTGAAAACCTGAGTTGGGTATTCAAGAAGTCCGGAGTTTTCGAGTTTCAGATTTCGTCCCTGCTCACTGATTACATTGGCGACGTGCAACTGGTTGCCGACTTCAAAACCTATCGAAAACAAATCATTGGCAACTTCCACGACGCGATGACACAAATTGTCGACAGTTTTGAAACCCGACATCCCGAGACTCCGAGGATTTACATCGTGGCCCACAGCGAAGGGACCGTGATCAGTTTTCTTGCGATGCTGGAAGCCCTGTCCTCTCCGGTAAACAGCTCTTTGCAGGCCAAGTCCGGCCGAACCGCGACGTATCAGTGGATACAACACGTCTCCGGCTTCATGACCCTGGGCTCCCCTATCGACAAACATATACTGCTGTGGCCCAGGCTCTGGCCGGTTGACACCATCGCAACGGAGAACTTCACCGGCGCAACGCCGCTGGGGCACGTCACAGTCATCGCGCAACCCCCGGAGAATGGCATCACCCTGCCCGCGCCGATCAAATGGCGTAACTACTACGACTTTGGCGACCCGGTCGGCTTCCAGCTGGACAGTGCTCGGGCCTACCTGCGGGATCAGCAATGCGCTGCATTTGAATTCGATGCACAGCATGACTACGGGTTTGCCAGGTACTGGCTACCGGGCAAAGCACACGTCGATTATTGGCAAGATCCGGATGTGTTTCGTCATTTCATTGATGACGTGGTGTTTGCAGATCCCTCGCCCCAAGTGGCAGATACGTCAGCAGCCGCCAGCGACACGCCCGGCACCAGCAGCGCTCCGCCCGCGAAAAGCCCGCCGCCGAAGACCAGGCAGATAGTCAGTCTGGTGAGCGTCGCTATTCCTTATGCACTGTCTTTCCTGCTGCATGTCGCCGCTGTGTACTTCATGCTCAAAGCCGTCATGACCTTCCTGTATCTGGACTCCTGGAGTGCGCTCGAAATAGCAACCGGTGTGATCACACTGTCTATCCTGCTCGCCAGTATCACCGTGGCCGGCCGAATTCCGCGCCTGGTAAAACGCACGCAAAAGCGCTGGTGGATACTTGCGATAGGTGCTTTTGCGGTGGGGGCTCTTGCTGTCATCTATATGCTGGATGACAGAACTGCGGACTTCCTGACTTCTGGAGTCGCGGGCGCGACAACAATTGAAAGCCTTTATGGGGTATCGCTGGAGAAAGCATGGCTTATCGGCTTGGGTGCCCTTGTCGCGGCGTCATGCTGGTTGGTTCCGCGCAATCCTCGCTGGGGCCGGAGGTTTATGGTCAGTTCAGGTATGTTGGTGGTGGGGATCGCAATAGCCGTGGGTTATATCAATGCTCCGGCTGTATTCGAGGCATCTGGTGCAGGCGGGATCCCAGGCAAGGAAGTAAAACGCCTGCTCTGGCCCCTCGTGCTTGCCGCACTGGCGTTTATCTATCTGTGGTGGCTCGCGATCCTGACCTTTGACCTCGCGTTCATCTGGCATCGTTATATCCGCAACTCGGTCGCCATCGACGCCGTCAGGTGCTGGCAGGATAAAAAAGATGCCAAACCGCGAACATTCAAAGGGCGAGAACCCAATCTGGCGGTGCCGCATTTTTCACTGGTAAGCCAGGTCACAAAAAACCGAGTGCCGCGATGACATAGCTGATCCTCGTCGGGCCAGATGGATATGGCCCGTTGGAGCGAAGATTAAATCCTGAACGTCCCCACCAAATGCTGCAGACGCGCGGCCTGTTCTTCCAGGTGGCCGCAGGCATCGAGGGTGAGCTTGAGGTTGTCGACGCCTTCCTGATTGAGGGTGTTGATCTGGGTAATGTCGACGTTGATCGACTCCACCACAGCGGTCTGCTCTTCGGTGGCCGCCGCAACGGACTGGTTCATGCCGTTGATTTCGTCGATGCGGCGGGTGACGCTGCTCAAGCGCTCGCCCGCCTGATTGGCAACGGTGACGCTGCTTTCGCTCTGCCGCTGGCTTTCGGTCATGGTAACAACCGCCTCGCGCGCGCCAACTTGCAGCTCTTCGATCATGGTCCGCACTTGCTGCGCTGAATCCTGCGTCCGGTGCGCCAGATTACGGACTTCATCGGCGACCACCGCAAAACCGCGCCCCGCTTCCCCGGCCCGCGCAGCTTCAATGGCAGCGTTGAGCGCCAGCAAATTGGTCTGCTGGGAAATGCTGGTGATCACTTCAAGAATCTGCCCGATATTCACCGTCTTGCCGTTCAGACTTTCGATATTGGCGCAGGACTCGCTGATCTTCGACGACAGCTCATTCATCGCCGTGATGGTCTGCTGCACCACTTTCTGGCCATCGCCTGCCAATTCGCTGGCATCCGCCGAGTGCTGGGAAGTACGCGCGGCGTTCTGGGCAATTTCCTGGGCCGCTGCGCCCAGCTGGTTGATTGCCGCCGCGACACTTTCGGTGCGGTTGGCCTGCTGATCGGAGTTGGTCATGGACGAGTTCGAAGCCCGGACCACGCGCAAGGCCACTTCACCCAATTGACCGGCGGTGGACGCCACTTCACGGATCGAGCCGTGGATACGCTCGACGAAGTGGTTGAACGACTGCGCCAACGCGCCGAATTCGTCCTGGGAAATAATGGCCAGACGCTTGGTCAGATCGCCGTCCCCATCAGCGATATCGCGCATGGCGCGACCCATCTGGTGCAGCGGTTGCATCAGGACGCGGATCAGCAAACCGAGCAGCAGGATGATGATCACCACGGAAATAACCATCGCGGTGATGGCCGAGGTGCGGAACTCACCGAGCATCGAATAGGCAGCGTCCTGATCCAGAACCAGCGCCACATACCAGTTGGCTGAGGAAACGCCCTCAACTTTGGTGAGCGACATGATTTCGGCTTTACCCGAAGATTCAATCTCGCGCACGCCAGCAGTGATTGCCGGAGTGTCGTTCGGGTAAGCCTCGCTGATGTTTTTCAGGATCAGTTTGCTGTCCGGGTGAATCAGGATCTTGCCTTCGCCGCTGACAATGAACGCATAACCGTGACCGCCGAAATTCAGCGAGTTGATGGTTTTGCTGATGCTGTCCAGGGATATATCCGCGCCCGCGACGCCGATGAATTGATTCTGGTATTTAACCGGTGTCGCCAGTGTCACTACCAGCTTGCCCGAGGAGGCGGCGATATACGGTTCGGTCACGATAGTGCCGGAAGCGTTTTGCGCCGCTTTGTACCAACCACGCGCACGCGGATCGTAATCGGCCGCGCGATTACCGGCAGGCACGGAAAACATCACGCCGTCGATGCTGCCGAAATAACTGAGCTGGAAGTTGTCGCTGTAGGCCGGCACGCCGATAGCGCGCTGCAAGTCAGGCAGCGCCTTGCCGTCGGCGGCGATACGCTGGGACATGGATTGCAGCAACTGCGTGCGACTGTCGAGCCAGGTCTGGATATTCTGCGTCGTCAAACTGCCAAGCTGTTGCAACTCGGCAAATACATTGGTTTTTAATGTTTCGCGTTGTCGATAATCGTTCACGACAATAAAACAAGTAAACGCGACAACCACAACCAATGCGGCGGCGAGCAGGATCTTCCTGCTGAAACCCAAACTTTTCATCATCACGGACACTTCCACTACAAAAAAACAACGACGGGAGCGGCGTATTCTGTAGATAACAGAGAATGCCGTGCGGCGTTGTACTGGGCTTCGTAATAAAAGGAAAGTCGCTTCTTTTGAATATATCTTCCAGATTGCCACTATCAGACGGGTGACATTGAAAGCGCTGAATCCGGACCAGATTCAGCCTTCTCAACACCCCTCTTCTGATCGGCAGATCAAGCTAGCTGCGCAACAGACTGCAAATGACAGCGCACCTGCGCTTCGCCACCCCTGGCTGCTGCCAATACTTGCGGTTTGTCACAGCCCACTGTGGCTTTCGGGCAACGGTCACGGAAGAAACAGCCGGTCGGAAGCCTGCGGTTGCCGGGTAACTCGGTCGGTGCGGCGACTTGAGTATTGTCCAGCGGTGCACCGAGGCGCGGCACGGCATCGAGCAGCAGCTGCGTATACGGATGGCGCGGCTGTTCCAGCACTTCCGCAGCGCTGCCCAGTTCGACGATTTGCCCCAGATACATGACTGCAACACGGTCCGCCATGTGCCGCACCACCGACACGTTGTGCGAGATCAGGATATAAGTCAGGTCGCGGCTGCGTTGCAGTTCGCCCAGCAAATTCAGAATCTGCGCCTGCACCGAGATATCCAGTGCCGAGGTCGGTTCGTCGAGGACGATAATGTCCGGGTCAGACGACAAGGCTCTGGCAATGGCAATCCGCTGCCGCTGACCTCCGGAAAACTGATGCGCAAAACGATCCAGGTACTCGGGACGGATGCCCACCTGCGAGGCAACCCTTGCCGCAATTTCACGCATTTCGCGACGCGGTACCGTGCGTTGCACATATAACGGTTCGGTGATGATCTTCCAGATTGGCAAGCGCGGATCCAGCGAGGACTGCGGATCCTGGAAAACGATCTGCACATTGCTGCTGCGCTCGCGGGCATCGTTGTAGATCCAGTCGACGCTGCCCAGGGTTGGCTTGATCAAACCCATGAGCAATTGCGCCAGAGTGCTCTTGCCGCAGCCTGATTCACCCACCACCCCCAATGTTTCCCCGGCGCGGACTTGCAGGTCGAGACCGTTCAAGGCGTGAGCGACGCCTTTAGGCCGCCCAAGCCAGTCGCTGCCGACCGGGAAATGCACCCGGACATCGTTGAGGGCAAGGATCGCCGAGTTGTCTTCCGGCAGGCGTTTACGTGCGTTATTGATCATGAGGCTTGCTCCTGAACGTTCAGCCAGCAGGCGCTCTTGCGCAAGCCCGCGACATCAATGGCCAGCAGCGGTGGACGCTCCAGGCACTTGGGCATGGCAAACGCGCAACGCTCGCGAAACGTGCAGCCGTTGGGTAAAGCGGAGAGATTCGGCACCTGACCGGGAATAGTCATCAGGGCTTCACCGGGCCGGACTTGCTCGGGCAGTCCACTCAACAAGCCCTTGGTGTAAGGATGACGCGGATCGGCCATGACCTGAGCAGTATCCCCCTGCTCCACCACCGCGCCGGTGTACATCACATACACCCGGTCGCAGAACTGCGAAACCAGCGCCATGTCGTGGGTAATCAGCAGAATCGCCGTGCCCCGCTCCCGGGCTTTTTCGCGCAGCAACAACAGCACCTGACGTTGCACGGTGACATCCAGCGCCGTGGTCGGCTCGTCGGCGATCAACAGTTGCGGGTCACAGGAAAACGCCAAAGCGATCATCACCCGCTGGCGCATGCCGCCGGACAATTCGAACGGATAGCTTTCCAGCACCTGCTCGGGGTCGGCAATGTGCATGTCGCGCAGCAATGCAATCGCCTTGCTTCGCGCCTGATCCTTGCTCAAATGCTGATGATGAATGATGACATCGGTCATTTGCCTGCCGATGCGCCGGGTAGGATTCAGGGCGGTCATCGGCTCCTGGAAGATCATCGCAACATCGCGGCCGCGCACCTTCAACAGTTCTTTCTCCCTGGCCGCCAACATGTCCCGGCCAAGGATGTTCAGACTGCCTGCGGTAACCCGATAGCTGCGCTCGGGCAGCAAGCGCAGGCTCAACATGGCCGTCACCGATTTGCCGGAGCCGGACTCGCCAATCACGCCGACAATTTCGCCGGGATTGACATGCAGGGAGACGCCATTGAGTGCCTTGACCGTGCTGCGGTAGGCCGGGAATTCAATGCTCAGGTTATCAATGGTCAATACCGGCGCAAGGTTCGTCGCAGAAGTGGAAGCGCTATGAATAGGCATGGTCATTTCCCCTGTTGCCGCGGATCGAGCAAGTCGCGCACGCCGTCGCCGAGCAGATTGAAACCGGTGGCCGTGACCAGAATCGCCAGGCCGGGAAACGTCGAATACCACCATTGATCAAGAATGTAGTTGCGCCCGGTTGCGACCATCGCGCCCCACTCCGCCGTCGGTTGTTGCGCGCCCAGACCGATGAAGCCCAGCGCCGAGGCCATGAGGATTGCCGCACCGATATCCAGGCTCAACTGCACCAGCAACGGCGGTGTGGCATTGCGCGCCACGTGCCAGAGCACGATGTGCCAGCGTCCCGCGCCAAAGGTCTGTGCCGCCTTGACATAACCCATCTGCCGGATGCTCAGCGCCTGGCCACGAGCCAGCCGCACGTAGAACGGAATTCGCACCAGGGTAATGGCCAACATGGCGTTGAACAGACTTGGACCCAGCGCCGCCGTCAGGGCCATGATCAGCACCAGCGATGGCACCGAGAGCATGATGTCCATCAGGCGCATGATCAGACTGTCGAAACGACCGCCGATGACGCCGGACATGCAGCCCAGCAAACCGCCAATCAGGCAGGAAGAAAATGCGACGAACAAGCCGACTCCCACGGATTGCTGGCTGCCGTACAACACCCGGCTCAACAGATCGCGGCCGACTTCGTCGGTGCCGAACCAATGCTCCGCCGACGGCGGCGCGAGGCGATGAATCAGGTCCAGGGCATTGGGATCGTAAGGCGCCAGCCAGGGCGCGAAAATCATGCAGAGCAGGACCAGCGCGCTGATGACCAGACCGGCGATGGTCAGCGGGCTGCGACCGACCTGATAGCGCAGATAGGCGAACCGTTCCCGCCACGCAGGCGTTTGTGCCACAGACGGAATGCTTAGGGGCGTGAGTGGAGTCGTCATGTCAGTTGACCTCGCCGATACGTGGGTCGATCAGGCGATAAACCAGATCGATTGCCATGTTGAGCAGCACATAGATGAAGGAAACCACGATCGCGAAGCCCATGACCGCCGGAAAATCCAGAGACTGGATCGACTTGACCACGTAGGCGCCCATGCCGGGCCAGGCGAAAACCGTTTCGGTCAGCACTGCGCCATACAGCAGATCGCCCAATGTCAGGCCCAGCACCGTCACGGATGGAATCAATGCGTTGGGCAGCGCGTGGCGTAGAATCACTGCCCATTTCGACAAACCGTAAGCCCGCGCGGTACGGATGTAGTCCTCGCCCAATTGATCGAGCATCGCCGAGCGTATCTGCCGCGCGATCACGCCAAGGTTGACGAAGCCCAGCGTCACAGCGGGCAGAAGCAAGTGCTGCGCGGCATTCTTGAACAACTCCCAGTCGCCCATCAGCAAGGAGTCAATCAGATAGAAACCGGTGATGGTTCGCGGCGGCGTCAGACCTTCATCCAGGCGGCCACTGCCTGGCAGCCAGTTCAGGTGGCCGTAAAACAGCACGATCAGGCCCAGTCCCAGCCAGAACGCCGGGGTTGAAATGCCGGTGACCGCGAGTGTGCGGGCAATCTGGTCAATGGCGCGATTGTGGTACACCGCCGACAGCACGCCCAGCGGCACGCCAATCAGGATCGACAGCAGCAAGGCGGCAAGCGCCAGCTCCAGAGTCGCCGGAAAATACGCCTGCAAGTCCTCAAGAACCGGGCGGCTGGTGCGGATCGACGTACCCAGATCGCCTTGCAGCAGATCGAGCATGTAGCGGCCATATTGTTGATAGAGCGGCAAATCCAGCCCCAACTGATGACGGATGTTGGCAACAATGGCATCGCTGGCGCGGTCGCCGGCGATCAGCCGGGCCGGGTCGCCGGGGATCAGGTGAGATATCGCAAAAGTGATCACGGAAACGCCAATCACGACCAGCAGCAGGCCGAACAGACGTTTGCGCAGAATATTCAGGAAGGCCATCAGGCACCTCGGTCACGCTATAAATGGCAATTCAAAACGACTGCCTTGGGCACGGCGTTGCAGCGCTCCCCTCTTTTTCATGCAGGGAAGCGCTGAACGTTTACGGTGGAACGGTTAAGCCGGTGGTTACTTGGTGATCGTCGCCACGTTGAACACTTGCTCCAGCATCGGATTGAACACGTACCCTTTGACGTTATCGCGCATCGGCAAGGTGTAGGCCTTCTGGTACAGATAGGCATAGACGCTGTCATTGAGGACGATCTTCTGCGCCTGCTGGTACAGCTCGGTACGCTTGCCCGCGTCATTGGTGGCCGCTGACTCACGAATCAGCTTGTCCACCGCAGGGTTTTCGTAAAAGGAGCGATTGCCAGCCAGGCCTTGCAGCTTGGAGTCGAACCAGAAGTTCATGAACATGTAGGGGTCGGCGAAGTCCGGGCTCCAGGAGCCAATGGCAATGTCGAAATCACCGCTGCCCAGCCGTTCACGCATTGTGGCGTTGGCCATTTTTTCCATTTTCAGGTTGATGCCCAATGGCTGCAGGCCCGCTTGCAGGGTCAGGCCGATAGGCTCCCAGTTCGGATCCTTGTCAGAGTAGATGAACTGCAGTGCGCTGATCTTGGTGGGCACCTTGGCAAGATCGGCCTTGGCCTTGGCAAGATCCTGTTTCGGGAGCGGCAACTTCTCGTCGTACGCCCACATGCCTTGTGGAATCGGACCATTCATAGGCTTGGCCTTGCCTTTGAGAATGCCGTTGATGATGCCGTTGTAATCCAGGGCGTCGACGATAGCCCGACGTGCATCCGGGTTATTCATCGGGGCCTTTTTGTTGTTCAGATACAGCAGCGTGACCCGCAACGAAGGAAAGTCACCGATGACAACGCCAGACTTCTTGCTCAAGGCTTCAAGCTGGTCTTCTGGCATGTCCTCAATGATATCCAGGTCGCCGTGCTCCAGTTGCAGACGGCGTACCGAAGCTTCGCTGATGATCTTCACAACGACCTTGTTCAGCGTCGGCTTGGGACCCGCGTAATAGCTGTTGTGCTCCATGGTCAGCGATTGTCCCTTCTGCCAGCCGGTCAGCTTGAACGCCCCGGAACCCGCCGTGTGGGTCGACAGATACGCATCGGCACCTTCGGCTTTTTTCGCCACTTGCGGGTTGACGATGGCCGCGCCGTTGTGGGCCAGGGTCGAAAGGAATGGCGCATAAGGCGTCTTCAGCGTGAAGCGCACGGTCAGCGGGTCGACCACGGAAATCGCCATGTCATCCGGGAACGCCCCTGACGGGCCCTGCTTGAGCTTCATCACCCGATCGAAGGAGAACTTGACCGCGTCGGCATTGACGTCGGTACCGTCATCGAACTTGTTGCCCGGCTTGAGCTTGAACTCCCAAACCAGACTGTCAGCCGAGGTGCTCCAGCCGGACGCCAGTTCGCCTTGCACTTCGGTGCTGCCTTTGCCGTTCTCTACCTTGTAGGAAACCAGTCGCTGATAGGCTGGATAGGTCACCGTCCAGTCGTTGTTATCGATGGTCACGGCCGGGTCGAGGGTCTGTGGATCGGCAGGTTTGCCGATCATCAAAACGTCCCTGGGCACCGCAGCACTGGCGGACTGCCAGGCACCAAGCCCCATGGCCGTGCAAAGCAGTGCCATGGCGAGCGTGCGCGGGTTCAAACGCGGATTGGAAAGAGAGTTCATGCCGGTTCCTTGATCATTCGATGTGTGGAAGTTCGTCAGGTTTTTTATTGAAGCTATACCGGGCAGTTCAAACTCGGACTTGCGTCCGATAACGGCATTGATCTTCAGGAAGATCACGCCGGATTCAAGCCGGGATTCATGGTCGTCCCGGTCCTATAAAACATCAGTGCGGTCAGTGGCTGGCGGAGCGAATCGTCTTGTCGTCGATCAATGGATAGCCGTCAGCCTCCGGTAACTCGTAGTGCCACCATTCGCTGTCGATGTGCCGAAAACCTGAAGCCAGCATGATGCCCAGCAACATCAGGCGATTGCGCTGCACCGCAGGCGGCAGGTCGGCATAAAACTGATGAGAAGGTTCGCGCATGTCATCGAAACCGGTGCCCATGTCCAGCGGTTGACCCTCTGGATCAAGCAGCGTCAGATCCACTGCCACACCACGGCTGTGATGCGAACCCAGGCTTGGGTCACGCACGTACTCCGGGTTCGGCAACGCCTGCCAAAGCAGATGCTGGGCATACGGCGGGCGATAGGCATCGAAAATCCGTAGCCGGTAACCTGCCTGGCGTGCCAGGCGGCTGGCCAGACGCAGACAACGCTCGGCGTCCACATGCAGCAGGCAGCGCGGATCCTGATAAATCACTTTGCCAGCCAGATTGTCGGCACCGGCATAAATCAGATCGATTTCGACCTGCAAGGCATTGGCGTCGACTTCGACAAGTGGGCTGTTGTTCACGCGATTACTCCAGTGACAGATACGTGGATCATTAAATGGCAATTCGACGGCATGACCCGTTATTCAAACTGGCCGAACACTTCCTGCAACTGACGGTTCTTCGCCAGGCGCTCGTCAAGGCTGTCGCCATACCGTTCGGCCACAGCGGAAACCATCAGATTGAACAGGCATGCCAGCGGTGCCGGTGAATCCCAGAACTGCCCGACGTCGGACTTCAGTTGCAGCAAATCAACGGGAAAATCCCGTGCCCAGGGACAATGGAAGTCGGTGATCAAGGCCAGCGGCAGCCGCTGATTGCTGGCCGCCTCACAGAACTTTCGGGTCATGCTGGAGTAAGTTCGGAAGTCGGCAATGATTGCGTAGGGGTTTTCGAAATCGGAGTTCAACGACTCCGCATACGTCCCGGACAAACCGTCAACGTAGTAGACCTTTGGCCGGATGTATTCCAGGTGACTGAAGAACGTATTCAGGATGCCGCGAGTGGTCTGTACGCCGACGATAAATACCGCGTCGGCGGCATGAATGTGCTCGACGATGCTGGCAAACGCTTCGCTGCGAGCCAGGGCGTATACATGCTGGATCGCCTCCAGTTCGCGATTCAACGAACGCTCCAGCGCGTCGCCTTGGGTAGCCTCCTCACGGAAGGCACCCAACCGATCGGTCAGCACCCAACTGTGCGGGGACGCGCCGCGCAGGCTTTGCTTCACATCATCGATATTGCGATAGCCCAGCGAGCGAAAAAACCGCCCCACGGAGATTCCGGTGGTGCCAGTTTGCTGGGCGATGCTGTCGGCAGTCTCGAACGGCAGTTGCTGCGGATTGGCCAACAAATAACCGGCAATACGTTTACCTGTAGGCGTCAGCTCAGTGAAGCGCTGTTCGAGGGTGTCGAGGAAGCTGGGAGTTGGCGTGGAATTCATGCTGAATTCAGCATCCTGCGTGGCGCGAGAAATGTTAGAAATGACTCATGCCATCTCGAAGTGTTATCAACATAACATTCGATTTCGAGGAAATACAACGCCTTTTTTGCTGATTTTTCGGAGATTGATCGTGGTGATTCAAGTCGGTGCGGCGGACGCTCAAAATGCGCTGCAAGAGGGCAGAAAATGACCGCTTGGACAGGAATTCTGCGGAGACCAGTGAGCCGGATTTATCCTGATTCTGTTGGGTGCAGGTGTTTGCTGCGCGACAACGCGGCGTCTGGACGACGGGGGATCTCCCACCAAGTTCGCTCCTACTCAGACTGTGTGAAAACTACTGCGCTCGACAATACTGCGTTAAACACAGGCGGAAAATGCTCATTTAGAACACCTGGACTCCGCTTTTTCGCCTGTTTTTGCCTTGTCTTGTCTTCGCTCGTGACGTTTTCACACAGTCTGTACTGGCTAGCGCAAATTGGTCTTCGCCAATTCAAACACTTCATCCCCGCGCCCGCTCAGCACAGCGCGCATCATGTACAGGCTGAAGCCCTTGGCCTGGGCCAGTTTGATTTTTGGCGGGATGCCCAGTTCCTGCTTGGCGGTGACCACGTCGAGCAAGACCGGCCCCGGGTGATCGAAGGCCTTGCGCAACGCCGCTGGCAGTTCCTCGGCGTTTTCCACACGAATCCCCAGAATCCCCGCGCCAAGTGCGATGCCGGCAAAGTTGGTTTCGTACAGATCGGTGCCGTGGGGAACATAGCCGCTGGCTTTCATTTCCATGTCGACGAAGCCCAGCGAACCGTTGTTGAACACCACCATTTTGATCGGCAGGTTCAACTGGCGCACGCTGAGCAAGTCGCCCATCAGCATCGACAACCCACCATCGCCGCACAGGGAGATCACCTGGCGCTCCGGAAATGCCGCCTTGGCGCCCAGCGCTTGTGGCATCGCATTGGCCATCGAACCGTGGTTGAACGAGCCGATCAGCGTGCGCTTGCCGTTCATGTGCAGGTAACGCGCCGCCCACAGGGTTGGTGTGCCGACATCGACGGTGAAGATCGCGTCGACGTCGGCTTGCTCATCGATCAGCTTGGTCAGGTACTGCGGGTGGATTGGATCGCCGGGCGCTGACGGCGTGGCCAATTCATCCAGTCCTTCCCGAGCCTTCGCGTAATGCTTGAGGGCCTTGTCCAGAAAGCGCCGGTCCTCGTGGCGATCCAGTTTGGGCAGTAACGCCGAAACCGTTTCCTTGACGCCGCCCACCAGGCCCAGAGCTATCGGTGTACGCCGCCCGAGCGCGCTGGGATCAAGGTCGATCTGCACGATCTTCGCGTCAGCCGGATAGAAATTGCGATAAGGAAAACTGCTGCCGAGGATCACCAGCGTGTCGCAGGACATCATCGCGTGATAGCCAGAGCTGAAACCGATCAGGCCGGTCATGCCCACGTCGAAGGGGTTGTCGTATTCCACGAATTGCTTGCCGCGCAAGGCATGCACCACGGGGGCGCCGAGGCGGTCGGCCAACGCCACGACCTGCTCATGAGCATCGGCACAGCCTGCGCCGCACAGTAAAGTGATTGCCTTGGAATCATTGAGCACGTCGGCCAGTTGCTGAATATTCTTATCGTCCGGCGTCACGCTGGGCGCCGCGACATTGACCCACTTTGCCGGGACATCCGGCGCATCGCTCAAGGCGACATCGCCGGGCAACACGATGACTGCGACGCCTTGCTGGCTGATGGCGGCGCGCATGGCGCGCTCCAGTACGCGGGGGAACTGCTCGGGGTTGGTGACCAGTTCAACGAAGTGGCTGCACTCCTTGAACAGTTCCTGCGGGTGGGTTTCCTGGAAGTAACCGAGGCCGATTTCCGATGAAGGAATATGTGCGGCAATCGCCAGGACCGGCACCCGACTGCGATGGCAGTCGTACAGCCCGTTGATCAAATGCAGATTCCCCGGCCCGCAACTGCCCGCACACACCGCCAGCTTGCCTGTGGCGGCCGCTTCGGCTCCGGCGGCGAAGGCAGCCACCTCTTCATGGCGAGTGTGCATCCAGCGAATGGCGCCGAGTTTTTCCAAGCTGTCGGTCAGGCCATTGAGGCTGTCACCGGTGACGCCCCAGATACGGGTAACGTCGGCTGCGGCGAGGGTCTGTGCGAGGTGATCGGCGATGGTCTTGGACATGCGGGATTCCTTGTCGAGACAAATGGAAAGCGCGCCCAGTGTCGCGGCACGCATCAGTCATCGACCCGCTCGGGTCAGGACAAGTTCAGATGGATGCCGCAGAACCTGGCTCTCACCGGCACCGCATAATCATCGTGGGAGCGAGCTTGCTCGCGAAGAGGCCAGTGCCGATGTAGTGCCAGGTAGACCGTTTCGCGAGCAAGCTCGCTCCCACAAGTTCAGCGGCATTTCCAGCGAAGAGTATCTGAAGCTACACATGCGGCACTTCCGGCTTGGTCGGCGCGGCGTATTGCGCCTTGAGCTTGCCGTCCTTGTCCAGCAGCCAGGCGTCGAGGATCTGCCGCACCACCGGACCGGCAACCCGGCCGCCCGCTTCGCCGTTTTCGATCATCACCGACACCACGATCTTCGGATGTGCTGCCGGGGCGAAGCCGACGAACAAGGCGTTATCGCGGTTGCGTTCGAGGGTCTTCAAGCGGTTGTAGCGCTCACCCTGCTTGATCGCGACCACTTGCGCCGTGCCGCTCTTGCCCGCGATGCGGTATTGCGCACCTTGAGCGGCGGCGCGAGCGATACCACGCGGGTCATGCATCACCATCTGCATGCCTTCGTTGACCTGATTCCATTCACTGGGGTCATGCAACACGATATTGGGCATCGGATGCTCATCCACCGGCGCGACATTGCCGACGGTCATCGCCAGATGCGGCCGAACCCACACGCCTTTGTTGGCGATCAACGAGGTCGCCTGAGCCAGTTGCAACGGGGTGACCTGCATGTAGCCCTGGCCGATGCCGAGGATCACCGTTTCACCGGGGAACCACGCCTGACGCCGCGTAGCGCGTTTCCACTCACGGGACGGCATCAGTCCTGCGGCCTCCTCGAACATGTCCAGCGAGACTTTCTGGCCAAGGCCGAACATGGTCATGTAGTCGTGCATGCGGTCGATGCCCAGCTTGTGCGCCAGAGTATAAAAGTAGGTGTCGTTGGAGCGCATGATCGCCGCGTCCAGATCTACCCAGCCATCGCCGCTGTGGTTCCAGTTGCGGTATTTGTGGTCGAAGTCCGGCAGCTGGAAATAGCCAGGATCGAAGACTCGCGTCGAAGCGTTGACCACCCCGCTGTCCAGGCCGGCAATCGCGACTTCCGGCTTGATGGTCGAGCCCGGCGCATAAAGCCCGCGCAGCACGCGGTTGAACAAGGGCCGGTCGATGGAATCACGCAGCGCGGCGTATTCCTTGAAGCTGATGCCAGTCACGAACAGATTGGGGTCAAAGCTCGGTTTGCTGACCATGGCCAACACTTCGCCGGTTTCCGGATCCAGCGCCACCACTGAACCACGACGGTCGCCCAAGGCTTCTTCGGCCGCTTCCTGCAGGTGGATATCCAGGCTCAGGGTGATGTTCTTGCCGGCAGTCGGATCGGTGTGTTTGAGGACCCGCAACACCCGGCCCTGGGCGTTGGTCTCGACTTCTTCATAGCCGACATGGCCATGCAGTTCCGATTCGTAGAAACGCTCGATACCGGTCTTGCCGATGGATTGCGTGCCTCGGTAATCCACGGAATCCAGTTGCTTGGATTCCTTCTCGTTGATACGCCCGACATAGCCAATGGAGTGAGCGAAATGCGCACCCAGCGGGTAATGACGCACGAACTGCGGCTCGACTTCGATGCCCGGCAACAGGAACTGATTCACCGCCAGCACGGCGATCTGCTCTTCGGTCAGCTCATATAAAAGCGTCACCGGCTCGAAGGGATGGCGCGCCTGCTTGAGGTCCTTGTCGAACAGAATCCGGTCTTCATCGGGGAGCTTGAGCAGCTCCATCAGCTCGTCGATGACCCGACGCCAATCCCCTGCGCGCTCGCGAGTCAGGGTCAGGTTGAAACTCGGACGGTTGTCGGCCAGCACCACGCCGTTGCGGTCGAAGATCAGCCCGCGTTCCGGCGTAATCGGCAACACGTGCACGCGATTGTTTTCGGAGATCGTCGAGTGATAGGCGAATTCGGTGACTTGCAGGAAGTACATCCTGGCCACCAGACAGCAACTCAATATGGCCACGAACAGGGCGCAGGCGATCAACCGTTTGTTGACCAGGCGCGTCTCTTTTTCGTGATCCTTCAAAGGTATCGGATCGGGCATTTCTACAGCTTCTCGGTGGAATGACGAACGTTTGGAAGGTTACGCGAAAAAATGTATGAATAAATATTTCCTGGATTATGCCTGCGCACGATACCAAGAAGCATGAATATAGAGAGATTTGTCTTCTGAAAACGGTATCAGAGGCGGTCATGCAGAGTAATTGTTGCAAATAACGTAATAGTTAATTGCGAAATGAAGGCAATGCAACTTTTAGCAACACATCTATGATGGCTAAACCCGTGGAAAAGATGGCTACGAACTCTGGGTTTCTCCCGCTTAGCGTGCGCCTTCTGCATGCAGCATGACCAGAGACTAAATGCCACACCCTCGCGTCAGCTCTCATTCGTCCCGTCGGTTGCCCGGCGCGGACGTAAAACCGTGTACTGATCTCGAAGAACCAGCCCTTGGCGGAGCTTGCTTTTGTTCGCCCGTCAGCGGTCTTCGCAGGAGTCCTGAATGTCTGAAAAACCCTCCAAAGGCCTGACCCGGCGCCAACTCCTGGTCTCCTCCGCCACGTCCATCGCCGTCGGTGCCGCCGCCAGCGCCAAGGCCGCAACCCTGGCCGGCCTTCCACAATGGGTGCCCTTCGATCGAAATGGTCCGATGCACTACGACACGCCGGGTCTGCAGTTTTTCACTGCCGACGAAGCGCGTGAAGTGGAAGCCATCGTCGAACGCCTCATCCCTGCCGACGACCTCAGCGTCAGCGGCAAGGACGCCGGTTGCGCGGTGTTCATCGACCGCCAGCTGGCTGGCGAATACGGCACGTTCGACCGCCTGTATATGCAAGGTCCGTTCGAAAAAGGCACGCCGATGCAGGGTGATCAATCACCTCTGGTCCCGCAACAGCGTTATCGCCTGGGGCTGGCCGGCCTGGCGGCTTACTGCCAGAAGCAGTTTCAGAAAGCCTTCAGCGCCCTGAGTGCCGAAGACAAGGACAAGGTCCTGACGGATCTGGAGAAAGGTGCGATCAGCCTCGATGGCATCGACGCCAAGCTGTTCTTCCAGCAGGTGCTGGGCAACACGATGGAAGGCTTCTTCGCCGACCCGATCTATGGCGGCAACCGCGACATGGTGTCGTGGAAAATGATCGGTTTCCCCGGCGCGCGTTATGACTACCGCGACTACATCGGTCGGCATAACCAGAAGCTCGACCTCGTACCGATTTCCATCATCGGCAGCTCCGCCTGGAACAAAAAGGGTTAATTGGACATGGCTAAGAAACTACCTTCCACCGACGTCGTGGTTGTCGGACTCGGCTGGGCCGGTTCCATCATCGCCAATGAACTGGCCGATGAAGGCCTGAGCGTTATCGGCTTCGAACGTGGCCCATGGCGCGACACGGCAAGCGATTTCAATATCGCTTCGGCCACTGACGAGCTGCGCTATTCGCGCCGTCAGGAACTGATGCTGCGCACCAGACAAAACACCACCACTATGCGCAACAGCGTTACCGAAACGGCGTTGCCGATGCGCACCTGGGGTTCTTTCCATCCCGGTAACGGCACCGGCGGCGCGGGCAATCACTGGGCGGGCATCACGTTTCGCTTCCAGCCCCACGAGTTTCGTCTGCACAGCTATCTGACCGAGCGTTACGGCAAAGAGCTGTCCCCTGAACTGACCCTGCAGGACTGGGGCACCGACTGGGAAGAGATGGAGCCGTTCTACACCAAGTTCGACCGTCTGGCCGGCGTTTCCGGCAAGGCCGGTAACATCAAGGGCGTGATCCAGGAAGGCGGCAACACCTTCGAAGGCGCACGTTCCGAGGAATACCCGAACCCGCCCACCGAGCAGACCTACGCGCCGACGCTGTTCGCCGAAGCCGCGCGCAACCTGGGCTACAAACCGTTCCCGGTGCCTTCGGCGCTGGTTTCCCGGGCCTACACCAACTCCCTTGGCGTCACCATGGGCGCCTGCACCTTCTGTGGTTTCTGCACCAACTACGGTTGCGCCAACTACTCCAAGGCCAGCGCAATTACCACAGTGTTGCCGGTACTGATTCGCAAGCCGAACTTCACGGCCAAGACCAACTGCGAAGTGTTGCGCGTGACCATGGACAGCACGGGCAAACGTGCGACCGGGATCATTTTCGTCGACGCCAACGGTGACGAATTCGAGCAACCGGCCGACCTGGTGGTGATCAGCGCGTTCATCTTCGAAAACGTGCGCCTGATGCTGCTGTCTGGCGTGGGCAAGCCTTACGACCCGATCACCAACACCGGCACCACGGGCCGCAACTACGCGTACCAGACCGCCAACAGCGTGCGGATGTTCTTCGACGACAAGAACTTCAACCCCTTCATCGGTGGCGGCGCCATCGGCATGGGCATCGACGAGTTCAACAACGACAATTTCGACCACTCGGGTCTGGGCTTCGTAGGCGGTGGCAGCACGCGGGTCACACCGATTGGCGCTGCGCCCATCGACTCGCGGCCTTTGCCACCCGGCACTCCGGCCTGGGGCTCGGCATGGAAGCAGGCGACGGTGAAAAACTACGCCAACACCATGTCCATCGGTTGCGAAGCCAGCAGCTATTCGACCCGCACCAACTACTTGTCGCTGGATCCGACCTATAAAGATCCGCTGGGTCGGCCGCTGTTGCGCATCACTTTCGACTTCCCGGAAAACGACCGCAAGATGGCCGCGTACGTAACCGGCAAAGTCCAGGAAATCGCCAAGAGCATGAACCCGCTGCAAATGGTCCCGAGCGCGCAGACCGGCCACTGGAACAGCGCGCCGTATCAGTCTTCGCACATCGTCGGCGGTTTCATCATGGGCGCCGATCCGAAGACCAGTTCGGTGAACAAATACCTGCAAGTCTGGGACGTGCCGAATCTGTTTGTGGTCGGCTCTTCCGCCTTCCCGCAGAACCCCGGCTACAACCCCACCGGCACCGTTGCGGCGCTGGCCTTCAAGGCCGCCGATGCGATTCGCACCCGCTACCTGAAACGCCCTGGGGAGATGATCACCGTATGAAGACGCTTCTTTCGGTTTGCGCAGGCGTGCTGGGCCTGGCCTTGAACGTTGCACACGGCGCCACCGGTGCCGACTCCTACAATCTGGTGGAAAAAGGTCGTTACCTGACGACCTTGGGCGACTGTACGGCCTGCCACACCTTGCCCGGCAAACCGGCGTTTTCCGGTGGCGTCGTACTGGATACGCCGTTCGGCAAACTGCTGGGTGCCAACATCACGCCTGATCCGGTCAACGGTATTGGTCGCTGGAGCTTCGAAGACTTCCAGAACGCCATGTCCAAAGGTCACGGCCTGGACGGTAAACGCCTGTACGGCGCCATGCCTTACACGGCCTACACCAAGGTGCTGCGTCAGGACAATCAGGCGATCTGGGCCTATCTGCAAACCATCGAGCCAGCGAACAACAAGGTCGAAACCAACCAGCTGCCCTTCCCGTTCAACGTCCGTACCAGCTTGCTGGGCTGGAACCTGTTGAATTTCCAGGAAGGCGAGTTCAAGGCTGATCCGAAGAAGACCGAACAATGGAACCGTGGCGCGTATCTGGTGCAAGGCCTGGGTCACTGCGGCACCTGCCACACGCCGAAAAGCTTGACCGGCGGAGACAAGAACGACCAGTTCCTCGGCGGCGCCAACCTGCAGAACTGGGTCGCGCCCAACATCACCGCCGACGCTCACACTGGTATTGGCAGCTGGTCCGAGGACGACATCGTCAAGTACCTGAAAACCGGTGCCAACCGCTTCGACATCGCTTCAGGCCCCATGGCCGAAGAAGTCGAGCACTCTTCCCAGCACTGGAAAGACGAAGACTTGATGGCGGTCGCGGTGTTCCTCAAAGACGGCAGCAAACCGGCCGATCCGCCCAAAGCCCTGGCGGCTACGGATAGCGCGATGGTTGCGGGCAAGGCGATCTACGCTGATCGCTGCTCGGCGTGCCACGTCGGCAACGGCGAAGGCGCAGAAAACCTGTTCCCGAAACTGGCCATGGCGCCATTGGTCAACGGTGCCGATGCATCGTCGATGATTCGTGTCGTGCTGGCCGGCAGCCGCGCTGGCGCCACCGATGCGGCGCCAACCGCACCGGCGATGCCGTCACTGGGCTGGGCGCTGTCTGACGACAACGTCGCCAACGTCCTGACTTACGTGCGCAACAGCTGGGGCAACGCGGCACCTGCCGTGTCCAGCGCAGACGTAAAAACTGTGCGCGAGCAATTGCAGCCGAAGTAAAAGCGCCGCAATGAAAAATGCCCGACCTTGTGATGAGGTCGGGCATTTTTTTGCCCGGAATGAAATCCTACAGGCCCCGCGCTTCCATGATCCTGGGCAGATTACCTTCGATCCAGCTCGCCAAGGTATCGACCTGCAACGCCACTTCTTCCCCCAAAGGCGTCAGCCGATATTCCACGTGGGGCGGCACCACGGGCAGTGCCTTACGCTCGACAAACCCATCGTGCTCAAGATTCTGCAGGGTTTGCGAGAGCATCTTCTCGCTGACACCGCCGATCTTGCGACGCAGCTCACTGAAGCGATGCATGCCGCCGCGCAGCACCACCAGCACCAATACGCCCCAGCGGCTACAGACATGACTGAGGATGACTCTTGACGGGCAATCGGCGGCCATCAGTTCCCCGGAGCGGGCTTGCATGATGGTCGAACAGAATTGCGTGGAAACCTCGGTGCTTTGCGACATGACACTTACCTTTTTGTACGTACTTACGAAAGGTTAGCATGATGCTTATGCTTGGGCTTCTTTAAATGCCTCGCAAGGAAATCTGCCATGTACATTGTTACCGGTGCCACCGGCCAACTCGGCCGCCTCGTAATCGAACAATTGCTCAAGGTTGTCCCAGCTTCACAGATCGTCGCTGCCGTGCGCACCCCGGAAAAAGCCGCCGACCTGATTGCCTTGGGCGTCAAGGTGCGGCATGCCGACTACGCCAGGCCAGAAACCCTGGACAGCGCGTTCAAAGGTGCTGAAAAGCTGCTGCTGATCTCCTCCAGTGAACTGGGCCAACGCGCGGCGCAGCATTTGGCCGTCATCGATGCCGCCAAGCGCGCTGGCGTTCAATTGCTTGCCTATACCAGCGTGCTGCATGCCGATACTTCCCCCTTGGGCCTGGCTGAGGAACATCGTCAGACCGAAGCGGCGCTGCAAAAATCAGGTGTACCCTTCGTCCTGCTGCGCAACGGCTGGTACACGGAAAACTACACGGCTGGCATCCCGGCCGCGCTGGCCCATGGCGCCGTGTTCGGCAGCGCCGGCGATGGTCGGATCAGCTCCGCGCCGCGAGCGGATTATGCTGCTGCTGCGGTGGCGGTGCTGACGGCCGAGGACAATCAGACGGGTCGTACCTACGAACTGGCCGGAGACGACGCCTACACATTGGCCGGGTTTGCTGCCGAACTGTCGAAGCAGACCGGTCAACCCATTACCTACACAGACTTGCCGCAAGCCGATTTCGAAGCGGCACTGCTTCAGGCCGGCCTGCCGAATTTTGTCGCGGCATTGCTGGCCGACTCGGATGTCGGCGCGTCCAGGGGCGCGCTGTTCGATGAAGGGCATCAGCTCAGCGCATTGCTAGGTCGCTCAACGGTGCCGCTGGCGAACACCGTCGCAGCTGAACTGCAAAACTGATCGCCGTGCCGTTCACGTTCATGAGTTGAGGTGAACGGCATTCTCAAACCGAATGATTTTTCGCAACGGTGGTCCTAGCTACACGAACAGAGCATTACGCACTGAGCCGTTAGCAAATCAGGAACTCCTTATGAACAGTAAATCGCTCATCGCTTGTCTGGCTATTCTTGGCTGCGTTTCTGTCACCAGCGTCGCCGTCCAGGCTCAGGAAAAACCTGAACCGAAAGTTGAACAATCCAAAGAGAATATCCGCGATCTGGAACTGGGCGACCGCGCCCCTGCCAAATTCCAGCGCCCTGAAGCCGGCATGAAGGACTGGAGCAAGCACGGCCTCAAAGCGCCATCCAAAGAAGCCCAGTGGGTCAAGATCAACGACAAATACGTGATGGTGCAGATCACCAACGGCCAGATCACCGAGATCGTGCCGGTCAGAAAATAACGTTGTCGGAGGCTTGCCCGCGAACCGTAGTCTGGTCGTATTTTTCTTCGCCAGAACTAACGCCTTCGCGGGCAAGCCTCGCTCTCATCAAACAACACATATCCATCTGGCCTGACGAGGATCCGTGGGACCGGATTTATCCGGGAAAGCGGCATTGCTGACGAGGAAAATGCAGTGGATGTACCGACCTCTTCCCGGATGAATCCGGTCCCACTGGACTGTTTGCTGCGCGACAGCGCGGCGTCTGGACGACGAGAGATCTCCTACGGAGCTTTAGAGGAAAATCCCGCCTGACGCCTCGATCCGCTGCCCGTTGATCCATTTCCCGCCGTCACCCAGCAACATGCTGATCGCCGCGCCGATGTCATCGGCTTCGCCGACACGTCCCAGTGCAGTGATGGAAGCCACTTGTTGGTTGACTTCAGCATTGTCACGCACTGTCCCGCCGCCAAAATCCGTCGCAATCGCGCCGGGGGCAAGCACGTTGACGTTGATGCCGCGTGGTCCGAGTTCCTTGGCCAGGTAACGGGTCCAGACCTCGATGGCACCTTTCATCGAGGCATACGCCGCGTAGCCAACCAGACTGAAACGCGCGAGACCGCTGGAAACGTTGACGATGCGTCCGCCGTCAGCCAGCAACGGCAGCAGTTTCTGGGTCAGGAAAAACGGCCCTTTGAAGTGAATATCTACCAACTGATCGAACTGCGCCTCGCTGGTTTCGGCAAAGCTGTTGTAAATGCCAACGCCCGCATTGTTGACCAGGAAATCGAACTGACTGGCCTGGAAAACGTCCCCAAGCGTCTGGGCAACCTGCGCGCTGAAAGCATCGAAACTGCTGCTGTCGCTGACATCCAGTTGCAACATGTGCGCGCGACCGCCAAGCGCCTCGATTTCGGCGACTACGGCCTGGGCTTCGGCCTGCCTGCTGTGATAAGTGCCGATCACATCAACACCTTGCGCCGCCAGGTGCAACGCCGTGCTTTTGCCAAGGCCGCGACTGGCGCCGGTAATCAGAGCGATTTTCTTGTTCATGGGTATTTCCTTGAAGAGAGTGGTCAGGGAGTGGAAACGAGTCTATTGTTCGACTAATTAGCGATAAACCCTGAAAAATCGAAATGACTAGTCGCTTAAACAGAACAATCAATCCATCTTGTAACCGTTCCAGTGTAGGGGCCAACCTGTTGGCGAGGTGTGTGTCAGGAAGCTTCGCGAGCAAGCTCGCTCCCACACAAGTCCGCGTCTACGGAGATTCATTCGGCTATGAACAAACTGGAGCTGTTGCGCACTTTCGTGCGCGTCGCCGAACTGTCGAGTTTCACGCAAGCCAGCGAAGCCTTGGGCCTGCCGCGCTCGACGGTGTCCGAACAAGTCCAGGCCCTCGAAGAACTGCTCGGCACGCGCCTGTTATTGCGGACCACGCGCCGGGTTCAAGTCACGCCTGATGGGCAGCTGTTGTACGAACGCAGCAAAGACATGCTGGCGCAGATGGATGAGCTTGAAGGGTTGTTCCGCAGCGATGCGATGCTCAGCGGTCGGTTGCGGGTCGATATGCCCACTGCCTTGGCGCACAACATTCTGCTGCCGCGCCTGAGTGAATTCCTGAGCCTGCATCCAGGGATTGATCTGGAAATCAGCAGCACCGATCGGCGGGTCGATCTGGTACGCGAAGGCTTTGATTGCGTATTGCGCGTCGGCGAGCTGCCGGACTCGCATCTGGTGGCGCGCAACCTGGGCGACTTGCCGATGGTCAATTGCGTCGGTGCCGGTTATGCCCGGCAGCATGGCGTCCCGACCAGCCTCGCGGAGTTGCAGCAGCACCGTTTGATCAATTATGTAATGGCGTTCGGCGCGAGCACTGCGCACTTCGAATACCAGGATCAGGACAAAACCCGCACGCTGGCCATGCCACACAGCGTGACCGTCAATAATGTTCAGGCTTATGAAGCCGCTTGTCTGGGCAATCTGGGCATCGTCCAGTCGCCGCGCATGGGCATGCGCAAGCATCTGCTTCGCGGCGACCTGATTGAAATCCTGCCCGGGTTTCGTCCCGCGCCGATGAAAGTTTCTCTGGTGTACGCCCATCGACGCCATCTGCCGGAACGCTGTCGGGTGTTCATGGACTGGTTTCAAGGCTTGATCGAGATACACAACGCCGCTTGAATGCCTATCCCGGATTGGCGGCCCGAACCCGGGATAGGCTAATCTCGGTTTCTACTACTCCACCTCGGGACTGATTCGGCATGGACCAGTACAGCGCCAAACGCTTGGCCGCACCGTTTTTCTGGCGCGACTCTCGCTTGCCTTTCATCGAGGCGCGTTCGGTGGGCGACGGGCGCAAATTCTGTTACGCCAAGCATTCTCACGAGGTGTTTTCCATCGGCGCAATCACTGCCGGGCAAAGCACGTATTGGCATGAAAAAACCAGCCAGCGCGTCCAGAGCGGCACAGTGGTGCTGATGAATCCCGGCGATGTGCATGCCTGCAACCCGATTGCCGACCAGCATTGGTCGTACCTGATGCTGTACGTCGACAGCCTGTGGCTGCGCAACCTTCAACACGAGTTGGGTATGGACGCCAACCTTGATTTCCAGCCCATCGCCCAGACTCACAGCCGCTCCGTTGAGCTGTTTCGGGGGATCAATCAGCTGTACGCCACATTGGTCGACAGCGAAACGGATGTGCTCGGTAAACAATGCGCTGCGGTTGCCTTCTTCACCCAGGTGCAACAGACACTGGGCAGTGCCGTCCTGCATGGCGACCAACCCGTGGATCGCGTGGAACGGGCTGAGCACTACATCAACGATAACTTCAAAGCCGCGATCAGCCTCGAAGATATCTGCAGCGCTGCGAATATCTCACCGTCGTATCTGATTCGCGCCTTCGAGCAGCGTTACCACATGACGCCCCATGCCTATCTGATCAATCGCCGGATTCAACATGCTCGCACCCAGCTCAAGAGCGGTCGCCTGATCGCGGACGTGGCTCAGGAAAACGGCTTTGCCGATCAGGCGCATTTTCAACGGGCGTTCAAGAAACATCTCGCCGCGACCCCAGGCCAATACAAGCTCTAAGACGCCAGCAGATACAAAGCGCAGCCCACCAACAGTAAGGCCATGCAGCGGTTGAACACGCGAATCCCCAGCGCACTGCTTAAATAATGGCGCAGGAAAGTCCCGGCGAACGCCCAGCACGCCAGGGACACGTAACAAATCACCAGATAGATTGCGGCAAACTGCCAGATCAGCTGCGCCTCGCCACTGGCGACAAAGGCGCCCATGCCGGCAATACACGCCAGCCAGGCCTTGGGGTTGAGCCATTGCATGACCGCGCCGCAAAGCATCGATGGCCGGTCACTTGCCTGATCGACGTTAAGCCGACCGTCGTCACGCGCCAGCTTCCACGCCATGTACAACAGAAAGGCCACCCCTGCCCACCTGATTCCCTGGGTCAGGAACGGCCATTGGATCAGCACCTCATGCAATCCAAAACCGGTCAACACCAGCAATAGCGTGAAGCCCAGGGTTGCGCCGGTCACATGCTGCAACGCCGGCCCCAGCCCAAACCGGGCCCCCGAACTCAAGGCCACAATGTTGACCGGCCCCGGCGTGATCGACGACGCCAGCGCGAAGGCGGCCATGGAAAGAAACACACTCATCTGAATACCCTGACTGAACCCGTAAATGAGTCGATCACGGTAAAGACGCGCAACAGGTGCGTATTGAAGAAAATTACCCAGCGAAGTGCAAAAAACCCGCCGAGACAGAACGCAAATGCTGATCATCTGGCACCGATAGGGCAGAATTGCCGGCAATGTTCTCTTTCAACCGAGTTGTTAAATGATTACCCGCCCACAGAAGCCGTCCCTTTGGGCGCTGTTATTCGCCATCCGGGGCACTATCGTGCCGGCGATCTGGCCCAAAGTGCTGTTCACAATGCTGATCAGTTCGGTAGTGGTTGCTACCCACGGCAAGCTGTTCGATTACAAAGTGGTGCTGACTGCAACGCCATTCACCCTGTGGGGCCTGACGCTGGCGATCTTCCTCGGTTTTCGCAACACCGTGGCTTACCAAAGGTTCTGGGAGGCGCGCACGTTGTGGTCCGAGCTGTCCATCGTGACCCGCAACCTGACCCGGCAAAGCCTGAGCATGATGCCCAACCTGCCGTCGACCGAACGACGCGCACTGCTCGATTCGCTGATTGCTTTCAGCTACCTGCTCAAGGACTGGCTGCGCGGCGAAAAACCCGGTGAAGACAGCTGCCGGCTGCTGGAACCCGCGCTGCAACGCGCCACCTTCGACAAGGAAAACCCGCCGAGCGTGCTGCTGGGCCTGATCGGCCAACGGCTGATGGACCAGGCGCGGCAATGCAGCATCGGTGATCCGTTGAAAGCCGACATGGATCAGCAGTTGAACCGGTTGTCTTACGTGCTGGGAGGCTGCGAACGCATCAGCAATACGCCGATCCCCTACCCTTACATTCTGATGCTGCACCGCATCGTGCATGTCTATTGCTTCCTGCTGCCATTTTGCCTGGTGGACAGCATCGGCTGGTTTACGCCGTTTGCGGTGCTGGTATTGGCTTATACTTTTTTCGGACTGGACGCGCTGGGCGACCAGATCGCCGACCCTTTCGACACCCAACCCAATGATCTGCCGTTGAACGCGCTGTGCCGGGACATTGAAATCTCGGTGCTGGACATGCTCGACGAACCCGCCCCGCCACGCCTGGAGCCTGTGAATGATGTGCAGCTGTAGCCGTTTAAAGGCCTTATCCGGAAAACCTTTCCTTGCCGAGCACACTTATGAACAGCTTTGAGCAGTCGATCATCGAGGCCGCGCAGGACGCCACGCCCAACAACACCGAGGCCGAACGCGCGCAAGCCAAGGCTGCGGCCATTGCCGCAGTCGCTGAAATCATGGCGACGACTTCCGGGCTGCAACGCACCCTCGCCCTGGCAGCGCTGCTGGACTCGTACTCCGAAGAGGAAGACGAGTAATCGGCGGACTTGTTGACCGCCAGCAGGAGACACGAGATGCCGATTCAAGCACTATGTCGCCCGAATGCGATGCCATCGCCGCAACACTTTATCTGGACGCGACATGACCCCCAACGCTGAACATTACAACCCCGCCACCGAATACGCTGACAAGCTGATCAGCCGCATCGGTCAGACACCCTCCTGGATTGCCAAGCGCATTGGTGTCACCGACAAGCGCATGCGTTACATCCTGGAAGGCGAACGTACCGTCAAAGGCGAGACAACCCCGATCCAGATGACCTACACCGAGCAGTTCGCTCTGGAATGTCTGGCAGCAGAAGCCAAGGCGCGCAACAAATAAAGTCTGAAATCCTGCGGACCTCAAATGCCAGCGATTCGGCTTTTTGAGGCGTAACCCCGAGCATTGAGCCGTGAAAGACATTCTGCAAGACCTGCAAAAAACCGCAAATGACCTGGAACGTATTTCCCTGAGCCTAGCCGGTCATGCCGTTTTTCTACAGCATTCCATCCACGCCAAAGATGCCGCCGATGTGAATCGTCAGGTCGGGAAGCTGCAAGATAGCGTCGATGATCTACGAACCATTGCCGAGCGGATCAACCCTTGATCGGACATTGCTCACGACCTTTGGTCGAGTCGAGTGACCAGCAACTGAACCAACTGCGATAACAGGCTTCCCACCTGCATAGCGTTCCAATCTGTACGCTGTGCATTCAGGGTTACGTCATGTCTATCGAGAGCAATTCAGTCTTACTTCAGTCACTGATCGCTCAGCTTTCAATTGTTGATTTCAGCTCGTCACTGGCCCTGCTCGGAAATGCTGAAGACAATCTTCTGGGTCTGAGAGACCTCTTCGAGCTGGAGATGATTACCGGCAACTTCATCTATGGTGCACTCAGCGACCCACTGGGTCTGCTGTTCCTCTCCGCTGATCAGATTCTGCTGACCAAACGCGGCGCGCTGTTCGCCCTCCGTTAAGTAGCATCAGTCAAGCGCAATGCGCTCAATCCTGAGCCTGCGACAGTGGCCTTGCCACCTGTTCCAACGACTTGCGCTCGGCGGCTGCGCCCCAGATCCCCTGGACAACTGCAGCCATGATCATCAGCGCTGCGCCGATCAAATAGCCGATCAGGACATTGCTGCGATCGTGGGTCTGGATCAGGTAGCCGAACAGGCTCGGCCCGATGATTCCGCCCAGCCCGGTGCCAAAGGCATAGAACACGGCAATCGCCAATGCGCGGATTTCCAGGGGAAAGGTCTCGGCCACGGTCAGGTACGCCGAACTTGCGGCGGCTGAAGCAAAGAAGAAAATAACCATCCAGGCCAACGCCTGCTGCGTCACATCCAGAACCCCTTGCGCAAACAAGTAACCACTGATGACCAGCAGCACGCCGGAAATTGCGTAGGTCAGACTGATCATCACCCGCCGGCCGATGACATCGAACAAGCGCCCCAGCAATAGCGGGCCGCAAAAATTGCCCAACGCCAGCGGCAACACGTACCAGCCGACCTGCTCAGCCGGAACCTGATAGAAATCCGTCAGCACCAGCGCGTACGTGAAGAAAATCGCGTTGTAGAAAAAAGCCTGGGCGGTCAATAGCGTCATCCCGACCAGAGCCCGCTGGCGAAACCTGATGAACAAGGTCTGGAAAATCTCCCCCAGCGGCGTGTGATCCCTGGCATGCAAACGCAGCGGTTTGCTGGTAACGGCGGGCAATCGGTGGCCCTGCTCGATCATGCCGGCTTCGATCTGCTCGACAATACGTCGCGCTTCATCCGCCTGATTGTGGATCAACAACCAGCGCGGACTTTCCGGTAGCCACAAGCGCATGAACAGGATGATCAGCCCGAGTGCCGCGCCGATGCCGAAGCACAGCCGCCAGCCCAGATCGCCGCCAACCCATTGCGGATCAAGCAGGACAATCGAGCCTGCCGCACCCAATGCCGCGCCCAACCAGAATGTGCCATTGATGGTCAGGTCCACCCAGCCACGGTAGCGCGCCGGGGTGAACTCCTGGATGGTCGAGTTGATCGCCGTGTACTCACCGCCGATGCCCATCCCGGTGAGAAAGCGAAACAGCAGAAAACTCGCGACGTTCCAGGAAAATGCGGTAGCCGCAGTGGCACCGACGTAAAGCAGCAAGGTGATGAAAAACAACTTGCGACGACCGAGGCGATCGGTCAGCCAGCCAAAGAACAACGCACCCAGCACTGCCCCGGCAATGTAAATCCCGCCCGCCAGGCCGATATCACTGTTGGACATCTGCAACAGTTCGCTGGACTTGAGCGCGCCCGACACCGAACCGGCCAGCGTCACTTCCAGACCATCGAGCAGCCAGGTGATACCCAGCGCGAACACTAGTAACGTGTGGAAACGCCCCCAGGGCAGGCGATCAAGGCGCGCGGGCAAATCGGTCTCGAAAACCTTGCCCTTTTGCAGTTCAGCGCCGGGAATACTTGCACTCTCGATTTTCAAAGGACTCGCTCCTGCTCGCAGACGCCTGATGGGCTGACAGGGTTGTGAGTCAAAGGCGCCGGGGGAGTTCAGGTCGAAATCAGCTGATCCAGAACCACAGCAGCGTCAGATTCGCCGCCGAGATCAGTCCGAACAAGCCCCAGGCGGCGGCCTGCACCCACCGGCTGTTGACGAAAGGCCCCATCAAATGCCGGTCGCTGGTAAAGCGAATCAACGGCCAGAGGGCGAATGGCAGTTGCAGGCTGAGCACCACCTGGCTGAGCACCAGCATCTTGCCCACCGAACTATCACCGAGCCACAGCACGCCGATCAGCGCCGGAATCAACGCCAGGGCGCGGGTGATCAAGCGCCGCTGCCAGCAGGGAATCTTCGCCTGCAAGAAACCTTCGAGGACCACCTGGCCGGCGATGGTGCCGGTAAACGTCGAGCTTTGCCCCGCCGCCAGCAAGGCTATGCCAAACAACACGCTGGCCACGGCACCGCCAACCAGTGGGTCAAGCAAGTGATAAGCATCCTGGATTTCCACCACCTCGGTATGCCCGCTCTGATGGAATGCAGCCGCCGCCAGAATCAGGATCGCCGCGTTGATCAGCAGTGCCAGGCTCAGGGAAGCAATCGTGTCGATGCGGGCGAACTTGATCGCGCTGGCCTTGCTGGCGTTATCGCTGCCGTTGACCCGGGTCTGCACCACGGAAGAATGCAGATAGAGGTTATGCGGCATGACGGTCGCGCCGAGAATACCGATGGCGATGTACAGCGGCTCCTGGCCGCTAAGCACATCCCAACTTGGCTTGAGCCCGGCAAAGACGTCCGGCCAGAATGGCTTGATGAGGATGAGCTCGACTGTAAAACAGGCGCCAATGGTCGCGATCAGGCCCAGGACGATGGCCTCCAGACGCCGGAAGTTGGCGCCCTGCAAAGCCAGCACAATCAGCGTATCGAAGGCAGTCAACGCCACGCCGACGGTAATGGACACGCCGAGTAACAAATGAAAGGCCAAGGCAGCACCCAAGACTTCGGCAAGGTCCGTGGCGACAATCGACAGCTCCGCCAATAACCACTGACCTTTGGCGACGCGCGGGCTGTAACGCGCAGCGGACAACTGCGCAAGGTCGCGCCCGGTGGCGATGCCCAGGCGCGAGCACAGGTTCTGCAACACCATGCCGGACAGGCTCGCCAACACCACCACGAACAACAGCGAATAACCGAAACGCGAGCCAGCCTCAATGGCGGTTGCCCAGTTGCCGGGGTCCATATAGCCGATGGAAACCAGCAGGCCGGGGCCGACAAACAGCATCATCTTGCGCGCCAAAGAGGCATTGGCGGGGATGGCGACGCTGTCGGTTACAGCGGACGGGCAAAACGGAGCAGTGGCGGTGGTGGGCAGTTTGAACTTCACGGGGACCAAACGGGCAGCGGGACGAGGTGTGGATGTTAAAGTTTTGCGACACATCTTGATACGCAAAATGTTGCCGCCTTCATCGTGTGGGAGCGAATTCGAAGTCGGCGCAATCCTGTGGGACCGGATTTATCCGGGAAGAGGCCGGTTGATTCATAGCCTCTCTTCGTCAGAAATGCCGCCTTCCCGGATAAATCCGGTCCCACATGTTCGATGATTGCTGGGCGACCGAGCAGGTTTACCAAAACGTAGACAACCCTCACCCATCGACAGTCAAAACCACCTTCCCTTCAATATGGGATTTCTCCAGGTAATCCTGAGCCGCAGCTGCGCTCTTCAACGGGAAAGTGACATTGACCTTCACGTTGACCAGCTCGCCCTTGATCAACTGCGCAATTTCCTCAAGCTGCGTACCGCTGGGCTCAACCAGGAAAAAGCGACTGTTCTTGCCATACGCATCCGGTCGATTGCGGACAGGCTCGTTCAAGGTGGAAACCAGGATGCCGCCAGGTCGCAATACGGCCCATGAACGCTGCTGCATTTCGCCGGACACCAGATTGATTACCAGATCGATATCCGAACAGACATCCTCGAAACGCTCCCTGGTGTAATCGATGACGCGGTCCGCGCCCAGTGCGCTGATGAATCGCGTGCTTTTGTCCGAACCGGTGGCGTAGACCATCGCACCTTTGGCGGCGGCGAGCTGCACGGCAAAGTGCCCGACGCCGCCGCTGGCGCCCTGGATCAGCACGCGCTGCCCGGCCTCCAGATGGCCATGATCGAATAACGCCTGCCACGCCGTCTGCGCCGCCAAAGGCACGGCCGCAGCATGAATGAAATCCAGGTTTTCCGGGATCTTCGCCAAATGCTCGACCTTGATCACGGCGTACTCCGCATAACTGGCATCACCGCCAACCATCCCGAAAACCCGATCTCCTTTGGTAAAACTTCCCACACCACTGCCCACTTGTTCGACAACGCCGGAAAAGTCCCGGCCCATCGTGATCGGCAACTTCTCTTCACTGACCGGCGGAAATTCGCCTTGGCGAATCTTGTAGTCCACCGGATTGACACTCGCAGCGGCAATTCGTACCAATACTTCGCCCACTTGCGGATGAGGGATTTCAATAAATTCGAGTCGCAGCACACTCGAATCACCAAACTGGTGAATCCTTATCGCTTTCATGGTCGCCATGGGGCTGCTTCCTGACAGGTTGATAGGTAATGGGCTGACTACTGGTTCAACGCAGAGGTTCAGCTTAGTTGCCCACGCATCCAGCCAACGGAGCCCAAAAGTCGGTATAGCAGCGCTGATCAACCACGAGCGACCGTTCGGCATAAAAACGTGAAATTCCCGACTATTCGGCAATTAACATCCAAGATCCGCTATAACCAACCGATCTAAACAATCATTTCAAAATGTAAAAGAACTATCATGGGTGATCCAGTATTTCCGGAATCTGACCCATGACTTCTTTATCACCGGCGGACAGCGTGACGCCGCAATTCCCCTCCGATGGGGTTGATCCTGTTCGTGCAGCGTCCATCAGCGCGCGCATCGATCGCTTACCGGCAGTGGCGACGATCTGGCGCCTGATCGCGCTGTTGTCCATCGGCGGCTTTTTCGAGCTTTACGATTTATTCCAGACCGCTTACATCAGTCCGGGCCTGCTGCGTGACGGTATCTTCGCCACGGGCGCACAAGGCGTGTTCGGTTTTTCCGATCAGGCTGCCTTCGCCTCGGCAACCTTTCTCGGGCTTTTTCTCGGCGCCAGCCTGCTCAGCCCGATTGCCGACCGTTTCGGACGCCGGGCGATCTTCACCTCCGCCTTGATCTGGTACACCGTCGCCACCGTGCTGATGGGCGTACAGAGTTCCGCGCTGGGCATCATATGCATGCGCTTTCTGGTGGGAATCGGACTGGGCATCGAGTTGGTGACCATTGACGCTTACCTGTCGGAGCTGGTGCCCAAACGCATCCGCAGTTCGGCGTTTGCCTTTGCCTTCTTCATTCAATTCCTTTCGGTTCCGGCCGTTGCCCTGATGTCCTGGTGGCTGGTGCCACAAGCGCCGTTCGGGATTTCCGGCTGGCGCTGGGTGGTGCTGGCCAGCGCGGTATTCGCGCTGTTCATCTGGTGGCTGCGCTCGCGCCTGCCCGAATCACCGCGCTGGCTTGCGCAGCACGGGCGCTTCGACGAGGCCGAACGCATCATGGATGACATAGAAGCCAAGTGCCTGCGTGAGCACGGCAAACCGCTGGATACACCCGAGCCGGAAGTGGTCGCTGTCGAAGGTCGCGGCCGTTTCGCTGACATCTGGCAGCCGCCCTATCGTCGTCGGGCACTGATGTTGATTGTGTTCCATATCTTCCAGGCCATCGGTTTCTTCGGCTTTGGCAACTGGCTGCCAGCACTGCTCACCGGTCAGGGCGTCAGTCTCACCCACAGTCTGGGTTATGCCTTCGTGATTACCCTCGCCTATCCGCTGGGTCCGCTGTTGTTCGTGAAGTTTGCCAATCGCTATGAGAACAAATGGCAGATCGTCGGCTCGGCGTTGGGATCGATGATCTTCGGCACGCTGTTTGCGTTTCAGACCTCGGCCGTAGGCCTGGTGTTTTGCGGGGTGATGATCACCTTCTGCAATGCCTGGCTGAGCTTCAGTTATCACTCTTATCAGGGTGAACTGTTCCCGACCAACATTCGCGCCCGTGCCGTCGGATTCTGTTACTCCTTCAGCCGACTGTCGACCGTGTTCAGCAGTTTGCTGATCGGCTTCTTTCTGGAGCATTTCGGCACACCGGGCGTGCTGGCCTTTATCGTCAGCAGCATGTTGATCGTGATCATCACCATCAGCACGTTCGGCCCTCGTACACGCAACCTGGCACTGGAAAACATCGCTCACCGCTGATGTCCCATCGTGATTACCGGCGGTGGCGCAAGCTGCCGGTAGTCAACTGGAGTGAACCGCTTGAATACCGGGCTATCCAAACTCGTATCAACTCCAGACCAATCCACAGATGAGGTGCACCATGGCCGGTTCCCGCCCGGAAAATCCAGATGTCGATGCCACTGAAGTAGCGTTTCCCGAAACCGTTCCAGACCCGATCATCGAAGAGCAAGACCCGGAAGCCGGGTTTGAGCCGGGGACGGAACTGGTGCCGGAAAAAGGCGATTTTCATGGCGTGCCCAACAAGCATTAGAACGCGCAGAACCCAATCCTGAAAGACTATTGGTTGCCGACCCACGCCATCGAAGGGTGGCCGGCACCAGGCATCAACTCTGCGCCCACTCGACATCGCTAATCCCGAAATGCTCGGCGTAAGGCTTGGACACGCGGGCGACTTTTTCCAGGCGATATTTCGGGATGCGGGCAATCCCTGCATCGACGCTCGCGTGATGCCAGGCTTCGGCATTGTCCATGCGTTCAGCACTGATATAGAAAGATTTGAAGGCGCCATTGAACAGGTAATCAATTCGGTAATGTTTGTACTGGGACATCCAGGCAGTGCCTCATACTGTTTGTTTAGAGCAGTAGATGACCTTTGGCCTGCGCGAAAAATTCAGTCTTTTTTGACCAAATGATCAATCAGTACACCGCGCGGTTCGCCACGCTACCTGTCAATGGCGCTGCGGTCCTAGCGAATACCCAGGCGTCTGGCGAGTCGACTGAGGTTGGCGCGGTCCAGCCCCATCTCCCGGGCGACTTCCACCCATTTACCCTGATGCCGGGCCAGAGAATCCTCGATCAGCCTGCTCTGGAACGCATCCACTGCATCCTTGAGCGTGCCGCCGGGCACGACCGCTGCGGGCATTGCCGTCGCGGGAGAATGGCTGACGGCGACTTCATCGATCAGGCCCAGTGCGGCAGCCTCAATGGTCAGAATGCGCGGACGCTCCTTGTGTGCCGATAAGGATTTGAGCACCGCGCGGCTGATCAGGTGTTCGAGTTCGCGCACGTTGCCCGGCCAGGTGTAACCGACCAGCAGTTTCTGCGCGTCGACGTTCAGGCGCAGGCTGCGCAGCCCCATGCGTGCGCGATTTTCTTCGAGGAAGAAGCCCGCGAGCAGCAGGACGTCGCGACCGCGCTCGCGCAATGGCGGCACCAGCAGCGGGTAAACACTCAGGCGATGATACAGATCGGCCCGGAAGCGACCGCTGCGCACTTCCTCAGCCAGATCCCGGTTGGTGGCGGCGATGATTCGCACATCCACATGGTGTTCCTGATCTGAGCCGACCCGTTGCAACTGGCCGCTTTGCAAAACCCGCAACAGCTTGGATTGAACGGGAAGCGGCAACTCGCCCACTTCATCGAGAAAAATGGTGCCGCCATCGGCCAGTTCGAATTTGCCGCTGCGGCCGTTCACAGCACCGGAAAAAGCGCCTTTGACGTGGCCAAACAACTCGCTCTCCACCAGCATTTCCGGCAGCGCGGCGCAGTTGAGGCTGATCAGCGGCTTCTGCGCACGGGGTGAACTCAAATGAATGGCCTCGGCCACCAGTTCCTTGCCAACCCCGGTTTCCCCGGTGATCAACACCGACAAGGCGCTGTTGCCGACCAGCTGAATTTCCTGCTGCATCCGCTTATGAACGGCGCTCTGCCCGATCAACTCCCGAGGACCTCGGCCGCCCGCAGCACGTTTATAGACTTCAGCCAGTTGACGTTGATCTTCAAAGCCGCGCGCCAGTTGCTTGATTCGCTCGCTGGCCATGACCGTCGCGGCAGCCAGGCTGGCAAACGCTTGCAGATTATCCAGGTCGACGCTGCCAAAGCGCGAGGGATCCAGCGAGTCCAGGGTAATCAGGCCCCAGGGTTTGTCTTGAAAATACAGCGGGCAACCCAGGCAATCATGCACTTCCAGATGACCTGGATGCCCTTCCACCAGACCGTCGTAAGGGTCCGGCAATTCACAGTCGGTGGAAAAGCGCGTAGGGCCGGGGTTTTCCAGCAACACCTTGAGACGCGGGTGTTCCTCCACCCTGAAGCGCCGACCCAGCGCATCAGCACTCAGCCCCTGCACCGCCAAGGGGATCAGCACGTCGTCTTCAAGCTTGAGCAACGCCACGGCGTCGCACGGCAGCATCTGCCGCAGCGCCTGGAGCAAGCGCCGATAGCGCTCATCGTCAGGTAATTCCCGACTCAGGTCAGCGACCAGAGGAACCAATGCCGCTAACAGAGGGTTTGTCATTGCGATTCCGTTGACTGATTAATGACCGACGATGCGGTCATTATGACTCCATTAAAATTGAAAAAGACAGCGGCACAAACACTCGGCGACAGCCGATAGGTCGCCAGATTCTCGCTCAACTATTAATAAATAGCAGACCTGCCACCCGCTCATTCAACTTTTTAACCACCCAATCAGTCCGTTAGCAATTTGAAACACTTCTTTGCCAAACAATAGTTTAAGTGCCCTGATAATTTCTGACGCCAGCACACTGACGATATAAGCATTGCCATTTAGTTTTATTGAAGTGGCGAATAAGAAATTCCGTTTCATAGTGCTTCAAACCGGCGAAGAGCAAATGGACATGGCCAGAATTCAGGGAAGAGCTCTCGAAACTTACCCGCCCTTAGTTGTTGATCTCGATGGCACGTTACTGCGCTCGGACTTGCTTATGGAAACAGCAATGGCCCTGGTGCGCAGCCAACCCTTCAATATTTTCAAGATGTTTGGCTGGTTGATCAAAGGCAAAGCGGCGCTCAAGGAAGGACTGGCTCTGGCCACGCAGATCGACGTCAGCCGGTTGCCTTACGACCCGGAAGTCATTGCACTTATCCAGGCCGAACGCGCCAATGGACGCATGATTGTCCTCGCCACCGCCAGCCACGACAGCCTTGCAGTGCGCATCGCCGAACACTTGCAATTGTTTGATCGGGTGGTCGCGTCCAATGCTGACCGCAACCTGTCCGCACACACAAAACGCGATCTGCTGGTCGGCCACTACGGCGAAGGTGGTTTCGATTACCTGGGCAACTCTCTGGACGATTTGCCGATCTGGCGCGCCGCGAGGCGAGCGTTTGTGGTCAATCCCGAGTCCGGTGTCGAGAGCCGCGCCAAGGCGCAGGGTAATGTCGAGAAAGTCATTCATTCCAATGTCTCCAGCCTGCGAGACTGGCGCAAAGCGCTGCGCATGCACCAGTGGCTGAAAAACGCGCTGATCTTTATCCCGTTGCTCGCGGCACATCAAATAAACCAGCCTTTGCAGTTATTCAACGGCGTACTGGCTTTCCTGTTTTTCGGCCTTTGCGCTTCCAGCGTGTACGTGCTCAATGACCTGCTGGACCTGGCCGATGATCGCCATCACCAAAGCAAGCGCAAACGTCCCTTCGCCTGCGGCAAGTTGTCGATCAAGGCCGGGCTGGTCGTCGTCCCGCTGCTGTTGATAGCCGCATTTGGCGGTGCCGCCTTGCTTTTGCCCTGGCAATTCAGCGCTGTGCTGGGCGCTTATTACCTGCTGACACTTGCCTATTCGCTGTACCTGAAACGGCAAATGGCGGTGGATGTCATCGTCCTGGCCATGCTCTACACCGCGAGAATTCTGGCCGGGGCCGCCGCGCTCGGCTTGCCGCTGACGTTCTGGATTCTGGCGTTTTCAATGTTCATCTTCCTCAGCCTGGCGCTGGTCAAGCGCTATGCCGAACTGCGCGATGCCCGGGCCAGGGACTTGAAGGAAATGACCCGAGGTCGAGGTTATTACCCCGGCGACCTGGACATGATTGCTGCGCTTGGCGCTTCATCCGGGCACTTGGCGGTCATGGTCCTGGCGCTGTACATCCACGAAGGCACGACCATCATTCAATACGCCCGCCCGCATGTGATCTGGCTGGCTTGCCCGCTGCTGCTGTTCTGGATTACCCGGGTCTGGATGCTGACCCATCGCGGTCTGATGAACGATGACCCCGTGGTGTTCGCCATTCGGGACCGCATCAGCCAAGGCATTGGTGCCTTGTTGGCGGTAGTGTTCTGGGTTGCCACATGACTGCACCTCTGTATTCGTGGGGCCGATATCCCCTGACGCCGCAAACCGGCCATGCCTGCAATTGGATCGACGACCTGACCGCGCACGCCAAGGGCGTCATTGCCGAACATCAGACCAGCCTGCCCTACGGCAACGGGCGCAGTTACGGTGACAGCTGCCTGGCGGCCAGCGATCAGGTGCTGGACATGCGCGCCTTGAATCGCTTCATCCGCGCCGACTGGGACAAAGGCATTGTGCGCGTCGAATCCGGCGTGACGCTGGCGGAGATCCTCGCCGCAGCGATTCCCCGCGGCTGGTTTCTGCCGGTGACACCGGGCACACAATTCGCCACCGTGGGCGGTGCCATCGCCAATGATGTGCATGGCAAAAATCACCATTTGCGCGGCACCTTTGGCAATCACGTCGTGCGCTTCGGCCTGTTGCGGCATCGCGACGGCGCGTTAATGTGCTCGCCGGGCGAAAACACGCGCTACTACGCCGCGACCATTGGCGGCCTGGGCCTGACCGGCATCATCAGCTGGGCGGATCTGCAGCTGATGCCGATTCGCGCCAGTCAGATCGACAGTACGGTGGTGCGGTTTGCCAATCTGGCGGAATTCTTCAGCCTCTCCACGGAACTGGATCATCTTCACGAATACAGCGTGGCGTGGATCGACTGCCTGGCCAAAGGTACCAACACCGGGCGCGGCGTATTCATCGTTGGCGATCATGCGCGCTATGGTTCGCTTGAAGTGGGCGATAGATTGAATCTGAAAGTCCCGCTCACGCCGCCCGTTTCGCTCATCAACAACCTGTCGTTACGCGCCTTCAACTCCGTTTACTGGCGCGCCCATCCCGGCCAGCGCACGCCGAAGCGCACCGCGTACGAGCCGTTTTTCTACCCACTGGATCGCGTCCGGCACTGGAACCGAATCTACGGTCGCAGCGGCTTTCAGCAGTATCAATGCGTGGTCCCCGAAGGCAACGCTGAAGTCGCCATGCGCGAGCTGTTGGACGCCATTGTCGATTCCGGCCAGGGCTCTTTTCTGGCGGTGCTCAAGCGCTGCGGTGACATTGCTTCGCCGGGCCTGCTTTCATTCCCCATGCCGGGCACGTCGCTGGCGCTGGACTTTCCTCACAGCGACGAACTGATCAACGGGCTGTTCCCGCGTTTGGACGCCATTGTCCGGGCGGCGGGCGGCCGACTCTACCCGGCCAAGGACGCGCACATGAGCGGCAGTGACTTTCGCCAGGCGTATCCGGCCTGGGAGCGGCTGGAAGCGTTGCGCGATCCCTCTTTGATGTCCCGCTTCTGGAAACGAGTGAGCCTATGAAACGAGTCCTGATAATCGGCGCTACTTCAGCCATCGCCACTGCCTGCGCTCGTCTGTGGGCCAGCGAAGGCAATGATTTCTTCCTCGTTGCTCGCAACGCCGCCAAGCTGGAACAGACCGCTGCCGACCTGAAAAGCCGTGGCGCCAAGGTCGTTACGCTGCATGAAATGGACGCCACTGATTTAACCGCGCACCCGGCCATGCTGGAGCAATGCCTGATGGCGCTGGGGCAGATCGATGTGGCGCTGATCGCGCACGGCACCCTGCCCGATCAGAAAGCTTGCGAGCGCGACGTCGGCGTCGCCTTGCAGGAATTCGCCACCAACGGTACCTCGGTAATCGCCCTACTGAGTTTGCTGGCCAATCAGTTTGAAACCCAGCGCTGTGGCAGCCTGGCAGTTATTTCTTCAGTGGCCGGTGATCGTGGCCGCCCTTCCAACTATGTCTATGGCGCGGCCAAGGCTGCCGTTTCGACCTTCTGCGAAGGCTTGCAGGCGCGGCTGTTCAAGGTCGGCGTGCACGTGCTGACGATCAAGCCGGGCTTCGTCGACACGCCGATGACGCAAGGCTTGTCGCTGCCTGCGGCCTTGCTCGCGCAACCCGAGCAGGTTGCCCAACGTATTGTCGCCGGGATCGCCCACAAATCGCCGACGCTCTACACGCCGGGATTCTGGGCGCTGATCATGCTGGTCATTCGCTCTATTCCGCAGCCGGTCTTCAAGAGGCTGAATCTATGACCGAATCACCTTACCTGTCCGGCTGGCGCTACCGCGCGGTGGTGCTGTCGGTGGTGGGTTCGGCCATCGCCTACCTGGGCTTTTCCCTGTGGGGCGGCTGGTTTGCGGTAAGCCAGGCGGTGGGCAAAGTCGGCGTAGTCGGCATTCTCGTGGCGCTGCTGCTGTCGTCGTTCAACTACGGCCTGCGGTTTCTGCGCTGGCAGACTTATCTGCGCGTGCTGGGCCATCCAGTGGCATGGCAACCGAGCCTGAATATTTACCTGGCCGGTTTTGCCCTGACCACCACGCCCGGCAAGGCTGGCGAAGCGTTACGCGGAGTGCTGCTCAAGCGCTGGGGCGTGCCTTATCCGCAAAGTTTCGCGGCGTTCTTCAGTGAGCGGCTGTCGGACCTGTTGGCAGTGGTGCTGCTGACCTTGTTCGGCCTGTCGCTGTATCCAGACGCACGGCCGATGATCGTGGTGGGCATCAGTCTGGTACTGATCGGCCTGCTGATCCTTTCCCAGAGACGTCTGCTGGAACGCCTGGCCTCGGCAATTGCGCCACAGGGTGGCAAGTTGATCGGCCTGGCTCGGCAGCTGATTCAAGTGCTGATCGCTGCTCAGCGCTGTCATCGCCTGAGCCTGCTGATCGGCGTGACGGCCCTGAGCGTGGTGGCCTGGAGCGCCGAGGCGCTGGCTTTCCACTGGATCCTGAACTGGATGGGCGCCGACATCGAGCTGACGTTCGCCGTATTTGTCTACGCCCTGGCGATGCTGGCCGGGGCCATCAGCTTCATGCCCGGCGGGCTCGGCGGCGCGGAAGCGGTGATGGTCGGCTTGTTGGTCTGGAAAGGCATGTCCAGCGCCGATGCAATCGCCGCGACCGTGCTGATTCGCCTCGCGACCTTGTGGTTCGCCGTCGGTATTGGCGCGGTGATGCTGCTCAAGCTCAAGTCGGCGCACGCCCTGGATCCGCAAATAACCGGGCAAGCCGCCAAGTAACCCGCACTTGATAATCGCTCACAGGAGTTGCTCCATGGCCTCAGGAAACGCCGGTCGTTCGTCAATCAGCCCTGCGCTGTTGCTGCTTTGCGCAGCCATTTTTGCCAGTTTCGTCGCCTCCAGCGGACCGATCCAATGGATGGACAACGGCATATTCATGGCCGACGCCGCGCAGGGCCACTACTTCAGCGAATCCCTTGGCCCGCTGGATCACCCGCTGTATCACTTTGTCAGCACTGTGACCTTTGAATTGCTCGGCCCACTGGTCTTGAGCCTGCTCAACTCGATACTGCTGATTCCGCTGGCATGGATCATCTACCAACTGGCCGTGAGCGTCGGGGCCAGTACGCGCCAGGCATTGCTGGCGGCGGCCGCAACGGTCCTGTCGCATTCGGTGTTCTGGGTCTCGACCAAGATCGAGGTGTATATCCTGCACTCGCTGTTGGTGTTGCTGGCTTATTGGGTGCATTTCGAGCGCAAGTCTTCCCTGAGCGATGTCGGCAAGTTATTCATCATTGGCGCCCTGACCGGACTCGGCGCGGCCATTCACCAATTGACCTTCGTGGTTCTGCTGCCGCTGTACATTCAACTTCTGTATCAGCACAAGACCCGGATCCTGATCACCGTTCCCGGTTTCATCGCCGGTTTTGCAGTGGCGTGGCCAGCGGTTGCCCATGACCTGTATAGCGGAATGAATATCGTCGAGGTGTTCCATCGTTACCTTACCGGCAGCGCCATCAAAAGTGACCAACCGAGTTACGAAAGCAGCCTGTTGCGCTTCGACGACATGTGGCATGAGAAAAACTCGGTGTGCATCCTGTTACTGTCGCTGATTGGCCCACAGTTGCTGGGGCTTGTGCTGTTTCCCAGGGACAACCGGTTACGCCTGCTATGGTGCGCCGCAGCGTTGAATTTCGTGTTCGCGGCGTCCTACAACGTCCCTGATCGCTTCACGTTCTTCCTGCCCGGCGTCGCGATGCTAAGCATTATTGGTGTCTTGAAAATGCTGGCATTGCTGCCCGGCAATCTGACCGGCAAGACCCTGGCCAACCTATCGGTGGCGGCGTCGCCGCTGTCGATTCTGCTGGTGTATTCGCTGTATGCCTCAGGTTTGCTGAACTTGCCGACCCATAAAGAAGCATTGCCGTTTCGCAACGATATTCACTACTTCATGGTGCCTTACCTGCCCGATCACTCTGCCGAGCAGTTCGCCCACAGCTATGCGCAATCGGTGCCCGAAGGCGCGCTGATCATCGCGGACTGGACACCCATGGGCGCCCTGCGCTCCGCCCAGGCGATCGGCGAATTACAGGGTCGCACGCTGGAAATGTGCGATGAGGTCAGGGACATCAAAGTCTTCCTCGAAGGCCACGGCGCGTATCTGGCGCGGACCAGCTACTGCGGCATGATCGGCGATAACTACGCGCTGGAAAACTCAGTGGTCGGGTTTGCGTTGCATAGCAAATGAGCATTTCAGCGCCGGTAAGTCCGGATTGGTTCGGCACCTGAAACATTGCTTCGCGAACAAGTTCGCTCTCATCAAACAACACATATCCATCTGGCCTGACGAGGATCCGTGGGACCGGATTTATCCGGGAAAGCGGCATTCCTGACGAGGAAAATGCAGTGGATGTACCGACCTCTTCCCGGATGAATCCGGTCCCACTGGACTGTTTGCTGCGCGACAGCGCGGCGTCTGGACGACGGGGGATCTCCTACTGAGGTGCGACAGCTGGGAATTCAGTGAACACAATCCCGGTTGAACCGCTCCAGTCAAACCCACTCTACGGCTGCCACATGGTCTTCTCGCCATTCAGTTTACGATCCAGGAAGCTCGCCGCGCTGATCAATGCCAGATGGCTCAGCGCCTGGGGCGTATTGCCCAGGTGATGGCCATGAACGTCGAACTCTTCGGCGTAAAGCCCCAGAGGATTGGAATAACGCAGCAATTGTTCGAACTCCAGATGCGCCTGTTCAACCCGGCCAGCCCGGGCCAGGCATTCGACGTACCAGAATGAACAGGCGGTGAAGGCGCCCTCCTCTCCGGCGAGGCCGTCGTCATGGTCATCGTCGTTGCGGTAGCGATAAACCATGCCATCGCGCACCAGGGTGCCTTCGATGGCGTCCAGCGTCGCCAGCCAGCGCGGATCGCTGGCTCCGACGAAACGCACCAGCGGCATCAGCAGCATTGAAGCGTCCAGGTTGCGACTGCCTTGGTATTGCACAAAATGGCCCAGATCGGCGTTCCAGAAGTTTTTCCAGATGTCGTCGTGAATTGCCTGCCGTTCCTTGTCCCAGCGATCAAAAGGCGCAGGCAGCGAACGTTTGAAGGCCAAGCGCAGCGCGCGGTCCAGCGCAACCCAACACATCAGGCGCGAATGCAGGAAGTGCTGATCCTGGCCGCGCATTTCCCAGATGCCGACGTCTTTGCTGCGCCAGTTTTCGCAAACGTAATCCACCAGACGCGTCGCGTGCTGCCAGCCTTCGTAGGAAATCGCCTCACCATATTTGTTGGCCAGATACACCGCGTCCATCAGCTCGCCATAAATATCCAGCTGAGTCTGCCGGTAAGCCTCGTTGCCAATACGCACCGGGGTCGCGCCGCCATAACCGGAAAGATGCGTCAGGGTTTCCTCGGGCAACTCTTCGCGGCCATCAAGGCCATAAAGGATGCCGAGAGTGCTGGAGTCATCGCAGCAATCGCCCATTCTGCCGCGCACCCAGCCCATGAACGCGTTGGCTTCATCGGAATAGCCCAGGCGCATGAACGCATAGACCGTGAACGAGGCGTCGCGAATCCAGGTGTAGCGATAGTCCCAATTGCGCTCGCCGCCGAGGGTTTCCGGCAGGCCGAAGGTCGCGGCAGCCACAATCCCGCCATGCTTGCGGGAAGTGAGCAATTTGAGGGTCAGCGCTGAACGGTTGACCATTTCCTGCCAGCGGCCACGGTACTCGGACTGTTTGCTCCAGCGCCGCCAGAACGCCAGGGTGTCGTCGAGATAACGCGGGCATTGCCCGGCGCTGACTTGCTCGTCGTCGATACCGCCGAGCACGAATTCGAAAATCTCGCCTTGCTGCATGGCGAACTCAGCGACGGCGGTCTGCTCATCGACGTGCAACGACGCCGTCGATGAAAGTCGCATGCCTGGCTGCCCTTCGGCCTCAAAGCACACGTCTTCGCCAGCCATGCGCACGCTCATCTCGGCGCGACTGTAATCCAGGCGCACCCGGCAGCGCATGCGCATGGTCGCTGCGCCATAACGCACCTCGATGCGCCGCACCACGCGGGGCAAGTCGTCCTCGTGTTGCCCGATGGGCATCAAGTCGGTCACCTCGACCACCGCATCCTTGGCGATCCAGCGGGTTTGCAACACATTGGTGTCCGGCAGGTAAATCTGCTGGCGACGTGCGTCGGGCAGATCCGGGGCCAACTGAAAAATGCCCGCATCATTGCTGTCCAGCAGTGCGGTGAACACCGACGGGCTATCAAAATCCGGCCAGCAGAGGAAGTCGATGCTGCCGGTGTCGGCGACCAACGCCGCGCTGCGCATATCGCCAATGATGCCGTGGTTTTCGATCGGGTTTTGCGCTTCTTCCAGAAACTCAGCCATTGTCGCGAAACTCCGGGTAGAGGCTCATGCCGCCGTCAATGAACAAGGTGGTGCCATGCACGTAATCGGATAAATCCGACGCGAGCCAGACCACCGCATTGGCCACGTCTTCTGCTTCACCGACGCGCCCGTAGGGAATCAGCTTCAACAGTTTGGCTTCGGCATCGCCCTTCATCGCGTCCTGATTGATCGCGGTGCGAATCGCGCCCGGTGCAATGCTGTTGACGCGGATTTTCTTCTCGCCGACTTCCTGGGCAATCGTGCGCATCAACAGGTCGATGCCGCCTTTGGACGCCGCGTAGTTGGCGTGCCCGGCCCAGGGAATCAATTGATGCACGGAGCTCATGTGAATGATCTTGCCCATGGCCCTGGAAACCTCCGGGCGCATGCCTTGAGCGACGAACTGGCGCAAGGCACTGCGCGCGCAGAGAAACTGCCCGGTCAGGTTGACGTCGATCACCTTGTTCCAGTCGGCCAGGCTCATGTCGAAGATCGACGCATCTTTTTGCAGGCCGGAATTGGCCACCAGAATATCCAGGCGACCAAAGTGCTCCAGGGTTTGCGCGAACAGACGCTCGACCTGATCTTCCTGCGAAACGTCAGCACCGAGGGCGACCGCCTGGCCGCCTTCGGCAATGATCTGCGCAACGAGCTTTTCCGCCGGTTCAGGCTGGGAATTGTAGTTGATCACCACGGCGGCGCCCGCCGCTGCCAGGGCCTTGGCTGCTCCGGCGCCCAGGCCGGAACTGCCGCCGGTTACCAACGCAACCTGCTTGTCCAATGAAATACGCATCGAGTCAAAGCCTCATGTTAAGCATGTAGAGCTGACCGGCGAGCCGAACGGGAAGTTCATTGGAAGCAGCTGTAAGCTTCGAGCGGCAAGCTTCAAAAATCGCACTCACTTGCAGCTTGAGGCTTGAGGCTTGTAGCTGAGTACTGTTAGCTTGCCCGCACAGGGCCATAACCCCCCCGCGGATTGTTACCAAAATGAATCGAAACCAACTGCGCAAGGCCGACATCAACCTGATGGTGGTGTTCGAGACTTTGATGCAAGAGCGCAACGTGACCCGCGCCGCCGAAAAGCTGTTTCTCGGCCAGCCGACCATCAGCGCCGCGCTCAATCGACTGCGCGCCTTGTTCAACGATCCGCTGTTTATTCGCGTCGGGCACCGCATGGAGCCGACTGCACGCGCCCAGGAAATCATTCTGCATCTGTCGCCGGCGCTGGACGCCATGTCCACGGCCCTGAGCCTGAGTCATGACTTCGATCCGGCCAGCAGCAATATGACTTTTCGTATCGGCCTGTCCGACGACGTCGAATTCGGCCTTCTGCCGGCCATGCTGCGCGCCATTCGTCAGGAAGCACCGGGCGTGGTGATCGTGGTCAAGCATGTGGATTACTGGAATATTTCCGAACTGCTGATTTCTGGGGAAATCACTGTCGGCGTCTGCCTGACCAGGGAGCTGCCGGCCAATGCCAAGCGCAAGTTGCTGCGCACCATTTATCCCCGCGTAATACGCGCTGACAAATCGTCCACGCCACTGACGCTGGATGAATACTGCTCACGACCGCATGTAGTGGTGTCACATGTGGCCAACATCAGCAGCTTCGCCGATGAGTGGCTGAGCGCGCTGGGCCGCAAACGGCATGCGGTGTTGGCGATTCCGCAATACAGTACGTTGCCGGCCTTGATGGCCGGGACTGACCTGCTGTCGAATATGCCGAGTTACACCGCCAGTGCGATGAGTGCGTTGGGATTGGTGCATGATGAACCGCTGCCGTTCATTACTCCGACCCTGGACCTGTCGATGGTCTGGCTCAGCGTAATGGACACCGATCCGGCCGAGCGCTGGCTGCGTCGGCGGCTGGAAGACTTCATGGGCGAGGCCTCGTCGGCGCCCGCCCATTCCGTCAATCAGACTTGAATCAGCCGAAACGCCCGGTGATGTAGTCTTCAGTCTGGGTCTTGGAAGGCTTGGTGAAGATGGTGTCAGTGTCGCCGTGCTCGATCAGCTCGCCCATGAACATGAACGCGGTGTAGTCCGAACAGCGCGCCGCTTGTTGCATGTTGTGGGTAACGATGATGACGGTGAACTGTTCCTTCAGCTCGGTAATCAGCTGCTCGATGCGCCCGGTGGAAATCGGGTCGAGTGCCGAAGTCGGTTCATCCAGCAGCAGGACCTGTGGACGCAACGCGATGGTGCGGGCGATGCACAGGCGCTGCTGTTGACCACCGGACAGGCCGGTAGCGCTTTGCTTGAGCTTGTCTTTGACTTCGTCCCACAGCGCCGCGCCGCGCAGGGCCTGTTCAACGCGATCTTCCATCTCACGACGCGAAAGCTTTTCGTGGTGCTTGATGGCGTAGGAAATGTTGTCGTAGATCGACATTGGAAACGGCACGGGCTTCTGGAACACCATGCCGACATGACTGCGCAGGCGGTTCATAGAGTAGCTCGGGTCCAGAATATTCTCGCCATTGAGCAGCACTTCACCCTTGGCTTCCTGCTTGGGGTACATCGCGTAAATACGGTTGAAAACCCGCAGCAAGGTCGATTTACCGCAACCCGAAGGACCGATGATCGCCGTGATGCGTTTTTCCGGGATCACCATGTCGATGGATTTCAGGGATTTCTGGCCGCCGTAGAAAAACTCCAGGCCACGGACTTGAATCTTGGTTTTTTCATTGGCAAGGGAAAGGTTATTCATCATGACGCCCTATTGCGCAAAAGAATTAAGCGGGAAGCAAGACTGAGGAACAGCACGAACAAGGTCATGACCAGAGCACCTGCCCAGGCCAGAGAGTGCCAGTCATCGAACGGGCTCATGGCGTACTGGAAGACCACCACCGGAACGCTGGCGATCGGCTTGAGCAGATCGCTGCTCCAGAACTGGTTGCCGAAGGCGGTGAATAACAACGGCGCGGTTTCGCCGGTGATACGTGCCAATGCCAGAAGAACCCCGGTAACAACGCCCGCCTTGGCGGCGCGCAGGACGATCTGCAAGGTCAGCTTCCATTGCGGAACACCCAATGCCAGCGCGGCTTCACGCATGGTCGAAGGTTGCAGTTGCATCATTTCATCGGTCGTTCGCACCACCACCGGAATCACCAGCAACGCCAGAGCCAGGGCACCGGCAAGTGCCGAGAAGCCAACCTGATGATTGGTAATAGCGTTAAGCGGCAGTACGACCACGGTGTAGACGAACAGACCGAGCACAATTGACGGTGCCGACAGCAAGATGTCGTTGATGAAACGCACGGTATTGCCCAGCTTGGTATATCGGGCGAATTCGGCCAGCCAGATGCCAGCCATCAAACCAATCGGCGTACCGATCAGCAGACCGATGCCAGACATCAAGACACTGCCGTAGAACGCGTTCGCCAGGCCGCCTTCGGTGCCAGGCGGTGGTGTCATGCCGGTGAACAGCTGCAGGTTCAGGGCATCAATGCCCTTGATGATGGTGGTCAACAGAATCCAGACCAGCCACAACAGACCAAATGCCGTGGCGCCGCAGCTGAGCACCATCGCAATTTTGTTCTTGAAGTTGCGGGCACGGTAAATGCGCTCGCTGCCTGCCATGTCCTTACTCATAACCCCTCCTTGCGTGACAGACGAGACAACATCAGACGTGCCAGAGCCAGCACGATGAAGGTGACGACAAACAACAGGAAGCCAAGGGCGATCAGGGCCGAACGGTGCAAGTCGGTGTAAGCCTCGTTGAACTCGTTGGCGATCACCGAAGCGATAGAGCTGCTCGGCATCATCAGCGAAGCAGAGAACTGATGGGCGTTGCCCAGTACGAAGGTCACCGCCATGGTTTCACCCAACGCGCGACCCAGACCGAGGAACACACCGCCAACTACTGCTGAACGCGTGTACGGCAGAACGATGTCCCAGACCACTTCCCAGGTCGTGCCGCCCAATGCATAAGCGGACTCTTTCAGGGCGGTCGGTACGGTGCGGAAGACTTCCTGCATGACGGAGGTAATGAATGGCGTAATCATGATCGCCAGTACGATACCTGCCGTGAGCATGCCGATACCCAAGGGCGGGCCCTGAAACATCGGGCCGATCAGCGGCAATGCACCGAGGTTCTCGGTGATCCAGGGCGACAGGTGTTCAGCCATGAACGGGCCGAATACGAACAGGCCCCACATGCCGTAAATGATCGAAGGAATCCCCGCCAACAGTTCGATGGCCGAGGCAATGGGCATCCGCAACCAGGGCGGCGCAACTTCGGTCAGGAAGATGGCAATGCCGAAGCTCACCGGTACGGCGATCAGCAAAGCCAGAAATGATGTCACCAGTGTGCCGTAGATCGGAACCAGTGCGCCGAATTTACCGGCGTTCACGTCCCATTCGGTACTGGTCAGAAACTCAAACCCGAAAGTTTGAAATGCCAGACTGCCCCCCCAAAGGGTCGACAGGGCAATACAACCCAGCATTGCAAGCACCAGCATGGCAGCTGCTTGTAACGACCGCTTGAACCACAAGTCATGGCGGTGATCCCGCTTGGCGCGCTTCTCGCCCTCGGATTCAACTTCGGTGACGTTAGCGGACAGGTATTGGGTGTTTTCAGTCATGTTGGGTCCACTCGCAAGGAAAAGCCCCTGTCACCGGGCCGATATCGCGACACGATGACAGGGGTGTACGGGCCTGGAACGCTTACTTGGTGAATTCCGCTTTCCAGTAGCCTTCTACGCGGTCAACCAACGACTTGGGCAGCGCAACATAGTCCAGCGACTCGGCTTGTTTCTGGCCGTTCTGCAGGGACCATTTGAAGAAGTCGAAAGCAGCTGCGCTTTTCTCTTCGTTCTTGGCTTTTTTGTACATGATGATCCAGGTGGTGGCCGTGATTGGCCATGCAGCTTCACCTGGAGCGTTGGTCATGATCAGGTTGAAGTCTTTGGCGCTTGCCCAATCGGCGGTGTCGGCAGCTGCAGCAAACGCCTTGGCGTCAGGCTTGATGAACTTGCCGGCAGCGTTTTTCAGCTGGGTGTAAGCCAGTTTGTTGGTAACGGCGTAGGAGTACTCAACGTAGCCGATCGAACCCTTGATCTGCTTCACGTAGGCAGAAACACCTTCGTTACCCTTGCCACCCACACCGGCTGGCCAAACCACTGTCGAACCAAACTTCAGCTTCTCGTTCCACTCCGGGCTGACTTTGCTCAGGTAGTTGGTGAAGTTGTAAGTGGTGCCCGAACCGTCCGAACGGTGAACGACGGTGATCAGGGTATCTGGCAGTTTCACGCCGGAATTCAATTCAGCAATGGCTGGATCGTTCCACTTCTTGATATCGCCCATGAAGATCTTGGCGATGGTTGGGCCGTCCAGCTTCAGCTCGCCGCTTTCCACGCCTTCAACGTTGACGATTGGCACGATACCGCCGATCACGCTTGGGAACTGACCCAGGCCGCCAGCTTGCAGGTCATCTGCGGACATCGGGGCATCGGATGCGCCGAAGTCAACAGTGGCTGCCTTGATCTGAGCGATACCGCCGCCCGAACCGATGGACTGATAGTTGATGCGGTTGTCCGCGGTTTTGCTGTAGTCCTGGGACCACTTGGAGATAACCGGAAAAACGAAACTCGAACCAGCGCCCGTTACGTCAGTCGCATGGGCCATACCGCTCAGGCACAGCGAAGCGATCAGAAGCGACAAGCGTTTTTTAGTCAGCAGTATCACGGCAATACCTCAACAAGAGAATTTTGGTGGCCCATCCATGGGAAGGCCCGATGCGGATTTAATCCTTGGAATGTTGCGGTTTAATGACAATCAGTCGAGTTGTGTCATTTTCGCGATTTTTTGTAGGCGATGTCTTACGCGCCAAAAACCGGAAACCCCCGGATTCAGTCAATGAATACGGGGGTTTCCGGGTTTTTAAGACAAGGAAAAAAATAAAGGCTCAATGCCACTACCGCCGACACACACCGTGGGAGCGAATTTATTCGCGAAGAGGCCAAAGACGGCATAACGATATCACTGCCACCCCGCGAATGCCGTCCCGGATAAATCCGGTCCCACGGTTATTACGCGTCCCACAATGGACAAGCCTTACTCCCCGTAAATATCAAAATCAAAGTACTTCAGGCGAATTTTCTCGTAGGTGCCATTGGCGCGGATTGCGGCAATCGCTTGATTGAAGCGGCCAGCCAACGGGTCGTTCTTGCGCACGGCGACGCCAATGCCGGTTCCGAAGAACTGTTCTTCGGTGAACGTCGGACCAACGAACTGGTAATCCTTGCCTTCGGGTTTCTTCAGCAAACCTTCATCGATGGCCACGGAACTGGCCATGGTCCCATCCAGTCGGCCGCCCAGCAGGTCGAGGAACACTTCATTCTGCGAGCTGTACGGCACCAGTATCGCGCCCTGCGGGACGAATTTTTCAGTGGCGTAGCGCTCGAAGTTGGTCGCTCGCTGCACGCCGATCCGCTTGCCTTTGAGCTGCGCCGGCACATCAGTGATGCCGCTGTCCTTACGCACCACCAGGCGCGCCGGAATTCGATAATAGCGGTCGCTGAAGTCCACGGACTTCATGCGCTCCGGCGTCATCGACATTGAAGAAATGATCGCATCGACCTTCTTGACCTTGAGGGCGGGAATCAAACCGTCGAATTCGTTTTCCTTCCAGACGCATTCAACTTTCATCTCTGCGCAGAGCGCCTGGCCGATGTCGTAGTCGAAACCGACGATCTGGTTATCCGGTGTCTTGGACGCGAACGGCGGGTAAGCGGCTTCGATACCGATACGCAGCTGCGGCTCGGCGGCCTGGACGTTGACGGCCAGCGCCAGGAGTGAGACGAGGCCGAGTTTGATTGCGGTGTTTTTCAGGTTCATGCATGGCTCCAGACGATGTTGTTCAAATCGGTCACGCCCGGGAAAGGATCGTGTCCGTTATTGGCAGCAGCAATGTGAACAGCGGGAGTGAGCGCTCTGTTGGCGCCCTACTCCATGAAAAGCAAACGTCAGACGGCGGCGGTGACGATCAGCTCCAGCAGGATCTCCGGGTCGTCGAACATCACCTGTGCAGTAGCGCGCGCCGGGGTCTGCGTGGCGTCCACCCAGGCGCTCCAGGTTTCGTTCATGCCGGCGAAATCAGCCGTCATGTCCTTCATCCAGATCTGCACGCTGAGCAAACGGCCCTTGTCGCTGCCGGACGCCGCCAGCAACTCGTCGACGCGCGCCAGCACCTGGCGGGTCTGACCGCGAATGTCCTGGGTGCAATCAGCTGCAACGATGCCGCTCAGCCAGGCCACGCCGTTGTGCACGACGCTTCTGCTTAATCGCGGGTTGCTTTCAATGCGGTGTATGGGGGTACTCATGGGAAACTCCTTATTAAGGGGTGGTATTAATTGGTGACTGGCTCTCAGTGGAAGGCTTTTCACCGGCCAATTGCATGAGGGTGATGGGTTTGAGCGGCGAGCGAATTCGGTAGTAACCCACTTGCGCAGGACTGACGCGGCGCCGCTCGGCAATGATTTCGGTAACCGTCAGCCCGCACATCCGCCCCTGACAAGGCCCCATGCCGCAGCGCCCGAATGCCTTGGTCTGATTCGGGCCCAGACAGCCCAGATCGACGTACTGGCGAATCGCACCGGCGCTGACTTCTTCGCAGCGGCAGACCGTGACGTCATCGCCAGGAATGCGGTTTTCCGCTTGCGGGCGATACAGTGCGTCGATCAAAGGACGGGCCGCGCTCTCACGATTCAGGGCCTGTCGCCAGGGTTTGGCCAGACGCTTCCATTGCGCCTGATCAATGCGCTGCTGTTGATAGGCAATCTCCAGGGCTGCAAGACGACCTTGCGATCGCGCAACGCTGGCGCCGCCAATCGCTCCGCCATCACCGGCGATGAAGACGCCCGGCAGGCTGGTCTGCCCCTCGGCACCACGGCGTGCAATCCAGCAGGCCTGTTGCTCGTTCCAGTCATGCTCGACCCGCAAGGACCAACTGATCTGGGTATTGGGCACCACGCCCTGATGCAGCAGGATCAACGAAGCCGGTAGCGTCCAAGAACGGCCGGCGCAGTCGAAGCTCAAGCCTGTCGCGCGGCCTTCGCCCTCGACACGCAGCTGGCGCGCGCTGCGGTAATGTCGGATGCCCATGCGTTTCACTTGCGCCAGCAGGCGCAGCCCTTTGAGCAAATCCCGCCAACCGCGCAATGCGCCGGGTAGTTGCCGCCAGCTGCGCACTGCATCGCCGTGACCACTGGTATCGACCAGCGCCTGGATGGTGATTCCGGCGCGTACATATTGCACCGCCAGCAAATACAACAACGGGCCGCAACCGGCGAGCACCACAGGCCCGGCCGGAATCAACGCGCCACTCTTGAGCAGGATCTGTCCCGCTCCAGCGGTCATGACCCCGGGCAAGGTCCAGCCTGGAATCGGCATCGGCCGCTCGTACGCCCCTGTGGCAATCAACAGATGGCGCGCCTGCACGACTTCGGCACGGCCATTGATCAAGTAATGCACGTGCCGTTCCGGCGTGATTTGCCATACCGACGCGTCAGGGCGGTAATCCACGGCGCTGGCCATGAATGCTTCGGCAAGTTCCCTACCGGCTATGTAGTCGGCACCGAGTACGGCACAACTGCGCGCGTCTGCGCTGCGAATATTGCGGTAAATCTGTCCACCAGGGCTGGCCTGTTCATCCAGCACAACGACCCTCAGGCCCAGCCGTGACGCTTCGATGGCTGCACTCATCCCGGCGGGGCCGGCGCCGATGATCAGTAAATCCACGACCTGATCATTCATCTTCGTCGCTCCAGGGCAGCAAGTCCCGAGCGCCGGCCTGAACCCGCACGCTCATGCCGGGCCGCACGGCAGTCAGACAGGCCTGACAATTGGCCAGCCCATCAATCTCCACCACACATTCGAAACAGACACCCATCATGCAATAAGGCGCGCCGGGCCTGCCGTTGATGGCACTTTCCCGGGTCTGGTGGACGCCGCTTGCCAGTAACGCGGCCGCCAGGGACATGTCGCCGGGCACTGACAACGGTTGCCCGTCGAACTGGATATCGACACGGCCGGCCTCGCTGTCGAGACTACGAAACAACGCTTCAGTGAGCATGACTTACCTCGCGGGTGCCGCTGAATCGGGCAAGGCCGAATGGCTGAATCGGCTGTTCATCGCCCTGCCCTGCTATCCATGGGGCGAGCCGCAGCACATGCGCGGCGGCCAGCGTGACGCCGCTGTGACAACTGACCACAAAGGCGCCCGGGCAAGTCGTCGGTGAGTCATAGATCGGAAAACCGTCGGCGCTCAATACCCGCAGCGCGCCCCAGGCCCGGACCAGCCGCACCTGACCCAGGCGCGGAAAACACTGCACACCGCGTCGGGCGATATCGCCCATGACATCGCTGCTGGTGCTGTCATCAAAGCCCACCGATTCCAGGGAATCGCCCAGCTGCACGGTGCCTTCGTCGGTTTGCCGGACGTAAGTGGTGGGGTAATGCAAAAACGGCTTGAGGCGTTCAGTCACCAGAATCTGCCCGCGATTGGGCCGCACCGGTACGTCCAGACCCAGCTCGGCGCCCAATGGCCGATTGCCCAGTCCCGCAGCCAGCACCAGTTGCCTGCTGTGAAAACGTTGCGCGCCTGCCGCAACTTCGAAACCTTCGGAATACTGACCGATGGCATCGACATGCTGGCCGCTGATGACCCTTACTCCGCGCAATTGACACGCGGCATACAAGGCGCGCAGCAGCTTGAGTGGATTGACGTGGCCGTCCATTGGCGAAAAACACGCGCCGACGACCTCAGGACCAATGCCCGGCAAACGCCGGCGCAATTGTGCCGGGTCCAGCAGCTCGAAGGGATAATCGCCGTTGAAGGCCTCGCGCAGCCATAGCAGACGGCGGGTTTCCTCGGCCATTTCCTCATCGCTCAAACACAGCTGGAAACCGCCGGGCTGGCGCAGGTGAATCTCGATTCCGGTATCGGCACGCAGCGCTGCATCCAATTGCGGCCATAGCGCCACTGACTCGCGAGTCCACCGCGCATAGGGACTCATGTGGTAGCCCTTGCTCTGGACCCAGAGCAGCCCGAAGTTGCCGCGCGCGGCGCGAAACGCGTCGTCGCCTTCGTCCAGCACGCAGACCTGACGGCCCAGCAGAGCCAGTCCATACGCAATGGACATGCCTACCAGCCCGCCTCCCACGACAATTACATCAGCTTTATGCATAAGACCCGCTTTCATCTGTTGCGGCTCGATCCGTCAATGATCAGGCCGTCTTTATTCGATGAAAATGATCCTAGAAGGCTGACGCGTGCTTTAAAAATGCTTTATTTTCGTTCGACCATGTTTTTTTGTTATGGGTTGATCAATATGAATCTGCGGCAACTCGAAGCATTCCGCGCGGTGATTCTCGGCCAGACCGTGACGCGCGCCGCAGAGATGCTGCATATCTCGCAACCTGCGGCGACTCGCCTGATCGCCACCCTTGAAGATGACATCGGCTTTGCGCTGTTCGACCGCATCAAGGGTCGCTTGCAGCCCACTGCCGAAGCCATGACGCTGTATCAGGAAGTGCAAAGGTCACTGATCGGGGTCGAGCGCATCGCGCGCACCGCCCGGGACATCCATAACCTCAAGCGCGGCGCGCTGCAGATCGCCTGCGCGCCAGCCATGGGCTTGTCTTTCTTGCCGCGAGCCATTGCCGGGTTTATCGCCGAGCATGATCAGGTGCAGATTTCCCTGGTGGTGAATTCGTCGCGGGAGGTGATCGATCTCGTAGCCAGCCAACGCTGCGATCTGGGCATCATTGTCCTGCCCAATACCTATCCAAGCCCCCGAGGCGAGAAGCTGCTGGCAACTCGAATGCTGTGCGCGGTTCCCGCAGGGCATCGTCTGCAAGACAAACCGCTCATCGTGCCGCAGGACCTTGAAGGTGAGGCCTTCATCTCATACCCGCACGCCATTGGCTCGCGGCAACAGATTGATACGATTTTCGCGACGCATAACGTCGAGCGCCAACTGCGCCTGGAAACCCAGCTGTCGCTGCCCATGTGCGGGTTTGTCGAGCAGGGTCTGGGCGTCGCGCTGGTCGATGCGATCAGCGCTGTGGAATATCGGGGAAAAGGCATTGTATTCAAAGCCTTCGAGCCGGCAATCGAGATGGATTTCTGCATGCTGTTGCCGGCACACGGCGAAGCTTCGCGCCTGCAAGACAGCTTCCTTGCGCACATGCATGCCTTCATCAAAAGGGAGATTCCCGAGATCTATCGTTTCTGATGCGCTGCCGTTGGTCGGGCGCAGCGGCACCTACATCGTGAGTCAGGCAACCAAACAGATGTATGGCCCCAATAACAATGGAGACTCACATCATGTTCAACAAAAGACTGAGCGCCCTCGCCCTGTGCGGGTTGCTGGCCACGGCTGCGGGTACGGCATTTGCCGGTTCGACCGGACCGACCGACCCCGTGGACAACGCGCCGAAAGTGCCTCTGGAAAAAAACACCGACGGCACTAATCCCGGCGCCAAAGGCACCAGTCCCGGCGTGAAAGGCATGGACCCGGAACCCGCCAACAAAGGCATGGACAGCGGCACCGGAACCGGCGGCGGTATGAGCAACAAACAAGGCATGGGCGGCGGTGGTGGCGGCGGCGAAGGCAGTAGCGGCGGCGCAGGTGGCAGCGGCGGAAGTGGCGGAAGTGGCGGCGGCAGTTAAGCGTTGAACGACCGCTGCCTTGCATGCAGCACATGACGAACAAGCCTTTGCAAAGCGTTGCATCGGCTTGTCATGCCCGACATGACAGCTAGTGTTCAGCCCCGCTGAACGCGCGTTCAAGCGTTGCGATATCGAGCTTCTTCATCTGCAGGATCGCCGTCATGACGCGGTCATTCTGACTGGCATTGCCGCTGCCGATCTTTTCCAGCAACAGGCTCGGCAAAATCTGCCAGGACACGCCGTACTTATCCTTGAGCCAGCCACATTGCTGGGCATTCGGGTCGCCATCTGCCGAGAGCCGATCCCAGTAGTCATCCAGTTGCTCCTGGTTTTCACAGTACACCTGCAACGATATCGCTTCGTTGAAGGTAAAGAGCGGCCCGCCGTTAAGAGCAGTGAACTGCTCCCCGCGCAACTCGAATAACACTGACATTACCGACCCGGCCGGTCGACCATGCACCTCGAAGCCGGCTTCGCCATAGTGGGTGATGCCGAGAATCCGCGAGTCTTCGAAAATACCGGTATAGAACTCGGCAGCCTGCTGCGCCTGATCATCGAACCACAGGCAGGGACTGATCAGTTGTTTTATAGCCATGAATATTCTCCGGAAAAGCGTGACGCCCAACGCCACGTACTTGATTAATCGATCCACGATGCCCGGTTTCGACATCGCTGCAATCAACGGCGGGAACCTCGATCATTGAGTGTCCATAAAGATGGAATGCGCCGTTTCAAACCTGAAACAACCAACTTTCAAAACAAGACATCAACTAACAAAACAACTTACCAATCGTCAGAAACAACCGCCTATAAGCACTTGATTTAGCCGCTCAAGTGGCGATTTGATAGGTTGCTATTATGCTTGGCTTCTTGCGGGCAAACTCTGGAAGCCACGTTTATTGATACGGGCATAGCAATTCAAATCCCCAAAGGTAAAGCCATCATGAAAGTGATTACTATCAGTTTGATTGCAATGGCAATTACGGTGGCGGCTACTCAAACAGCCGCGGCGGAAGCGTTTGTCAGCGATCAAGGCGAAGCAAAAGGCTTCATGGAAGACGCCAAGGCCAATGTTCTACTGCGCAACTACTACTTCAATCGCGACGGTAAAAATGGCATCGGCGATCGAAGAGACTGGTCGCAAGGCGTATTGGGTGATTTCTCCTCGGGGTTTACCCAAGGGACAGTCGGTTTTGGTGTAGATGCCTACGGCTGGTTCGGTTTAAAACTGGATGGCGGCGCTGGAACGTCAGGCACCGGCAACATTCCGGTAGACAGCGATGGCAGCCCGGAAAGCAGCTTCAGCAGTGCCGGTGGTGCACTCAAAGTGCGTTTCTCCAAGACCCTGCTCAAGTGGGGCCAGATGCAGCCAACCGCGCCGGTGTTCGCAGCAGGCGGCACCCGGTTATTCCCCCAGACGGCGACCGGGCTGGCTCTGCAAAGCAGCGAAATAAGCGGACTGGATCTTGAGGCTGGCCACTTCACAGCCGCCAACGGACCGCAACATACTGACTCTGATGGCGAAATTTTTGCGACCTACGCCGGGGTAACCGCCAACAGTGTTGATTATGTGGGTGGCAAGTACGCACTTACCGATACCCTCTCCGTTTCGCTGTATGGATCGGAGTTCGAAGACATCTGGCGGCAATACTATGCCAACGCCAACTACACCCTGGCGCTGGCCAACGATCAATCGATGGTCTTCGACTTCAATATCTATCGCACTAACGATGAAGGCCAGGCCAAGGCTGGCGATATCAATAACACCACCTGGTCACTGTCGGGCGCGTATGCATTCCTGGCGGGCCACACCTTTACACTCGGTTATCAACAAGTCCACGGTGACGAACCGTTCGACTATGCAGGCTTTGGTGATAACGGGCCTGGTTCGAGCGCGGATTCCATCTTCCTGGCCAATTCGATTCAATATTCGGACTTCAACGGTCCCGGTGAGAAATCCTGGCAGGCGCGTTATGACCTGGCGATGAGCGCCTACGGTGTTCCCGGTTTGAGTTTCATGGCGCGTTACGCCGACGGCAAGGACATCGACGGCACCAAGATGGCACTGGACAGCCCGTATCGCGCTTATGGTTACGGTGAAGACGGCAAACATCACGAAACCAACCTGGAAGCCAAGTACGTCGTCCAGCAAGGTCCGGCCAAGGATCTTTCCGTACGCCTGCGTCAGGCCTGGCATCGTGGCAATGCCGATCAGGCCGAGGGTGACCAGAATGAATTCCGGGTGATTGTCGATTATCCGATTTCGATTCTTTAGCTGGCCGTCACTCTTACGGAACTCGTTGGAGCGAGGCTTGCCCGCGAAGACGTCATTTCAGGCGATAGAAATGTCGACTGCACGACCGATTCGCGGGCAAGCCTCGCTCCAACGGGCAGAGATTTGGGGCAAATATGAAACTGCATTTCACACCGGTAACCGAGCCTCACACTCCTGCACAACCTCCCACTGCACATAACACACCACCAACGGCATATCATGTTCCGCGCAGAAATCCAGCCAGCGCAGTTGGTTGTCCTGCAAGCGGTCGCCGGGGCCTTTGACTTCGATCATGCGGTAGCGACGCTGCTCCGGGAAAAACTGGATCAGGTCGGGCATGCCGGTACGATTGGCCTTGATGTCCAGCAGCAGGCGGCGAAACCAATGGCGCAGATGCTCGACCGGCAAGCACAGCAAGGCCTGCTCCAGCAGTTCCGGCGTCAGCGCGCCCCAGAACACGAACGGCGATTGCAGGCCGAACTTGCTGAGGTAGTGCTCACGAATGGTGACCTGCCAAGCATCGCAGTTCAGCTGCGCCAGACACGCCTCGAACAATGCAGCGCGGCGCTGATAAAAATCCGGGCTGTGCAAATCCGCAGGCCCGCTGTGGAACGGATGGAAGAACGCCCCCGGCAATGGCGCAAAAATCGCCGGCCAGCACAGCAGGCCGAACAGCGAATTGATCAGGGTATTTTCCACGTAATGCACCTGGCTGCCCTCCTCGGCCAGATGCAGCTGAATCAGTTGCTCGACGCGCAAATCCGGGCGTGGCGCAACGCATAGATCGAGCCGTTGCACATCGCGTACCACGCGCCGCTGCTTGCTGGCCACACCCAGCTTGCGTTGCAGACGCGGAAAGATGCGCAGCACATGCTGTTTTTCCGCGTCGCTTTCCGGGGCCGCCTGCGCCTGCTCCAGCAGGGTCATGGCCTGTGCATACTCGGCGCTGCGTTCCAGTACGCGAATGCGCCGGGAGCGCGCTCCGGGATATTGGCTTTGTTCATAGACGCGCAACGCCAGCGGCCAATCCTGTGCCCGCTCGGCCTGCTGCCCGATCTGAAACAGCAACTTGCCACGACGCATGCTCAACCAGGGGTTGGCCGTATTGATCGCGATGGCCGCGAGCGCCAGTTCCGCCAGATCGACAGCTTCTTCCAGACCCTGACGACACAAGTGCAGGGCCAGGCAGGTGTCGATATCCGCACGCTCGGCGATGCCTCGGGACTCTGTGGAGAATTCGACTTTCTCATAGCGGTAGATGCCCAGGTCGGCCAGCACGAACTCGGACCATTCCTGGTACAGATTGCCGAAGTACAACAGCCGCAGCCGGTCGCAGATCGGCATGACGGTCAGCTGGAAAACCTTGTCGTCGATCGCTGCGAACCATTCGTCCAGCGCCTGCACCGACTCATGCAAGGGCTGCAATCGGGCCAGCAGCTCGGTTTTGCGTTCGGCGCCTTTAATCCCGTGATCCTTGAAACACTGGCTCAGCTCCGCCTTGCGCAACAATGCGAAGAGTTGTTCGAGGCTCAACGCCGGCCGGGGATCGACCCAACCAGCCTGCAACAAAGGCGCAACCGCCAGATGGGTATCGCCGATTTCTTCGTAACTAAGCTTGCTCGCCCGGAACAACAGGCCCTTGCGCATGACCATACGCACCAGCAGGCCTTGTGCAGGTTGCGGCAACGCCTCGAAGGTGCTGATGAAATGCCGTTCCTGTGCATCGAGCAAATCGTCATAGCGCACGGCGATCCAGGCCAGGACCTGCCGAAAGTTATCGAGGTAGTAAAAAGGGTTTTCCAGTTCTAACGTAGGCACGGCCAGGTTCACGCGTGGGAAGTATCGCCCAAGGATACTGGTTATCCGTACAGATTCCAGCCTGGTAGACTGCGGCCGGATAAATGGTGGCGATACAACGCCCGGATCACGGTGAGTCAGCCCCCGCGCAGGGTATAGAATCCCCCGATGCGACTGGCTCATTGGAGAACGCCATGCACATCCGTACTGCCCCGCAGATTTATCTGGCCGGTTTTGACGTGTTCCGTCAGGACGCCATCGAACACGGCAACTACCTCAAGGCCCTCTGTAGCGCCCACGGCCTGGAAGGCTTGTACCCATTCGACAACGAAGTCGTCCCGCAGCTATCGCCTGAGGCAACCGCCAGCATGATCTGCTCGATGAACATCGCCATGATCCAGCGCTGCTCGGCGGTGCTGGCCAATCTCAATGTATTTCGCGGATTGGAGCCCGACTCAGGCACGGCATTCGAAGTGGGCATGGCGGTCGCGCTGAACAAGCCGGTGTGGGCGTATTTCGAGCCGGTGGCATCGTTGCGCGAACTGGTGCCCCATGATCACAACGGCTGCGATGCCGACGGCTATGTGGTGGAGGATTTCGGTCTGCCGCGCAACCTGATGATGGCGTGCACCTGGGCCGGAGCCAGCTCGACCGTGGAGCTGGGCGTTGAGGCGTTGTCGCTGTATCTGGCGTCAATTCAGCGATGAAGACCCAACATCGCTGCCGAAGATCGGGTCCAGCTTGTCCGAGTCGCTGAATTCATCCAGCCCCAGTACATCCAGATCCAGATAACCTTCCGGGTCGGTATCTTCGTCGGCATCGGCGTCATTGAGAGGCGACTGATCACCGCCAAAATGGTGATCGCCGCTGGCGAAAAGCGGCATCAATGCCTGATGGCTCAGCGAAGGTTGGTGGCTCTGCATCGTGTCTCGCTCCTGATCATTTTCCTCGATCGAAGGTGCCGTTCACCCCCGTATGAGCCACAGGCTAACCCAAGGCGCGCAGAAATGGAGCCACCCGCATCACGTCCAGCTCAAAAATTCCCCGCTGCTGTCGCGCAACATCTGCACCATGGCCTGGGCCGCAGGCGACAGATAGCCACCCTTGCGCACCGTGCAGCCGATGGTGCGCTTCATCGTTGTGTGTTCCAGCGCCACTTCGCGCAAGCGTTGCATATTGTTACCAAACTCCAGAGTCTCCCGGGCGGTGAAGCTCAACAGGCTGGTGCGCTCGATCAAGCCCGGCAACAGCGGAATGGAGTTGGCCTCGATCTGTACCACCGGCAATGGCAGACGCTGGCTTAGAAAAGCTTCGTCCAGCCATTTGCGCGAAGAAACCCCCACCGGCGGCAGTACCCAGCGATACCTCGCCAGGTCCTCCATGGTATAGCGGGTCTTGAAAATCGGATGATCCTTGCTGGCGATGACCACCGCCTCGTCCTTGAGGATTGCATGACTCTCGCACTGATCGTCATCGGTGATCAGCGAGCAGATGATCATGTCCAGCTGCCCGGAACGCAGCGACTCGCGCAACAGGTCATCCTGGCCAATGACCATTTTCAGGGTGATATCCGGCGCCCGTTGCAGCAATGCCGAGGTCAGCTTCGGCAGCAGGTATTCGGCCATGGTCGCTGCGCAGCCCAGACGAATGTTACCCACGGCGCCGCTGGCAAAATCCCGCACCTCGCGCTGGGTCTGGGCGATGCTTTGTTGCAGGACCTTGCCCCGCGCCTGTAGCAACTCACCTACCGGCGTCAGCTTGATGCGTCGGCCGTCGCGCTGGAACAGCTTGGTACCGAATGATTCCTCCAGGCGCTGGATGCTTTTGGTCAGCGCCGGCTGGCTGCGGTTGAGCTTTTGCGCAGCTCGGCCCAGGTGGCCCAGCTCGGCGATCGTTTCAAAATAGGTGAGATCACGGAGATCCATAATTCATCAACCAAAGTTATCAATTCATGATTATTAGAAAATAGACTTGATCGGTTGCAGTGTCGATACTTGCTGGCACTGGATGCCTCGATGAGCGTCTACCGTTACGGGAGTTCTCCCTTGCTGCGCGCACCACGCTTTTCCCTGCACACCCTCCCGCCCACGCTGCAATGGTTCGGCTTGATCCTGATCGCCGGAGCAGTCGGGCAACTGCTGATGTATTGGCAAATCCCCGCTGCGCTGTTTCTCGGCCCGATGCTGGTCGCTATTGGTTTCGGCGTTTCCGGGGCCAGCATTCGCATGCCCAAGATTGCGTTTCAGCTGGGTCAGGGCACGGTAGGTGCATTGGTTGCGCACTCGATGAGCATGGCCGTGGTGGTGACTGTCGTGCAGTCCTGGTATGTGATGCTGTTCGCCACCGTGCTCATCGTGCTGCTCAGCGCTGTGGTTGGCTTGGCGTTGGTACGCTATGCGGGCATCTCCGGCAGCACGGCCGCCTGGGGCACTTCGCCGGGTGCGGCATCGGCAATGGTCGCCATGTCCGAGGATTACGGCGCCGACTCCCGCGTGGTTGCGACCATGCAATATGTGCGCGTGGTCTGCGTGGTCACGGTTGGCGCGCTGGTCAGTCGTCTGATTGGCGTGGAAGGCGGCGGTACCCAGGCCCATGCACGAGATATCGCAGTGGAAGGCCTGAACCTGCTGAATTTCGCCCTGAGTCTGGGCGTGATCGTTTTCGGTATCTTTGTCGCCAAACGCATGCCCGCCGGGGCGTTGATGGGGCCGCTGTTGATCGGAGGTGCGCTGCAATTGAGCGGGGTGCTGCAAATCACCTTGCCGTCGTGGATGCTCGCTTTGGCTTATGGCGCTATCGGCAGTTATGTTGGCTTGCGTTTCGATCGGCCAACGATCAGCTATGTCTGGCGCCGCTTGCCGGCAATGATTGCGGGCTCGTTGCTGCTGATCGTGCTGTGTGCTCTCTCCGCCTGGTTGATCGCCGTGATGCTCGACAAGGATTTCCTCTCGGTTTACCTGGCGACCAGTCCGGGCGGACTGGATGCCATGGCGATCATTGCCATCGATACCCACTCCGATGTTGGCTTCGTCCTGGCCATGCAAACCCTGCGCTTGATCGGAGTCATCCTCACTGGCGCTTTCTTCGCTCGGCAGATCATTCGCCTGACCACACCAAAAACTGCGCAAGCCCATTGAAAACGCATTGAATCTCTTGTCCACGGACCTCTCAAATAGCTATCGGCTGCTGCACCTGAGAGGAACGCCCCTGTGGATCCGCTTAAAATCGCTACCTTCAACATCAATGGAATCCGTGCCCGCCTGCCGATCCTGCTGGAATGGCTGGACCGTGAGGCTCCCGACATCGTCTGCCTGCAAGAACTCAAGGCGACCGACCTGGCCTTCCCCATCGGCGATATCCGCGACGCCGGGTACGGCGCAATCTGGCACGGGCAAACTTCCTGGAACGGCGTAGCGATCCTCGCCAAGGGTATGGAACCGCTGGAGATCCGCCGTGGTCTGCCGGGCAATGAAAAAGACAGTCACAGTCGCTATCTGGAAGCCGCCGCCCATGGGGTGATCGTGGGTTGTCTGTACCTGCCCAACGGCAACCCGCAACCGGGGCCGAAGTTCGACTACAAACTGGCGTGGTTCGAAAAGCTCATTGCCCATGCCGCGTCGCTGTACACCAGCGGCCATCCGGTGGTGCTGGCCGGTGATTACAACGTAGTGCCGACCGATGACGACATCTACAACACCCGCTCATGGCTCAAGGACGCGCTGTTGCAGCCGGAAAGCCGTGAGTGCTTTCAACGCCTGCTCGATCAGGGCTGGACCGATGCCCTGCGCGCGCAGTTTCCGGATGAGCGGATTTATACGTTCTGGGACTATTTCCGCAATCACTGGAAGACTAACTCGGGGCTGCGAATCGATCATCTGCTGCTCAACGCCGAAACCAGCGCACGCCTGACCAACGCGGGCGTCGACCGCTGGCCCCGCGACCTGCCCCACGCCAGCGACCATGCGCCGACGTGGGTTGAGCTGGATATGGGGGATTGAGATCCGTTGGAGCGAAGCTTCCCCGCGAATCGGAGTTCCGATCGACATATTCATCGGCTGAACTGACGCATTCGCGGACAAGTCCGCTCCCACATGGACGGCGCTGAACCTGTAAGAGAGGACTGGTCCTCGAAAAGGGCAGCTACGGTTTGCACCCTGCCGCCTACCCCATCGCCGCCAATCCCGTCGTCAAACTCGGCGCCAATGGCAGCAGCGGCAGGACCGTCGCCTGATAGGCATGATACAGATCCGGTTTGCCGCTCCAGATTTCAGCGCTGGGCTGGTTTTGCGGGTTGAGTTCGTGGTGCCAGCTGCCCTGCTCGTAATCGATGAACAGGGTTTCGTTGAACTCCCAGAAACGGCGATACCAGTCTTCATACTGTTTGTCATCGGTGCGCTGCAACAAGGCTGCGGCAGCGGCGGCCGCCTCGCAATGCACCCAATGCAGACGATGACGCACCACCGGGCGATTCTGCCAGTCCAGGGTGTAGACGATGCCCGGCAAGCCATCGACTTCCCAGGCATTGCGGCAGGCGTTGGCGAACAATTGCTGCGCATCTTTCAGCAGCCAGGCCGGGGTGGGCAAATGCGCCCGTTGCCGTGCCGCTTCCAGATGCAACAACAGGCGCGCCCATTCAAACGCATGGCCCGGCGTGGTGCCGAACGGGCGAAAGCCGTCGGCGGGATTGTCCTGGTTATAGTCGGGCAGCGGTTCCCAGCGCTGGCTGAAGTGCTCGACCACCCCAAAATCATTGGCGGCGGCGTGGCCGTGAATCACCCGTTCGACGATGCGCAGCGCACGATCCAGCCATTGCGCGTCGCCGGTCACATCGGCCAGGGCCAGAAACGCTTCGGTGCTGTGCATATTGCTGTTGGCGCCGCGATACTGCTCTTCGGCGCTCCAGTCCTGCGCGAAAGATTCGCGCATGCTGCCTTCTTCTTCGCTCCAGAAGCGGTTCTGGATAATCTGGATCGCGTCCGACAACAGCTCTTGCGCGCCCGCCCGCCCCGCCACCACAGCGGAGCTTGCCGCCAAGGCGACAAAGGCATGCAAGTAGGCTTGTTTGTCAGTGTTGGAACCCTCATCAAGCGGCCCGCTGAACCAGCCACCGTGCTCGGCGTCGCGCAGTGGCCCGGCGAGTGCCGCAATGCCGTGATCGACCAATGCCGCGCAACCGGGTATGCCGCGCACATGGGCCATGGCGAAACTGTGAGTCATGCGGGCGGTATTCATGGTTTCAGCGCGGGCGTCGGCTGGCAGTGCGCCGCGTGCGTCCAGATTGCCGAACCCTTGAGGCAGGCGCGAAGCCTTGGCGAAACTCAGCAGGCGGTTGCCTTCGCGAGCCAGCCATTCATGGTGGGCCGGCGCGCGCAGCCAGCTGCTGAAGGTGTGATTTTTATTGTCCATGGAAGCTGTTTCGCCTCTGTCGATAGTCCGGGGGCCGGGATGATCGGCCGTGGCGAATCATGCCCGGCCCGGACGGCCAGCGGCAAGCTGTCCAGCAATGGACAGCCCGCCGTCACACCTCGACAGATGAATAGTGCGTCAGACCTTGAAGCGCGCCACTACCGCGTTCAACTCCACGGCCAGACGCGACAGCTCATGGCTCGACGCACTGATCTGATTGGCGCCGTTAGTCGACTGCATGGACAGATCACGGATATTGACGATATTGCGATCAACTTCGCGCGCCACCTGCGCCTGCTCTTCGGCAGCGCTGGCGATGACCAGATTGCGCTCGGAGATCTGATTGATCGACGCGGTGATATCGGTCAACGATTCGCCCGCGCCTTGCGCCAGCGACAGGGTTTCGCCCGCCCGCTGACTGCTGGTCTGCATCGATTCGAGTGCCTGAGCGGAACCACTACGCATCGCCGTGACCATCTTGTCGATTTCCAGTGTCGACTGCTGGGTGCGGTGCGCCAGGGCCCGGACTTCATCAGCTACTACGGCGAAACCGCGTCCCGATTCACCCGCGCGCGCTGCTTCAATGGCGGCATTGAGCGCCAGAAGGTTGGTCTGCTCGGCAATCGAGCGAATCACGTCCAGCACCTTGCCAATATCCTGGGACTGATCCGCGAGGTTCTGCACCAGTTTCGAGGTTGCCTGGACGTTATCGGTGAGGGTCTGGATCGACTGCACCGTGTCCACTACCCGAGCCTGCCCGGCCTGGGCCGAAACGTTGGACTGGTTGGACGCATCGGAAGTCGACACCGCGTTGCGCGCCACCTCTTCCACCGCCGAGGTCATCTCATTGATGGCGGTGGCTGCCTGATCGATTTCGGCGTTCTGCTGGTGCAGGCCACGGTAGCTGTCTTCGGTCACCGAATTGAGCTCAGTCGCCGCCGACGCCAGTTGGGTCGCCGAGCTGCCGATATGACGCATCGCCGAACGCAGATTGCCCTGCATTTTTTCCAGCGCGGCCAGCAGACGCGTGACCTCGTCATTGCCAACCACGTGAATGGTTTGCGTGAGGTCGCCAGCGGCGACACTTTCGGCGGCGATCACGGCGGTTTGCAGCGGACGCACGATACTGCGCGTCAGCCACAAGGCCAGGCCGATGGTGCCCAGGCCAGCAATGATCACAAAGATCAGGACGATGGTTTTCGATTTGCTGTATTGCGCCTCGGCAGCCTGGCCTTCGGCATCGACCTGCTTGACATAGAATTCGCCAAAGTCACTGAGTTGTTTGCCGGAACCGTCGACGATCGGTTTCATGTCCACCAGCAGCAGCTTGTTCAGCGCGTCACGGTCGTTTTGAGCCGCCAGAACGAATGAACGCTCCAGACCTTTCTGATAATCACCCAACGTGATGCGGAACTGATCGTTGAGGACCTTTTCTTCCGGGGTGTCGACAAACGCGCTCAACGTGTCCAGTTTTTTATTCAGGTCCTGGTTGCGCACATCCAGCTGACCGCGATAGGTCGGGATATTCTTTGGATCAGGGTCCAGCGCCATGCGCAGCGAGATAGTGCGGATACGCAGCATGTTCTCCCGAATATCGTTGACTACCCGCATGCTCGGCATCCAGTTGCTTTCGACGGCCAGTTCGCTCTGGCGAATCGCCGACATCTGCGCCAACGCAAACCAGCCCAGCAATGCAACCAACAGGGAAATCAGGGTGAAGCCAAGGCCAGCGCGGCGGGCGATGGTCAAATTGCGTAGGTTCATGGCCGGGAGCTCTTGTTATTAAGAAGGGTTATCAGCAAAACAGGACTTGGCAGGCTTAAATTGTCCGACAACTTCAGACGCTATCGACTTGGCGATGCGCTTCTTGAGTGCTCCTGAGTAACAATTCTTTCATCTAAGCAAGATTTGTCCGACGAACGCAGACACCCAATCCGCTATCCGCTTGTCTAGAACCTAAGTGCCTGGAGTTTTCATCAGCATTCAGGCGCGTCTTGAGGAGGTTTTGTCATGCATCTGGAAGGTTCGTGCCATTGCGGTGAGGTCGAGTTCAGTCTGAACAGCGCCCATCCGTACCCTTATCAACGTTGTTACTGCTCGATCTGTCGCAAGACACAAGGCGGTGGCGGCTATTCGATCAACCTCAGCGGCGACGCCAAAAGCCTCAAGGTCAAAGGCCGCGAACACATTGCGATTTATCACGCCAGGATGCGGGAGAACCATCATGTGCATACCAGTGGTGCCGAGCGGCATTTCTGCAAACTGTGCGGCAGCGGATTGTGGCTGTTCAGCCCCGAATGGCCCGAGCTGATCCATCCATTTGCGTCGGCTATCGATACACCGCTGCCGACGCCGCCGGAACATACCCATCTGCTGATTGATTCCAAGGCGTCGTGGGTGGAAGTGCAAGCCCACGAAGGCGATAAGCTGTTCGATGGCTTTCCCGAAGAATCCATTGCCGACTGGCACGAGCGCCTGGGTCTGGTCCGCTGAGGAGAACGCCATGGCCCTGCATACCGTCGCCCGTTTTGCTGATCTTGCCAAAGATCGCGGCAGCGAAATCAAGATCGGCGAACAGACCATCGTCCTGGCGCGCATGGGTGAGCAAGTGCGCGCCTATCAAGGCAAATGCCCGCACGCCGGGGCACCACTGGCCAAAGGCGCGATTTGCCACGGCAGGCTGATTTGCCCCTGGCACAAGGCGATGTTCGAGCTTGAGGACGGCAGCCTGAACGAACCTCCGGCGCTGGAAGGTTTGCGGCGTTATCCGGCGCAAATTGTGGACGGCATGGTCGTGGTCGATGATCAACCGATACCTGCACCGGCTCTGGACGGCAGCGCCGATAAGCGCCGGTTTGTGATCATCGGCGCAGGCGCTGCGGGCATTGCCGCCGCCAGTGCCCTGCGGGAAAAGGGGTTTGGCGGGGCCTTGATCCTGATCGATGCAGAAGCCCAGCCCGGATACGACCGCACCGCATTGAGCAAATTCGTGATTTCCGGGGATATGCCCCCGGACGAAACACCGCCGCTGCGGGACGAAAGCTTCTATCGCGAACAGCACGTACAACGCGTCCATGCCAGGGTCGTTTCTCTCAAAAGCAGCACCCGGCAGGTGATTCTGGACGACGGGCAAACGCTGAACTACGACGCCGCCCTGATCGCCACCGGAGGCAAGCCCAAAGCCATTGATTTACCCGGCGCCGATTTGCCTCAAGTGCTGCCGCTGCGCTCCCGCGACGATGCGCGTACTGTGCTGTACGCAGCGCAACCGGGTTCGAAGGCGGTGATCATCGGCGACAGTTTTATCGGACTGGAAGCAGCCTCGGCCCTGCGCAAACGCGGGCTGGAAGTCACGGTACTGGCCCGCCATGAAATCCCGTTTCAGAAACAGTTCGGCGAACGTATCGGCAAAGCGCTACGCGACTTGCATGAGCAGCGTGGCGTGCTGTTCCGCACCCATGTCGAGGCCACTCATTTCGAGGGCGATCAAAACCTGGAAAGTGTGCGACTCAACAACGGTGAGCAACTGGCTGCGGACCTCGTTCTGGTGGGAGTTGGCGTCAGCCCGGTGACCGACTTTGTCGAGGATATCGAGCGGGAAGAGGATGGCTCGCTGCGTGTCGATGGCGGCATGCAACTCAGGGACGGTCTGTGGGCGGCCGGCGATATCGCCACCTTCCCGCTGGCCGACAAACCCCTGCGTATCGAGCACTGGCGGCTGGCACAACAACAAGGCCGCATCGCCGCACTCAACATGCTGGGCGGCGCTGAACGCTACGCCGACGTGCCGTTCTTCTGGACCTACCACTTCGGCAAACGCATCGACTACCTCGGTCACGCCGAGCAGTGGGATGACATTGTTTATGTCGGCGAACCGGAAAAATTCGAGTTCGTCGCACTGCTTTGCCAAGGCGAAATCGTCCAGGCAATCGTCGCCTGTAAATACGAACGCGCTGTAGCGTTGTTGGCCGAGCGAATGAAACAGCCGTTGTCGGTGCAGGAAGCATTGCAGTTGATTGAGGCCTGCCAGTGATGACTTGTGGGACCGGATTTATCCGGGAAGACGGCATTCATTAGACGCAAATGCATCGGCTGTATTGTCCTTTCGCGAATGAATTCGCTCCCACAAATTCTGCGTAGTGAAGTGCGCCCCAAAAGTTGGACAGCTGTTGATTAGGCTATCGCGGACTGGGCCCTGTACGCTACAGGGCTTAGCCCGCCCAGCTTCATCTTGATTCGATCATAGTTGTAATAACGGA
>NZ_JAFCXH010000009.1:0-218600 GCF_049898225.1 Pseudomonas sp. DSP3-2-3 | reverse complement strand
AGCTTGAGGGTCTGGAGCCCACCTCCAGAGGCCTATACCAAGCTCAAAAGCTTGCTGCGCCGCCGCGCTAAACTGATTCAACATCGTGTGGCGATTAAACAAAGCTGGGCAAATGAAAGCCAGTTGAGCGAGCAGTTCGGCGAGGTTTTGGCATCAATTGATCAGTTCGAAAAGGCGATCCAGAAGACGCTGAAAGACCTTGTCGAAGAAGCGGGGATACAACAGCACGTGAAGCGGTGCCAAGCCGTAGAAGGTGTAGGAGTGCTAACTGCGACGGCAACGGCGACCGCTTTTCTGCGAGGTGACTTTTCCAATAGCGACGCGTTTATCGCTTTTTTGGGGCTTGATCTGCGCGTCAGAAGCTCAGGGCAAAAGGATCAACAGCGACGTCTTTCCAAACGGGGCGACTCGGAGTACCGGCGTCTGTTGCACACTAGCTCAATGGCGGCCAGTCGATCTGAAACCTGGAAACCTTATTACCAAAGCTACCTGGCCCGAGGGTTCAAACCCACTCAAGCGCTGGTAGTCCTCGCCCGAAAGCTCGCGCGGGTCATGTTCGCCCTAATGAAAAACCAAACGGAGTACACCCCAAACTTCATGTCTGGGGGTTGCTCACGAACATAGAATCTCCAACGGGGCCGGTATTTGCTGCACGACAACGCGGCGTCTGGACGACAGGGGATCTCCCACAGGTGAAATGAAATACGCCCCACGTTGACGGCTTAACCATAAGAAATTAACTTTCATTTATTGATATATATTTAAGTTTTCGTGTAAATTAATTTCACAACGAAAACAGAGATAACAATAATGATTACCTGTGTTCGCACCTGCTGCACCTTTGCTCCGTCCTGGGAGCGTTTAGCGATACCTCTGCCGAGATCTTCTGGAACGCCGCTGCATTGATGGGTTAACGCCCCCACTGCGCTGCGCTTTTCATACCTCCCTCTTGAGCAAGGAACCGCTGTATGCCGCCCTCCTCTGGCCTGTCGCTGCTGATTTACGCTGCTGTCGCGATCATCGCCCTGATTGTCCTGATCGCGCGCTATCGTCTTAATCCGTTCATTGTCATCACGCTGATATCCATTGGCCTGGCACTGGTCGCCGGCATGCCTGCAACCGGCGTGGTTGCGGCCTATGAAGGCGGCGTCGGCAAAACACTGGGGCACATCGCTCTGGTGGTGGCGTTGGGCACCATGCTTGGCAAAATGATGGCCGAATCAGGCGGTGCCGAGCAGGTGGCGCGTACGTTGATCGACCGCTTCGGCGAACGCAATGCCCACTGGGCCATGGTTTGCATCGCATTCCTGGTCGGCCTGCCGCTGTTCTTCGAAGTCGGCTTCGTGCTGTTGGTGCCGATTGCCTTCACTGTGGCGCGCCGCGTCGGGGTGTCGATTCTGATGGTCGGCTTGCCGATGGTCGCTGGCTTGTCGGTGGTTCACGCCTTGGTGCCGCCGCACCCGGCTGCGATGCTGGCGGTGCTGGCGTATCAGGCGTCTGTCGGGCAAACGCTGTTCTACGCCATTCTGGTCGGCATTCCGACAGCGATTATCGCCGGTCCGCTCTACGCCAAGTTCATCGTGCCGCGCATTCAGCTGGCCGACGACAATCCGCTGGCCAAGCAGTTTCTGGACCGTGAACCGCGCGCGGAACTGCCCAGCTTCGGCCTGACCATGACCACGATTCTGCTGCCGGTGGTGTTGATGTTGCTGGGCGGTTGGGCCAACCTGATCAGCACGCCGGGCAGCGGTTTCAACAGCTTCCTGTTGTTCATCGGCAACTCGGTGATCGCCCTGCTGCTGGCGACGTTATTGAGCTTCTGGACGCTGGGTATCGCGCAAGGTTTCAGCCGCGACTCGATCCTGAAGTTCACTAATGAATGCCTGGCACCCACCGCGAGCATTACGCTGTTGGTCGGCGCGGGTGGCGGTTTGAACCGGATTCTGGTCGACAGTGGTGTGACCAATCAAATCGTCGGCCTGGCTCAGGATTTTCACCTGTCGCCGTTGCTCATGGGTTGGTTGTTTGCAGCCTTGATGCGCATCGCCACCGGCTCGGCAACGGTGGCAATGACCACCGCATCAGGTATTGTCGCCCCCGTCGCGCTGGGGCTTGGCTATCCGCACCCGGAACTGTTGGTATTGGCCACCGGCGCAGGCTCGGTGATTTTTTCCCACGTCAACGACGGTGGTTTCTGGCTTATCAAGGAGTATTTCAACATGACCGTGGCGCAAACCTTCAAGACCTGGACGGTGCTGGAGACGCTGATTTCCGTGATCGCGTTCGCCTTCACCCTGGTTCTGGCGCAGGTACTCTGAGTGGACATTCTTTACCAGATCCGCGCACGCCAGGACTCGTTCAGTGCCGGTGAAGGACGCATCGCCAAACTGATCCTCAGCGATGTGGCTTTCGCCGCCAGTGCCAGCCTGGAAGATCTGGCAGCGCAGGCCGAAGTCAGCAGCGCTACCTTGTCGCGGTTCGCCCGCAGCATCGGTTGCCGTGATTTGCGCGACCTGCGCCTGCAACTGGCCCAGGCCACTGGCGTCGGCAGCCGCTTTCTGAACCCGGAACGCGCACCCGAGCAATCGGCCTTTTTCAGCCAGATTGTCAGTGATATTGAATCGACACTGCGCCAGCACCTGACGGGTTTCGACGAAGCGCGCTTCGCAGCGGCTGTTGGCCTGTTGAGCGGCGCGCGGATGATCCACGCGTTTGGCATGGGCGGCTGTTCGAGTTTGTGCAGCGAGGAATTGCAGACCCGACTGGTACGCCTCGGCTATCCCATCGCCGCCTGTCGTGATCCGGTAATGATGCGCCTGATCGCCGCCACGCTGGGCGCCGAGCAAAGTCTTATCGTCTGCTCGCTGAGCGGCCGCACCCCGGAACTGCTGGAAGCGGTGAAGCTGGCGCGCAGCTATGGCACGAAAATCCTGGCGATCACCTTGCCCGATTCGCCTTTGGCGCAGTTCGCCGACGTGCTGCTGCCCCTGCAAATCGCCGAAACCAATTTCATCTACAAACCCACGGCAGCGCGCTACGGCATGCTGCTGACCATCGACGTGCTGGCCACTGAACTGGCCTTGGTCGCTCCTGAAGAAAATCAGGAACGCCTGCGGCGGATCAAGCTCGCCCTCGATGACTACCGCGGCGGCGAAGATGGCTTGCCGCTTGGAGACTGAATCATGCTTTACGACCTGATCATTCGCGACGCACTGGTGATCGATGGCAGCGATACCCCAGGCTTCCGCGCCGATGTGGCCATTCGTGACGGACGCATCCAGCGCATCGGCAGCCTCGACGGCGTGTCCGCCAGCGAAGAAATCAATGCGGCGGGCCGCGTCCTGGCGCCGGGCTTTATCGACGTGCACACCCATGACGATACCGTGGTGATTCGCAAGCCAGCGATGCTGCCGAAGATTACTCAGGGCGTCACCACCGTGATCGTCGGCAATTGCGGGATCAGCGCTGCGCCGGTGACGCTGGCGGGCGACCCGCCCGACCCGATGAACCTGCTGGGCACCCGCGAAGCTTTCGCCTATCCGCGCTTCATTGATTACCGCAACGCCGTGGACAAGGCCCGTCCGGCAGTGAACGTCGCCGCGTTGATCGGCCACACGGCGCTGCGCAGCAACCACATGGCGGATCTGCTGCGCACCGCCAGCGCCGAAGAAATCAGCGCCATGCGCGAGCAACTGCGCGACAGCCTGCAAGCCGGTGCGCTCGGGCTTTCCACCGGTTTGGCCTACGCTTCGGCTTTTTCGGCCGAAACCGATGAGGTCAAGCAGTTGGCCGAAGAGTTGACCGCGTTCGGGGCGGTCTACACCACCCACTTGCGCAGTGAGTTCGAGCCGGTGCTGGAAGCCATGGATGAGGCTTTCGCCATTGGCCGCCACGCCAAGGCGCCGGTGGTGATCTCGCACATGAAATGCGCCGGCGCGGGAAACTGGGGGCGCAGTCCGCAAGTGTTGGCGGCTCTGGAAAAAGCCGCGCTGGATCATCCCGTCGGGTGTGACTGTTATCCGTATGCCGCCAGTTCTTCAACGTTGGACCTGAAGCAAGTCACCGATGCTTTCCGCATCACCATCACTTGGTCGACGCCGCATCCGGATCAGGGCGGCCGCGACTTGCAGGATATCGCCACCGAGTGGAATCTTTCGTTGCAGGACACCGCCCGTAAATTACAACCCGCAGGTGCGGTGTACTACGGCATGGATGAACAGGACGTACAAAATATTCTGCGTCATCCACTGTCGATGATCGGCTCCGACGGCTTGCCGGAAGACCCGTTTCCGCACCCACGTTTATGGGGCGCATTTCCGCGGGTGCTCGGGCATTTCAGCCGCGATCTTGGCCTGTTCCCGCTGCACACAGCCGTGCACAAGATGACCGGGCTTTCTGCGGCGCGATTCGGGCTGCATGAACGCGGGCTGATTCGCGAAGGTTATTGGGCCGACCTGGTGTTGTTCGACCCTGAAACAGTGCGCGACATCGCGGACTTCAAAGACCCGCAGCGCGCTGCCGAAGGCATCGATGGCGTGTGGGTCAACGGTCAATTGAGCTATGCCGACGGCAAGGCTCAGGGTGAACGGCAGGGGAAATTCCTGCCGCGTGAAGGATCGTTGGTTGAAGGGTTTTCGGCCTTTTAAGAAGTTTGAGCAATTTGTGGGAGCAAGCTTGCTTGCGAAGGCTGTATTTCAGCTTAAAGCATGCGTTGAAGGTACCTCACCGTTCGCGAGCAAGCTCGCTCCCACACATCATCAGCCCACCACAACACCTCGACATTCGCCAAACCCGATGGAGACCTGCCCTTCGCGCTTGCAGCGGGCGCGCAGGATCACTTCATCGCCGTCTTCAAGGAAGCGTCGCTCCTCGCCGCTCGGCAAGGTGACGGTAGTTTTGCCGCCTTCGGTCATTTCCAGGAGGCTGCCAAATTGCCCGACTTGGGGGCCGGACAACGTGCCGGTGCCGAACACATCACCCGGCTGCAATTTGCAGCCGTTGACGCTGTGATGGGTGACCATCTGCGCCAGGGTCCAGTACATATTCAGCGTGTTACTCAGGGCCAGCCGCTCGGCGGGCAAGCCTTGTTCCTTCATCTGCCGCGTCAGCAGCAGGACTTCCAGTTCAATATCCAGCGCGCCGTTCTGTTGATCCGCTGCATCAAGCAGGTACGGCAGCGGCTGCGGATCGCCATCAGGTCGTGCGGGTTGCGGGCTGCGGAATGGCGCAAGAGCTTCAGCCGTCACCACCCAGGGCGACAACGTTGTGGCGAAGCTTTTCGACAGAAACGGACCCAGTGGCTGGTATTCCCAAGCCTGGATATCCCGCGCCGACCAGTCGTTGAGCAGACATAAACCGGCAATGTGTTGCGACGCCTCGGCGATATCGATTGCCTCGCCGCTGGCATTGCCCGGCCCGATCCACACGCCCATTTCCAGTTCGTAATCCAGGCGCTTGCAGGGACCAAACTGCGGCATGTCCTGGCCCGGTGGCAGTGTCTGGCCGTTGGGCCGTTTGACCGGCGTGCCCGAGACACACAGCGTCGAGGCGCGGCCGTGATAGGCAATCGGCACATATTTATAGTTGGGCAACAGCGGGTTGTCGGGGCGGAACAGCTTGCCGATGTTCATGGCGTGATGGATTCCGACATAGAAATCGGTGTAATCGCCGACCCGCGCCGGCAGATGCATCTGGCATTCGCTCATCGGGTGCAACAACGCAGCGGTTGCGGCTTGCAGGCGCGCACGTTGCGGGCTGTTTTCATCCAGCAGATGCAGCAATTCACGACGCAACGCCTGACGTGCACTCGTGCCGAGGGCGAAGAAATCATTCAACTGATCGCGGCTGGCGGCCTCGGCGGCGGCTCGTGGGGCACCGTTGAAATAACCCGCCTGGAGTGCCGCTTGCAGATCAAAAATCGAATCGCCGATGGCAACGCCGCCGCGCGGGGTCAAGCCTGGGCGACTGAACACACCCAAGGGCAGATTCTGCAACGGGAAATCAGCGTGGCCGTTGGCGGTCTCGACCCAGCTGCGAGTATTTGAAGAAGCATTCATTGCGGCATTTCCCTGTTGAAAGTCTTGGCCATGCCGGTCCAGCAGGCGTCGTAGTCGGGTTGCAGTTGCGGGCATTCCAGCGCGAAGCGGCTCGGGCGCAACACTTTGCCGGTCTCGAACATGAAGGCCATGGTGTTTTCGATCTTATGCGGCTGCAATAGCGTGGCGACGGCTTTTTCCGCCGTGGCGTTATCCGGCCCGTGAGCGCTCATACAGTTGTGCAGCGACGCGCCGCCCGGCATAAAACCTTCGGCCTTGGCATCGTAGGCGCCGTCGATCAGGCCCATGAATTCGTTCATCAGATTGCGGTGGAACCACGGCGGGCGGAAGGTGTTTTCCGCCACCATCCAGCGCGGCGGGAAGATCACGAAATCGATATTGGCTTGGCCATGCACAGCACCCGGCGCAGTGAGCACGGTAAAAATCGACGGATCGGGATGGTCAAAACTCACCGTGCCAATGGTGTTGAAACGGCGCAGGTCATATTTGTACGGCACGTTATTGCCATGCCAGCCCACCACGTCGAACGGCGAGTGATCCAGCTGCGTCCCCCATAGCTCGCCAAGGAACTTCTGCACCAGCAGCGTTGGCTCGTCGCGATCATCAAACCAGGCAACCGGTACCTGGAAATCCCGGGAGTTAGCCAGACCGTTGCTGCCGATGGGGCCCAGATCCGGCAAACGCAGCGCGCTGCCGTGGTTTTCACAGACATAGCCCCGGGCGCAGTCGTCCAGCAGCTGTACGCTGAATTTCATGCCACGCGGCAGCACGACGATTTCCTGAGGCTCGACGTCCAGCAAACCCAGCTCGGTAACGATGCGCAGGCGGCCCAGTTGCGGCACGATCAGCCATTCGCCGTCAGCATTGAAGAACGCCCTTTGCATCGAAGCATTGACCACGTAGTTGTAAATGCTGACGCCGTCAGCCTGCTCCGCCGAAGCGGTGCTGGCCATGACGTGCAGGCCATCGATGAAATCCGTCGGCTGAGTGGGCAGATCGAAAGCGTTCCAGCGCAGTCGATTGGGCGTGATCTGGCCCATTTCCCGACCGTCGATCTGCTGTTCCAGACGTTCATATCGAGGATGACTGGCAGAAGGTTTGATGCGATACAGCCAGGTACGCCGCGCTTCAGCACGGGGCACGGTGAATGCTGTGCCGGAGAGCAATTCAGCGTACAGGCCCCGAGCATGTTTTTGCGGGGAGTTTTGACCTACCGGCAAGGCGCCGGGCAGCGCTTCACTGCTGAACTGGTTACCGAAACCTGTCAGGTAATTCAGAGACTCGGCGTGTGGATGCGTGAACATCTCGACCTCTTATTGTTTTCTTCAGGTTATACCAAACCGAATAAACGTAATTCGATTACGCATAACGTAATTTGAGTTTGAAACCGGGTCAAGCTATAAAGCAGCCTTCCCAGACCGGCGCACCTGTGTAATGACCGTTGAAATCGAAAGTCCCTCAAGCGGACGCCAACAAAAGGTGCAAGCCGCCGAAGTCGGCGTGGGTGTCCTCAAGGCATTGGCTGAACTGGCGCCGTCGACCTCGCTGTCCCGGCTTGCCGAGCACGTTGGTATGCCCGCCAGCAAGGTGCATCGCTATTTACAGGCACTGATCGCCAGCGGTTTTGCCGAACAGGACGCGGTCACCAATCACTACGGCCTGGGCCGCGAAGCGTTGTATGTCGGGCTGGCGGCGGTCGGTCATCTGGACGTACTGAAAATCACCGCGCCGCATCTGGCAACGCTGCGTGACGAGCTCAACGAAAGCTGTTTCCTGGCGGTGTGGGGCAACAAGGGGCCGACGGTGGTGTATGTCGAGCCTTCCAGCGGCGCGGTGACGCTGGTGACCCAGATCGGCTCGGTGCTGCCACTGCTCGGTTCGTCCACCGGACTGGTGTTCAACACCTTCCTCAACGCCAGCGAAACCGCCAGCTTGCACCAACAGGAATGGGCCGCCTTGAATACTGGCCAACGGCAGATGGTAGAACAGCATGTGCAGGATATCCGGACCACGGGCGTGCATCAGATTCATGGCTTGTTGATGGCCGGCGTCAACGCCGTGTCCTCGCCACTGTTCACCGTTGGCAATAAGCTGGCCGGGGTGATCACCATGGTCGGTTCGGCCTCGGTGTTCACCGGTGCCGTGCAGGCTGATGCCGCGCAACGCTTACGGGCGACTGCGCAGGTGATCAGCGCCAGGATGGGTGGGCAAAACCCTGTTGGTCCGGGATTTAATCCGCCGTCAATACGCCGCGCTTGATCTGATCACGCTCGATGGATTCAAACAGCGCCTTGAAGTTGCCTTCGCCAAAGCCGTCGTCGCCCTTGCGCTGGATGAATTCGAAGAACACCGGTCCCATCAGGGTTTCCGAGAAAATCTGCAATAGTAGACGCCGCTCGCCGCCGTCTGACGTTCCATCGAGCAAAATCCCTCGGGATTTGAGCTCAGCTTCCGGCTCGCCATGATCGGGCAGCCGCCCCTGGAGCATTTCGTAGTAGGTTTCCGGCGGCGCGGTCATGAAGCGCATGCCCATGGCTTTCAGGGCGTCCCAGGTCTTGATCAGGTCGTCGGTGAAGAACGCCACATGCTGAATGCCCTCGCCGTTGAACTGCATCAGGAACTCTTCGATCTGCCCCGCGCCCTTGGAGGACTCTTCATTCAACGGAATGCGGATCATGCCATCCGGTGCAGTCATGGCCTTGGAAGTCAGGCCGGTGTATTCGCCCTTGATATCGAAGTAGCGCAGCTCGCGGAAGTTGAACAGTTTCTCGTAGAAATTCGCCCAGTACGCCATGCGCCCGCGATAAACGTTATGCGTCAGGTGATCGATGAATTTCAGACCCGCGCCGACCGGATTACGGTCCACGCCTTCGATGAAATTGAAGTCGATGTCATAGATCGACGTGCCTTCGCCAAAACGGTCGATCAGATACAACGGCGCGCCGCCAATGCCTTTGATCGCCGGCAAGTTCAGCTCCATCGGGCCGGTGGCAATTTCCACCGGTTGCGCGCCCAGCTCCAGCGCGCGCTTGTAGGCTTTGTGGGAATCCTTGACCCGGAACGCCATGCCACACACCGATGGACCATGCTCGGCCGCGAAGTAGGACGCAACGCTGTTCGGCTCGTTGTTGAGGATGATATTGATGCCGCCCTGACGGTATAGCGTCACATCCTTGGAGCGGTGCGTAGCGACTTTGGTGAAACCCATGATCTGGAACACAGGTTCCAGGGCACCGGGGGTTGGCGAGGCGAATTCAATGAATTCAAAGCCCATCAGGCCCATCGGGTTTTCGTATAGATCAGCCATGGTCTGGCTCCTTGCAGGAAAGTGGAATTCTGGTGGTCAGATCACTTTCCAGCGGGCGGCGCGCAGGGAATTCCGCGCACACTGCGAGCGAGGAAATCACCGAAGATCAGTTGCAGGCCGAGAATTTTCATAAGGCCAAGACTACTCCGGCTTGTCGGATTGCGCATCGGGATGCGCCTGTTGGAATGCCCGATGTTCCAGGGCCATTTGCTCGACCCGGACAATGCGCGGGTAGGGGCCAAGGTCAACATTGAAACGTCGAGCGGCATAAACCTGAGGCAGAACGTACACATCGGCCAGGCTCGGCGACTCGCCAAAACAGTAACCTTGCTCGCCGATCATTGCCTCGACGGCAGCGAATCCCTGATTGATCCAGTGGCCAATCCAGGCGCCGATATCGTCTTCGTCATGGCCAAGGCCGCGCAAGCGATTGAGCACTGCAACGTTATGCAGCGGATGAACATCGCAGGCAATCAATGCCGCGACTGACCGCTGAGCAGCACGAAGCTCGATATCCGCAGCCAGTAGCGGCGGCTCGGGATAGCGGTCTTCAAGGTACTCGATGATCGCCGGAGATTGCGTCAGCACCCGACCATTATCCAGGCGCAACACCGGCACTCGACCTTGTGGATTGATGGCCTTGAAGTCGGGTTTGAGGTGCTCGCCGCCGTCGCGAATCAGGTTGACGGGGATCGCAGTGACGTCCAGCCCCTTCAAGGCCAGCGCGATGCGTACCCGGTAACTTGAAGTGGATCGGTAGTAAGTAAAGAGGTCCACGGCAGATCACACCATTGTTGTTATTTTTCGTAATCGGTTTACGTAATGCGTAAATTGCGGGATTGACGAGGCAGTGTCAAGAGAACACGGATCGGGTCGAATGCGCTGTCCTGTGCAGGCTGTGTGAAAACGTCACGAGCGAAGGCAAGACAAGGCAAAAACAGACGGAAAAGCGGAGTCCAGGTGTTCTAAATGAGTATTTTCCGCCTGTTTTTAACGCAGTATTGCCGAGCGCAGTAGTTTTCACGCAGTCTGTGTGGGACCGGATTTATCCGGGAATGCGTCGGGTCTGACAAGGACGTTCTGCAGCGTTTGCGCTGACCTCTTCGGGGACAAGTCCCCTCCTACCGGGTTTCCTCAGCCCCACCCCCAATAAACCAGAGCAATTCAAACCCAGCCTTCCAGCCGTAACGTCGCCCGCACCAGGCGTTGTTCCTCATTTTCGATCTCGCGCAGGTTCTCGCAGATGCTTTGAATATGCGCGACCGCCGCCTTGCGTGCCTGCTCTGGCAGACGACCGGTGACGGCGTTGTACAGCCGCGCGTGGTGGCGGTCGATCTGGCGTTTCTGGGGTTCGCGGTGATAGAGGTTGTTGACCGAAGCGAAGACCGTATTGAGCAGCAAGTCAGTCAGTGAGCGCAGGGTCTGCACCAGCACCGGATTGTGCGACGCCTCGCAGATCGCCAGATGAAACGCGTGATCCAGACGGGCATGGCCGGACGCGTCCAGATCACTGCCATGGCCGGCGACCAACGCGTCGTAGCTGCGGGTGATCAGGACAAAATCGGCATCGGTGCCGCGCAACGCGGCCAGGCGCGCCGACTCCCCTTCCAGCAGGCTGCGCACTTCGAACAGGTCATACAGCGTGCGCGGTTGCGAGCCGAACAAGTGCATCAAGGGCGAAGGTTGCTGATGACTGTTCATCTGCGCGACAAACGAGCCCTTGCCCTGCTCCGTTTCAATGATGCCTCGGGCGCGCAGCAGTTTCAGGCCTTCGCGCAAGGCAGTGCGCGACACACCCAGCTTTTCCGTGAGGCGTCTTTCGGAGGGCAATAATTGCCCGACCTTGAGTACGCCATCGACGATCAACCGCTCAATACGCTCGCAAACAACGTCCGCGACTTGTGGCGCTCGTGGTTTTGCAGTGTTTTTCATACAACACCTACTGGTATGACCAGTTGATACGCGAAAACCGATAAAGTGCGCGATCAACTTCAAGCCATTGTTTTTGTTTGGTTTTATTTAATTATTAAAACCTCTCAAAGCAAAAAACTGGTTCGACCACTGTTTTAGGTGATAGACAGTAGTCCCTGCACGGCCAATGATGCAACTCAGCCGTTCACTGCCTGATTCAATCGAACAGCCCACTATAAAAACAACTCAGGGTCAGAAGCCCATCATGAATATTCTCTACGACGAACGCGTTGACGGCGTTCTGCCTGTCATCGACAAGCAAGGCTTGCTGCAAGATCTGCAACGCCAAATGCCCGACCTGGACATCCTGCATCGTCCCGAAGAGTTGCGTCCGTATGAGTGCGACGGGCTGTCGGCCTATCGCACCACGCCCATGCTGGTCGCCCTGCCTCGCCATCTGGAAGAAGTGCAGACGCTGCTGAAAATCTGTCACCAGCGGCGCGTGCCAGTGGTTGCTCGTGGCGCAGGTACCGGACTTTCCGGTGGCGCCTTGCCACTGGAAAAAGGCGTGTTGCTGGTCATGGCGCGGTTCAACAAAATCCTCGAAATCGACCCCGCAGCCCGTTTGGCCCGCGTGCAGCCAGGCGTGCGCAACCTGGCGATTTCCCAGGCCGCAGCGCCGTTCGACCTGTATTACGCGCCAGACCCATCGTCGCAGATTGCCTGTTCCATCGGCGGCAACGTTGCAGAGAATGCGGGCGGCGTGCACTGCCTGAAATACGGCCTGACTGTGCACAACCTGCTCAAGGTGGACATCCTCACGGTCGAGGGCGAACACATGACGCTCGGTTCCGACGCGCTGGATTCGCCGGGCTTTGACCTGCTGGCGTTGTTCACCGGCTCGGAAGGCATGCTCGGCATCATCACCGAAGTCACCGTCAAGTTGCTGCCCAAACCTCAGGTCGCCCGGGTCCTGCTCGCAGCGTTCGATTCGGTAGAAAAGGCCGGTCGCGCCGTGGGCGATATCATTGCTGCCGGGATCATTCCTGGCGGGCTGGAAATGATGGACAACCTCGCCATCCGCGCCGCCGAGGATTTCATTCATGCCGGTTATCCGGTAGACGCCGAAGCCATTCTGTTGTGCGAACTGGACGGCGTCGAAGCCGATGTTCATGACGATTGCGCAACGGTCCGGGAAGTGCTGACCAACGCTGGCGCCACCGAGGTGCGCCAGGCAAAAGACGAGGCCGAACGGGTACGCTTCTGGGCTGGACGCAAGAACGCCTTCCCGGCGGTCGGGCGGCTGTCGCCGGACTATTACTGCATGGACGGCACCATTCCCCGTCGGGAATTACCAGGCGTTTTGCGTGGTATATCCGCGCTGTCCGAAGAATATGGCCTGCGGGTCGCCAACGTGTTTCATGCGGGCGACGGCAATATGCACCCGCTGATTTTGTTCGATGCCAACCAACCCGGTGAACTGGATCGCGCCGAGGCGTTGGGCGGCAAGATCCTCGAACTCTGCGTGAAAGTCGGCGGCAGCATTACCGGGGAGCACGGCGTCGGCCGCGAAAAAATCAATCAGATGTGCGCCCAGTTCAACAGCGATGAGCTGACCTTGTTTCATGCGGTGAAAGCCGCATTCGATCCCGGCGGCATGCTTAACCCCGGCAAGAACATTCCGACCCTGCATCGCTGCGCCGAATTCGGTGCCATGCATGTGCATATGGGCAAGCTGCCCTTCCCTGAACTGGAGCGTTTTTGATGGCTGTCGACAATAACTTCCAAGGCCGGGACACCAGCGAGCAACTGCTGGAACAGGTCAATCGGGCGCTGCAAAAAGCTACGCCACTGCGCATTCAGGGCGGCGGCAGCAAGGCTTTTCTCGGCCGTGAAGTCGCGGGGGAAATACTCGATGTACGCGCCCATTGCGGCATCGTCAGCTATGACCCCACCGAACTGGTGATCACCGCGCGCGCCGGTACGCCCTTGAGCGAACTGGCCGCCGCGCTGGACGCGGCCGGGCAAATGCTGCCCTGCGAGCCGCCGGACTTTGGCGACGCCACCGTCGGCGGCATGGTTGCCGCCGGGTTGTCTGGCCCGCGTCGTCCATGGTCCGGCTCGGTTCGCGACTTCGTGCTCGGCACACGAGTGATTACCGGGCTTGGCAAACATTTGCGCTTCGGCGGCGAGGTGATGAAAAACGTTGCCGGTTATGACCTGTCGCGCTTGATGGCTGGCAGCTTTGGCTGCCTTGGTGTGCTCACTGAAGTTTCTCTCAAGGTGCTGCCCAAGCCGCGCCTGTGCAGCAGCATTGCCCTGGAAATGGACAGCGAACATGCCCTGCGGCGCCTGGCCGAATGGGGCCAGCAACCGATTCCGATCAGTGGCGCAAGTCATGACGGACGCGTGCTGCGCCTGCGTCTGGAAGGTGGCGAAGGTTCGGTGGCTGCGGCTCACGAGCGTCTGGGCGGCGAACAATTCGACCCGGCGTATTGGCAGGAACTGAACGCCCAGCGTCTGGAATTTTTCACCAGCGGCCTGCCATTGTGGCGCTTGTCAGTGCCCAACAATACCGGCGTACTGGAGCTGCCTGGCGAGCAACTGCTCGACTGGGCGGGCGCCCAGCGCTGGCTGAAATCCGCTGCCGACAGCGCGACGATCCGCGCCATTGCCAGCGCCGCCGGTGGCCACGCTATGTGCTACAGCCATGGTCTGGAGGACAGCCCTTTTCACCCGCTGCCTTCGCCACTGCTGCGCTATCACCGCCAGTTGAAGGCGCAACTCGACCCGCACGGAATCTTCAATCCGGGCAGGATGTACGCGGAGATCTGAACCATGCAGACCACCCTGAGTGACAAAGCCCGCCAGCTGCCCCGCGCCGAGGAAGCCGAAAGCATTCTGCGCAGTTGCGTGCATTGCGGTTTTTGCAACGCCACCTGCCCGACTTATCAGTTGCTGGGCGATGAACTGGACGGCCCACGCGGCCGGATCTATCTGATCAAGCAGGTGCTGGAAGGCAACGAAGTCACGGAAAAAACCCAACTGCATCTGGACCGCTGCCTGTCCTGTCGCAACTGCGAAACCACCTGCCCGTCCGGCGTGGATTATCACAACCTGCTGGACATCGGCCGCGCCGTGGTCGATGCCGCCGTGCCGCGCCCGTTGGGCCAGCGTCTGCTGCGTGAAAGCCTGCGCGCCGTAGTGCCTAACGCGACGCTGTTCAAATCCCTGACGCAGCTGGGCAACACGTTTCGCCCGCTGCTGCCGGGCAGTCTGAAAATCAAACTGCCATCGAACATTACGCCAGCCAAGGCGCGACCTGCGGCTCGCCATGCGCGCAAAGTGTTGATGCTTGAAGGCTGCGTGCAACCTGGCCTGTCGCCCAATACCAATGCCGCCACTGCGCGGGTTCTGGATCGATTGGGCATCAGCGTCACGCCCATCGCTCAGGCCGGTTGCTGTGGCGCGGTGGATTATCACTTGAACGCGCAAGAGGCAGGCCTGAATCGGGCGCGGCGCAACATCGACGCGTGGTGGCCGAGTGTCGAGGATGGCGCGGAAGCTATCGTGCAGACCGCCAGCGGTTGCGGGGCGTTCGTCAAGGATTACGGGCATCTGCTCAGCGGCGATCCAACCTATGCCAGCAAAGCGCAACGCATCAGTGCGCTGACCAAGGATCTGGTTGAGGTGCTGCGCGATGAACCCCTGGAAAACCTCGGGGTTGCCAGCGATCTACGTCTGGCGTTTCATTGCCCCTGCACGTTGCAGCACGCGCAGAAACTCGGTGGCGCCGTAGAAAGCGTACTATCGCGACTCGGCTTCAACCTGACCGCCGTGCCGGACGCGCATCTGTGCTGCGGTTCGGCCGGTACGTATTCGATCACGCAACCGGAGCTTTCCCGACGGCTGCGCGACAACAAAATGAATGCCCTGGAAAGCGGTCGGCCGGAGGTCATCGCCACCGCCAACATCGGCTGCCAGACGCATCTGGCTGGCGCAGGCCGCACGCCGGTGCGGCACTGGATCGAACTGATTGAAGAAGCCTTGCACTAAACAATGATCGCCTATAACAACTCGCCTATCACAACCTTGTGGAGACACCGATGAAAACCAAAGCTGTCCTGACCCAGACCGAAGTCACCCAGATCCTGGCCGCCGCACGTACCGAAGCCAACAGCAACAGCTGGGCGGTGTCCATCGCCGTGGTGGACGATGGCGGTCACTTGCTGGGTTTCGAACGTCTGGACGGTTGCGCGCCAATTGGTGGCTACATCTCGATCGAAAAAGCCCGCACCTCGGCGCTCGGCCGTCGCGAATCCAAAGGTTACGAAGAAATGGTCAACGGCGGCCGCACGGCATTTCTGTCCGCACCGCTGCTGACCTCACTGGAAGGCGGCGTTCCGCTGATCGTTGATGGTCAAGTCATCGGCGCGGTGGGCGTGTCCGGCGTCAAGGCTGATCAGGATGCACAAGTGGCCAAGGCCGGTGTTGCAGCGATTGGCTGATTAAGCCTTTGGTGGGAGGGAATTTATTCCCGAAGAGGTCAGTGCAGACGCTGAAGCCCCAAGTGCGTTCACGACCGCTTTCCCGGATAAATCCGGTCCCACATGACCGCGCCCTGAGATAAAAAATCCATTCAACCGGAGAACCCAGATGACCGATTTCGTCCAATGCCAACGCCTGAAGGTGGCAGTCAATCTGCAACGCTTCGTCAACGACGATGTACTGCCCGGCACGGGCCTAGATCAGGAGGCTTTCTGGGCCGGATTCGATGCGCTGGTTCACGAACTGGCGCCGATCAACCGCAAGCTGTTGGCCGAACGCGACCGCCTGCAAATCGAACTCGACACGTGGCACAAGGCTAATCCCGGACCCATCACGGACATGCCGGCCTACCGCACCTTTCTCGAATCCATTGGCTATCTGCTGCCGGTTCCGCAGCAGGTCGCGGCTACCACCGCCAACGTCGACATCGAAATCAGCGAACAGGCCGGCCCGCAATTGGTGGTGCCGGCAGTCAATGCCCGTTATGCCCTGAACGCCGCCAATGCGCGCTGGGGTTCGCTGTATGACGCGCTGTATGGCACCGATGCAATTTCCAGCGCCAACGGCGCCGACATCAGCGCCGGTTACAACCCTTTACGCGGTGCGAAAGTCATCGCCGCCGCCCGCGCCTTGCTCGACGAAGCGGCGCCGCTGCTCAAGGGTTCCCACGTCGACGCGACCGGCTACAGCGTCGCAACCGGCCAGCTCAGCGTAACTCTGGCCGATGGCAGCCAGACATCTCTGCAACAGCCAGAAAAATACCTCGGTTATCAAGGTGAACTGAACCAGCCCAAGGCGATTCTGCTGAAGAATCATGGCCTGCACATCGAGATCCAGATCGACCCGCAAAGCCCGATCGGCAGCAGCGATCCGGCGGGCGTGAAAGATCTGCTCCTGGAAGCGGCCGTCTCGACCATCATCGATTGCGAAGACTCCGTGGCTGCCGTGGATGCCGACGACAAAGTGTCGGTCTATCGCAACTGGCTGGGCCTGATGAAAGGCGATCTGACCGAAGATCTGGTCAAGGGTGGCAAGACCATCACCCGTCGTCTCAACGCTGACCGCCAATACACTCGCGCCAGCGGCGGTGAAATAACCCTGCACGGCCGTTCCTTGCTATTCATTCGCAACGTCGGGCACTTGATGACCAATCCGGCGATTGTCGACGGCGAAGGCCACGAGATCCCCGAAGGCATTCTCGACGGTGTGATCACCAGCCTTATAGCCCTGCACGACCTGCAACGACGCGGCAATTCGCGCACCGGCAGCGTCTACATCGTCAAGCCGAAGATGCACGGCCCGTTGGAAGTAGCATTCGCCGAGCAACTGTTCAGCGGCATTGAAGACATCCTCAAGCTGCCGCGCAACACCCTGAAAATGGGGATCATGGACGAAGAGCGACGCACCAGCGTCAACCTCAAGGCGTGCATCAATGCGGCTTCGGCGCGGGTAGCGTTCATCAATACCGGTTTCCTGGATCGCACCGGCGACGAGATTCACAGCGCCATGCAGGCAGGTCCGATGCTGCGCAAAGGCGACATGAAAAACACGCCGTGGATCAAGGCTTACGAACGCAGCAACGTGCTGGTCGGCGTGGCGTGCGGCCTGCGCGGCCGGGCACAGATCGGCAAAGGGATGTGGGCCATGCCCGATCGCATGGCGGACATGCTCGAACAGAAAATCGCCCACCCGAAATCAGGCGCAACCACTGCCTGGGTGCCCTCACCTACCGCCGCAACCTTGCATGCACTGCATTATCACAAGGTCGATGTCCGGGCGATTCAGGAAGACCTCGAACAGGTCAGCCTGACCAGCGTCAGCGAAGAAATCCTCAACGATCTGCTGACCATTCCGGTGGCGGCAGAAGCCAAGTGGACCACCGAACAGATTCGCGAAGAAGTGGAAAACAACGCGCAGGGTTTGCTGGGTTATGTGGTGCGCTGGGTCGAGCAAGGCGTCGGCTGCTCCAAGGTGCCGGACATCCACAACGTCGGCCTCATGGAAGACCGCGCGACATTGCGAATTTCCAGCCAGCACCTGGCCAACTGGCTGCATCACAAAGTCATCGATGATAGCTTCACGCGCGGCATTCTGGAACAGATGGCCAAAGTGGTGGACAAGCAAAACGCCGGCGACGCGCAGTACACGCCGATGGCCGCTGATTTCAAGAAGTCGGTAGCCTTCCAGGCGGCTTGTGCGCTGGTGTTCAAGGGTCTGGAACAGCCGAGCGGCTATACCGAACCGTTGCTGCATGAGTTCCGGTTGGAGTTCAAGAAGGCGCAGTGATCGCAGCCCTGTTGGAGCGAAGCTTGCCCGCGAATCGGAATTTCAATCGACATATTCATCGGCTGAAATAAAGCCTTCGCGAGCAAGCTGGCTCCCACAGAGTTCGCGTTTTCACACAGCCTGTGTGGGTGAAATGCGGTCATCTCGTGGGACCGGATTTATCCGGGAAGGCGTCCCACAGGTTGTACGCCTTCAGGAGCTCTCCCGCACCACCAACTCAAATCCCAGGTCCACCTGGGGTTGTTGTGCAATGCCATCGATCAAACCCAATAGCAACTGCGCGGCGCGCTGGCCGACTTCCTCGCGAGGGGTGCGGATCGACGTAAGGCGCGGGACCATATGCGCCGATCCCGGCAAATCGTTGAAACCGATCAGCGACACCTGTTGTGGAATCGCAATGCCATGGCGCAATGCTTCCAGCGCCGCGCCCTGGGCCAGGTCATCGTTACAGAAAAACACCCCGTCCACGTCCGGATGCTCAGTCATCAACTTCATGAACAACTCGCCACCCAGGCCGATCGACGAAGGCAGTGGCGTGGAGACCTGCAGTTCAGGGTCATAGATGCCCTCTTCCTCCAGCGCCTGCCGAAATCCCTTACCCCGAAGCAGCACACGTGGATCAAGCTGCGCGGCGATATAAGCCAGACGCTTGCGCCCGCGCCCCACCAGATGTCGCGCGGCCTCGGCCCCGGCCTGTTCCTGGGAAAACCCGACGCAGTACGCGCCGCTGACGGTATCCAGTTCCATCATGTGCACGCAGGGCACCCCGCTGGCGGCGAGCAACTGACGCAACGCAGGCGTGTGGTCGAATCCGGTCAGCAACATACCGCGCGGCCGATTCGCCAGATAATTGCGCAGCAGGTTTTCCTCTTCCACCGGCGAGTAGTGATAGTTGCCGATCACCACTTCGAGGCCGCGAGTGCGCAGCACGTTTTGAATGGCTTCCAGGGTTTCGATGAACAACTGGTTGGACAGCGATGGCACCAGCACCACCACCGTCTGGCTTTGAGAAGAGGCCAACGCACGCGCCGCCGGGTTGGCGACATAGCCGAGGCTCTGCGCGGCGGCGCGAACTTTCTCTACCAGTTCGGGCGCAACCGTCGTAACGCCGCGCAAAGCACGGGAGGCAGTGATGGGGGAAACAGCCGCCAGACGTGCGACTTCATTGAGGGTCGGACGACCGGTGGAACGGGAACCAATGCGTGTCATGCGTTGCCAACTAACATAGGAATGAGCAAGGGGGTTGCCAAAAGTGGCGAATGGGCTCTAAGGTAGCGCTGTCTCACGGCCCCTACAATGCTTATTCGCGGTTCATGTAACTGACGCGAGTAGCTCCGATGACGACCGATGCAACTAAAACAATGACAAGAACTGGAAGCAGAACTGACTGTATTTTCGTCCACGACGACAAAGACAGCGCTGTCTCCGGAAGAGGTGGAAAATTGTGACAACTGCGAATTCTGCAATTACCGCCCTCGTGGTGATGGGTGTTTCCGGCTGCGGCAAAAGTGTCGTCGGCGATGATATAGCCAAGAAAAGTCAGGGCGTTCTGATTGAAGGCGATTCTTTCCACCCGCAGGCCAACATCGACAAGATGAGCCACGGGCACCCTCTTGATGATCAGGACCGCGAAGGTTGGCTGAACCGCCTTGGCGAGGAAATGGCCACTGCCCTGCGCAATGGTCAGCATCCGGTGCTGACCTGCTCTGCACTCAAGCTTATTTATCGTGAACGCCTGCGTAAGGCCGTGCCGGGCCTGGGCTTTGTGTTTCTGGAGCTGACCAAGGAAGTCGCTACTGATCGCTGCTCGCATCGTCCCGGTCACTTCATGCCTGCCAGCCTGGTCGATAGCCAGTTCGCAACGCTCGAACCGCCTTATGGCGAAGATCGCACCTTGGTAGTCGATGCCACACAATCGATCAGCTCGATCGGCACGCAAGCCGCCGACTGGTGGAAAGCGTCTAAAGCCGATTAAAGGCGTGAGCGCGAAAGACAGCGCTGTCTCATCGCCGAAACAGGTCGATGTGGCAGCGCCAACAGTAGCTCCATAAAAAACAATGACAACCGGAGAGACATCCAATGTTCGGCATGAGCCATGACACGTACCTGTTGGTCGATGCGGTGGTAACCATCATCGGCCTGATTTTGTTGATCACCAAATTCAAGGTCCACCCCTTCATCGCGCTGACGATTGCCGCAGGCTTTCTCGGCCTGACTTCCGGCATGCCGGTGGACAAGGTGATGAAAGCCTTCCAGGACGGCTTTGGTGGCGTACTGGGCTTCGTTGGTATCATCCTCGGCCTGGGCACCATGCTCGGCAAGCTGATGGCCGACTCCGGTGGTGCAGACCAGATTGCCCAGACCCTGATTCGGGTATTCGGCAAACAGCGCGTGCACTGGGCGATGATGTTCGCCGCGTTCCTGGTGGGCATCCCGCTGTTCTTCGAAATCGGCTTCGTCCTGCTGATCCCGCTGGTCTACATCGTCGCGCGTCGTACCGGCGTGTCCATCGTCAAGATCGGTATCCCGTTGCTGGCTGGCCTGTCGGCCGTACACGGTCTGGTTCCGCCGCATCCGGGTCCGCTGCTGGCCATCGGGATCTTCGGTGCTGACATCGGCAAGACCATTTTCTACGGCCTGCTGGTTGCCCTGCCGACCGCGATCATCGCCGGTCCGATCTACGGCAAGTGGATTTCCAAATATGTACCCGGCACGCCATCACCTGAACTGATGGAACAGATTGGCAAGGAATCCAGCAGCGACAACCTGCCGGGCTTCGGTATCACTCTGGTGACGATCCTGCTGCCAGTGTTCCTGATGCTGCTCAAGACGTTCGCCGATATCGTGTTCCCGGACGGCAATACCTTCCGCATCTGGATGGACTTCATCGGTCACCCGATCACCGCCCTGCTCGCGGCCCTGCTGCTGGCGTTCTACACCTTTGGCGCGGCCCGTGGCTTTGATCGCACCAAGATCATGAAACTGCTCGACCAGAGCCTGACGCCGGTTGCGGCCATCGTGCTGATCGTCGGTGCTGGCGGTGGCTTCAAGCAGATGCTGGTAGCCAGCGGCGTGGGCGATCTGATCGGCCACATGGCGGTGCAGGCGCAGATCAATCCGATCATGCTGGCCTGGCTGGTGGCAGCGGTGATTCGCATCGCGACCGGTTCGGCAACCGTGGCGACCATTACCGGTGCGGGCATCGTCGCTCCGGTGGTCGGCCTGATTCCAGGCGTGAACCGCGAACTGCTGGTGTTGGCGACGGGTGCAGGTTCGTTGATTCTGTCTCACGTCAACGACGCTGGTTTCTGGCTGGTGAAACAGTACTTCAACATGACCGTGACCGAGACGTTCAAGACCTGGACTGTCATGGAAACCATCCTGTCGGTGGTGGGCATCATCTTTATCATGTTGTTGTCGATGCTGGTCTGAGTTGAGTGATGTATGACGACGCCTTGAACCGAGTGGCCCCAACAGCATTCGCATTGTGGCTTATTGAGGTTTCGCCCTGACGGTCGACCCCCTTTGTTTCGGCAAAGGGGGGAAACCATTCTGCGCTGACGTCCGGCCCCTGCTTCGCAGGGGTTCCTTCGCTCCGGTGGCGTGGTGTGGTGTCTGCCAGATCGCGGTACGGAAAGCTAAAATCTCAGCGCTTCATCCCGATCCGCTTGCGCATATCCGCCGTAATCGTCTGTTTCACCTTTGCATATCCCGCCCACGGATCGTCCTGATCCGCCAGCCGCTCCATGAAATTATGAATATTCCAGCTATTGGCGCCTTTAAGCTGGGCGACTTCTTCGCGCAAAACCGGTACTGAAATCGGCAATCCATCCCGCGTACGCGCCGAGAAGGCACAAATCGTCGTCGCGCCCTGACTGTTGCGCAGGTAATCGATGAAGATCTTGCCCACCCGATTCTTCGGTCCGGACACTGCGGAAAAGCGCTCCGGCAATAATTTAGCCATGTGGGTGACGATGGCCTGGCTGAACGCCTTGACGTCGTCCCAGCCAGCCTTGGGTTTGAGCGGCACGACAATGTGAATGCCTTTGCCGCCACTGGTTTTCAGGAATGACTGGAGGCCCAGCTCATCCAGGATGGTCAGGGTCAGTTGCGTCGCCTCGACCATATGCTTCCAGGGCAAGGCCGGATCGGGGTCGAGGTCCAGAATGAAGCGGTCAGGATGTTCCAGATCAGCCGAAGTGGCGTTCCAGGTGTGCAGCTCGATGGTGCTCATCTGCACCGCACCAATCAGCGCTTCGGGGTTATCGATGATCATGATGGGCTGGCCGGCGTGCTCCTTGCCGAGGCTGATCAGACCTGGAATCGCCAGCTTGTCGGCGTTCTTCTGGAAGAACAGCTCTCCGGCGATACCTTCCGGCGCCCGGACCAGCGCAACCGGCCGGTCCTGCAAATGTGGCGCGATCCATGGGAAAACCTGCGCGTAATACTGCGCGAGCTGCATTTTTGTCGCGCCGCTGCTGGCATCAATGACGCGCTCGGGATGGGTGATGCGGATCTTGCCGTCGCCGGATGCCTTTTCGGCAACTTTGGTTTTAGCGGGAGCCGTTTTCCCGGATTTGGGCGAATCTTTTTTCGCGTTATGGGGTTTCGGCTTCTCGACCTCGGCGGCGGGCCTGGCCTGTTCCTCACTGATCTGGGTGGCGGCTTTGTCATCGCGCAAACCCTGGAATACCGAATGGCGCACCGAACCTTCCCGAGTGATTTCCGCAAAGGCTACTTCGGCCAACAATTGAGGCTTGAGCCAATGCACGCCTTTGGCTTCAAAGCCGGTGGGCGGATTGACGACGGGAATGGTTTTGGTTTCCAGAGGCTTGAGGCGTGCATGAATGCTGCGCAGCGTGGCCTCGTTGAAGCCGGTACCTACTTTGCCCGCGTAACGCAATTCCCCGCTGTCAGCATCATGCAGCCCCAGCAGCAAAGCACCGAAAGCGCTGCGACTACCCTTGGGTTCACTGAAGCCGACCACCACGAATTCCTGACGATGCTTGCACTTGAGCTTGATCCAGTCCGTGCTGCGTCGGGACTGATAAAGGCTGCCGACGCGCTTGCCGATCAAACCTTCCATCTTCATCTGGCAGACACTGTTGAGCATGTTGTCCGCCGATTCGCTGAAGTCCTCGGAGAAACGCAGCGCCTCCTCGGTAACCGGTTGCAGAACCGCCGCCAGTGCGGCGCGGCGTTGTTCGAGCACCACCTCGCGCAAATCCATGCCATTGAGATACGGCATGTCGAACAGGTAAAACACGATGTTGTCGTGACGCCCGCTTTCAAATGCATTTTGCAGCGCCTGAAAATCCGGCAACCCCTCTTCGTCCGCCACGACCACTTCGCCATCCAGCCAGGCAGACTCCAGGCCGAGGTTTTTCAAGGCCTTGGTCTGGCGCGGCATTTTTGCGCTCCAGTCATGGCCGTTGCGGGTAAACAGCTGAACCTTGCCATTATCGATGCGGGCCATGATGCGGTAGCCATCGAACTTGAGCTCATAGCGCCAGTCACCGTCAGGCGCACTTTCCACCAGGGTCGCCAGTTGCGGCTTGATGGATTCCGGTAATTGGGCGACCTGAGCGCCGGTCAGGGCGATGACCGGCTGGGCGGTGGTTTTGGAGTTCTTCTTTGCAATTTGTTTCTTGGGTTTTGCCGGGGCTTTTTCGGTGGCGCGCTGCTTTGCGATCAGGGTGCGCTCGCTCAGGACGCTATCAGGCTGGTCCTCGACAATGTCGTATTCGGCTTTGGCGCGAGCGAAGGAATCCTTGGATTTGATCAGAAACCACTGTTCCTGCTTACCCTCCAAATGAGTGCGAACCAGGTTCCACAGGCCGCCGAGCTTCTCCCCTTCGAGCTGGAACTTGAGCCGGCCTTTTTCATACGCCGCCTGCGGATCACCTTGGGGAATCCAGACTCCGCGATCCCAGACAATCACATCGCCCGCGCCGTAATGACCTTCCGGAATATGGCCCTCGAATGCGGCGTAATCCAGCGGGTGATCCTCCACATGTACGGCCAGGCGCCGCACTGTCGGGTCCAGGCTAGGGCCTTTGGGCACGGCCCAGCTCTTGAGTGTTCCGTTTATTTCCAGGCGAAAGTCATAATGCAGGCGAGTAGCGTCGTGCTTCTGGATACAGAATTGGAGGGCGTGCTCGGGAACCTGTTTCCTACGCGACCTGACGCCTTTTTCTATTTTATTGCCGGAAGGCTCCGGCGTAGCTTCAAAGTCACGCCTACGCTGATACTCGTCCAGGGATCTGTTCATGGTTCACCTCTGCGCATTGCAATAAAGAGCAAAGCGGTCGGTGATAGTTCAGCGCCAGGGAATGAAAGCTTTTTTAGACCCCCAGTAAACTCGGGCATTTGCAAGCAAAAACAGGCAGAATTGGCGTACTCACCACGTCAGTGATTCAAATACCCGTGACAGAAGAACGAGCCAAGGGAATTAAATTCACCCCGGCACCGTCATACTGATGGACGCATTTGGATGTACTCGGCAATATTCACCACGCAAAGGCAAACGCCAGCTTCTTGGTAGAGGCGTTTCAAGAGGCCATCAAGGAAAAGATTATGTTGATACTCACCCGCAAAGTAGGCGAAAGCATAAACATTGGTGACGAGATCACCGTCACGATTCTTGGCGTTCAGGGTCTTCAGGTCCGGCTAGGCATCAACGCACCAAAAAATGTTTCTGTGCATCGTGAAGAAATCTACAAACGCATTCAGGCGGAGCTTGCGCCCAACCAAGACCCACAATGAATTCGTAGCGTCACCCAAATTCAAGCCGACCTGCCTCTTCGTAGCAGGCAGATCGGCCGCACGGCGTCCACTATGACGCCGTTTTTTATGCGTGGGATTCAGTCGAATGTACTGGCCTCTTCGCGGGCAAGCCTCGCTCCAACAGATCCCGCAAGGCATCTCCTACCATTTGTCTGACTTTCAGAACTCTGCGAAAAAATCACCCCTCCATCTCAAGTAAGCATTGAGACCGACGCTGAGCCCGTTGTCCCCGCTGTCGTTGTGAGCTGAGCACGTCTTCTTTTGGTGAAACAGAATGGACGGTGAATAAGAGATGAACACAACTTCTGAGAACTCGACTGGCAACACCCAACATACAAGTGCGCCGCCCGAAGAACATCTGCAGCACCTGCAGGATGATGCCAAGGCTGCTCTGGAAAGTGCCAAGGAGCATGGAACGGCACAATTCGAGCAGTATCGGGACACCGCTGCCGAACAGCTCAATGCACTGGCGCAAGGAGCGCAGTCCGCTGCGCAACAAATGGAGGGCAGCGATACCCTCGGCCTCTCGCACTACGTCACTGACATTGCGCAGAACATGACCACTCTGGCCGACAACCTGCGTGGTAAAAGCGCTGACGAACTGTTGCAGCAGGCGGGCAAGCTTGCGCGGGACAATCCGGCGCTGTTTCTGACCGGCAGTGTTGCGCTGGGCTTTGGCTTGTCACGCTTCCTGCGCGCATCGAGCCCTTCGACAACGTCTACGCCTTCGTTTTCCTCGGCGACGTCCTCCGAACCAAGTAATTCATCGGATGATCGTGACCAGACTGAAATCAACCCGGCCATCGCCGCTGACGAAGAATTGCCTGTAACGCCAGCGCATACCGATGACGTTTATCACAGCGCCAGGCCTGGCATTCCCGACCGCGCGGCGTCGCCCGACCCGTTGGGCAGCTCTGCCACCTATCCGGATACCCATGGCTCGGACACCGGTCCAGACAAGTTGCCTAAAAGCGGCTCTTCCAGAGGAGACCTGTAATGGCCACCACACCCAATATTCCACCAACCGGCCCTGAGAACGAGACGTCGGTGCTCGGCCTGATCCGCCAGCTGGCCCATGAAGTGCCAGCGCTGGTCACCAAGGAACTGGCCCTGGCCAAAGCCGAACTGAGGGAAACCGTCGAGACCACCAAGGCTGGCGTGGCTGCAGTCAGCGGCGGCGCCGTGGTGATGCTCGCGGGCCTGATCATCGTTTTGCTGGCGGCGGTGTACGCGCTGGCGATGATCATGCAGCCCTGGCTCGCTGCGCTGATCGTCGGCGTGGTGGCCATGGTCATAGGTTTCATCATGATTCAGTCAGGTAAAAAACAGTTCGAAGCCTCGAACCTCACGCCTGAGCGCACGGTTAACTCATTGCAAAAAGACAAGGAAGCCATCCAGAGGAAAGTCTCATGAGCATTGATAGCAGCTTTGAAAGCAGCCTTGAAAAGAAGGAATCCTTTGCCGTGGAATCCGAAAAAAGTCCGGAAACCCTGGAGCGCGAAATCGACGCCCAGCGTTCAAGCATCGGCAACATCGTCGACGCCCTGGAAAGTAAATTCTCCCCCGGCCAACTGGTCGACCAGGCTTTGGCGTATGCCAAAGGCAATGGCGGGGAGTTTTTCGGCAATCTGGGCAATACGATCAAGGCCAATCCGGTGCCGACCGTCCTGACCTCGGTAGGCCTGTTGTGGCTGATGCTGGGCCAGAATCGCAGTCCTGCGCCCTCTTCCGCCGCTACGGGTTCCGGGGCTTCCAGCCTTGGTCATCTTGGCGAACGCCTCAGTGACATGGCCCACAATGTGACTGACTCACTGGGTAACGCGCGCAGCCGCATTGAAGAAACCGCCCATCGCATGCACGACAAGACCAGCGATGTGACCGACAAGGCCGCTCACCTGACCGGCAGCGTCAGCGTCAGCGACACGCTCTCATCCGCCGGAGAACGGCTGAACAGGAGCAGTCACGACGCCAGCGACGCTTTGCTGGAGCAAGCCCGCAAGGCGCAGTCGAGCTTCAACTACCTGTTGCGCGAACAACCATTGGCCCTGGCGGCCATCGGTATCGCGCTGGGCGCAGCGATAGGCGCGGCGTTGCCTTCGACCCAGCGGGAAGATCAGCTGATGGGTCAGGCCAGCGATCAACTGACTGACAAGGCCAAACAGGTCGCGACCGAGGGTTACGACAAGGTCAAGGAAATGGGCGCTGATCTGGCGGGCGAAGCCAAATCGGTTGCGTCGTCAGCAAGCTCACCCAACACCGGCAATATGGAGTTCAGCAGCCCGAGTAACACCGCACCCAATGCAGGTACCGGCCTGGGCTAGGCAGCCATCTGTCGGCAATAACGCATGAAAACAAGAATCGGGCCGTAATGGCCCGATTTTTTTACTGCTCCCGTCACTCGGGACTGGTGAGTCGCTGGACGATCTTGTCCTTGATCAGCAGGCGTTTTTCCTTGAGCTTCTTCAACTCGTCATCGCTGATATTACCCGCCGAACCGGATTCGGCATCGAGCACGCCAGTGTCTATCTGGCCGTAGTCACTGAGCAGCTGGTGGAGTCTCTTGTCTTTTTTCGTGTGCTCGGCAACCTGCTCTTTGGTAAGCCCCAAATCCTTGTACAAATCGTGTTTGACCGGCATAGCGACACCTCTCTTCTGACTGCGATGATCTTAAGGTTATGAGGCTGGGCGCTGTCTTAGGTTCGATGCAATCGTCATTGCTCGCGTAGCCGCCGCGCTTCATAGGCCTTCAAATGAGTGTAGGCAAACTCAAGTACTGACAGCTCGCCCGATGCTACGCCCTGTGCATCGCGCCGGGCCAGCAGGTCACCGAGGACGTGCCCGGCTTCCGTGGGCGCCCCGCGCTCGATGTCACGCAGCATCGACGCCATCATTTTCGAGCCCGGTGCAGTCAGCATCTTCAACAATCGCTGACGAACCGGTTCACGCAGTGGAAAACCGCACGCCGCCGCGACACTGGCACATTCTGCGAACAACCTGACGATCAGCGGTTTGCCGTCGGCGACCAATATATCGCCGAGACTGGCACGCATGGCACAGGTGATACCGGCACCGGTGGCGATGAAGCACCATTTTTCCCACATCTCCTGCACGATGAACTGGCTGAGATTGGCCTCGAAGCCAGCGTCGGCCAGGGCTTCCGCGACGCGCAGGATGCGCGTGGTCAGGGCGCCGCTCAACTCACCAAACGACAGCTGGTTGGTGTCATTCAGATGCAGGATCGCGCCCGTGGCGTCCCGGTCCAGGGAAATCAGGCACTGGCCGCCCAGCACGTTGGCGCCGTCGAAACGCGCGCAAAGCCGGTCCAGATGAGCCATGCCGTTCAGCAACGGCAGGATTACCGTGTCGGGACCGACTGCAGCAGCGAACGAGTCCATGGCGGCATCAAGATCGTAAGCCTTGCAGCTGAGAATGATCAGTTCATACGGATCGCTGAGCATCTGCGTCAGTACGTGGGGCGGCGATGGGTACTGGATGTTGCCCAGCGGGCTGCGCACGACCAGACCATCGCGGTTCAGCTCTTCGGCGCGGCCGGGACGCACCAGAAAGGTCACATCGCGTCCGGCCTCAAGCAACCTGCCGCCAAAATAACCGCCTATCGCTCCCGCCCCAACGATCAGAATCCGCATGATGTCGTTCTCCTGTCAGTCTGCTCGCGCCCACCCAAGTATCGAGAGTAGTGGATGTGCAACGGGTGCTCAACGAATGATCAATAATGCGGAGGGTGCGCAGGACAAAAAAATCCCGAGCCGCCCTGGAGCGACTCGGGATTTCTTGTGCCTGCGACTGTCCGGCGTGTCAGCTATTGGCGCTGCTCAGGCTCGGAAACAGAAACGGCAACCCTTCCTCCAGACGCTCTGCCAGGCTGCGGCTCGGTACCGCAAGCTCCGGCGTAGTCTGTTGCAGCCTGGCAACCACCGATTCGATGACCGCCCGGCTCGCATCGTTGTGGAACTGCCACACGCCATAGATGCGCCCATCAAAGGATGGCTCACTGCCCAATCGAGGATCAATGCCCAACCCTGATCCAAGCCCGAACAGATGCAAACCGTGAAGGCGCAGACCTGTGGTGTCCATGGGACAGCCCGCAGAGTCCGAATCCACACCACCTTTGACTTCGCGCAGCGTGATAGGCGTGCCGTCCGCATAGCTCATAGTCGGCAGATTCGGCTGATAACCCGTGCATTGCACCACGGTATGCGACTCAAGCAACGCCAGGGCAGCGGCCTCGTAATCTCCCGGTGCGCCGCCTTCGGTCTGGAACGCCTGGACGCGCACGCCGGTCTTGCCAACCCGCGCCTGCTCGATAACGGCGCGCCCCACATCCAGAGCGCGGTAACGCAGGCCGCCGGAACGATTGACCCTGCCGGAGACCGGACAGATATCCTGGACGGGATCGAATGTATAACCGGCAGCCGCCGCCAGTTCGGCACTTTCGTAGAACAGTCGGATCGCCGAGCGATGGATCAGGGTAATCTCCTGCAAACCGGCAAATTCAAGGGCATCAGCCAGATTCTCAAGCATGGAAAAGGCACTGTGCGAACCGCCAACCACAGTGATCCGCCCGGAACAGGCGAGCGCTGGCGCAAAGGTTTCGCGCAATTTGACGGCATTCATGCGCAGCAGTTCATCAGCGCTCTTGATCATGGCAGAGGGTGCTACCCGTAAACCTTGCTGCGCGAGCCCCTTCACCAGATGCTGCGGATCCTGCCGCCCGCCGAGGTTGAGCACCAGCGTACGGCAACGAATACGCCGCGTACGCCCCTGAGCCTGGACCCAGACAAAGAATTCGTCGTTATCGCGCACCACTTCGGTGATGGTCGTGTTGCGCCAGAGCCTCGCTCCGTAATGCTGGACTATAAAGTCCAGCACCAGCCGCGAGGCCTCGGCCAGCAACTCGCCGATGTCCGACAGCTGAGGCGCATGTTGGGCTTGACGCCGGATGCGCCAATACGCGGGCGATTGCTCAAGCGGGGCAAAAACATCCCTCAAGGCAGGATCGCGCAGACATTCGAGGATCACGTCGCCGACCGAGTTGGCCGTAATGCGGTACTCGCCGAGGCGGCCGGTTCCCGGATCGGCGCTGGCATCGACAATGATCAGCCCGTCTCTGGCCAGCTCGGGCAAGGTTCCGCTTTTCAAGGCATTGAACAGCATGCCCATACCCGCTGGCCCGGCGCCGCCAACCACACAACCGCAAGAAGTTTCCAGATAATCTCCAAACATAGCGCTGCTCCATAGTTTGATCGACGAGTTAATACAATCCAACAGTTCCTGAGCAGTCCGTTGTTACGAGGGCTACTGCACTTTCCCGGGCCGAGCAACAGCCTGCCGCTTAGCGGGCATACAAGAAAGCGTGTCGCATCGATCTAGCATCGGCGGGCCGACTTTTAATACATACGCAAGGGATGCGGCAATTGTTAAAGCACCGGTTACTGCTCTGTTTAGCGTGCAGACAAAGCTACCGCCTGGTGCAATTCTGGAGGCTGTTTGGAGTATGGAAGTAAGTACACACAAGAAAGGTATGACGGCTGGACTCGCCGCTCGCATTTTATTGCCAACCGTCCCGCCTAGAAACCGCGGCGACGTTAACATCTGGCAAAGACAGCCAGAAATCAACACCTTAGGCAAACCGCTTACTACCAAGGCCCGACAAATGATGTACGGGATGGCAAGATAATTCCAAAGATCACTGCAAGTGTCAACTTTTCGTTAAATGTACAGAACCGGACACAGCTCATGTTAACCCATTGATAATATTCATGTTTATTTTTTGACGGTTGTTTAGCAGCCTAAAAACCCGGAAAAGAGCACTGTCGCGCATCATTATATTTTTAGTTAGCCGGAATTTAATTAACCAAACGCCAGCGCCGGTAAGTTGACGATTTGCAATTCAACTTTTTAGCCTGAGTGCACCCAGAGGCTTGATAAGCTTTTCCCTTCACAAATTTTGACGCGCAATAAGAAATACGTGCAACACCCGTTACTTTCGGTGTATGGGCATGGCATCTAAGGTGCTTACAGTTCTGCAGAGACTAAGGGCGGTCGATCAACGGCGCTGCCTCTCAGTACTGAAAGCAGAACTATTCAGATTCACAGGTATCAATGCATTAACGACGGAGAACTGATGTATAGGAGCAATCGCCATGAGCACTGACCAAGACGACCGAACAAGCATCGCCGAAATCGACTACTCACGCGATACCCTGTTTGGGCCGATTCCGATGCAAGCCACCTGCCGGGTCCGCTTGACAACCGTGGAGCATGGCGGACACCACTTGCGCGAGTTGACCATCCTGGGGGATGTGCCCGATTACCTGTCCAAATCGACAGTAATCCGGGTTGCATTGAACGGCCGTATCGAGGCAGGACCGATTCGCGACCAGTTTTCAATTCCCGCCGCCGATGAAGCCCAGTTCAAATTGCTGTTTGAGAATGAACACCAGCCTGCGACGCCCTGACAGGCAAGGCCCAGCTTGCAAGCTGTCCCTGGGCTCTGGAACTGGCATGGAGATATGCAGCCCCCAGCGCTAACGGCGAAATTCGCCTGCTGGGTAATACCTGTTGTTCGCGGATGTCAGATGTCAGACATGTGTCTCGCGCCTGTAACGGCGCGTGTTTAGATGATTAAACCCTTATTGAACTTGATTCTAATACAACATATCGTACAACTAAAAATCCCAGCAACGCGGCTGACTGCGAGATTTACTTTCCGCCAGGCAAAAAAAAGCCGCTAGTTTCAGCAAGCTGCTCATAAACATCGCGGCGTTTACAACCTGTCAGATACCTTCTATCTAACCGACGGAACGTACTGGCATTTGCATGTGTCTCGCATTGTCCAGATCGTAGCGCAGCTCAGCGACAAGCTCCGCAATCTCCCGACTGGTGTTAAGTCGATCCAGTGATATACCGGTAACGAAAAGTTCTACGCGACCGGTGGTGGGGTCTACGATTTGCACCGTCATCGAAGAGCGCGGCGCTACGCTGCAAATGCAGCGTAAAGGCAGGAAAGCCCCCTCGATGATGCTCCGTAATTCGAGGGTGGAAAGTCGGCAAGCAAACATGTGCATATCTCCTTATCGCTGCTGAACGCGACCAAGTCGCAGACGACAGCATTTTTGTTGATCCAGAGGGTTGAATATCCTTGGCCTGACAAGTAAATGTCGCCATTTATTTGAGGGCATAATTCTTTATACGCTGCACGTCCTCGCTTTCGCAACTTTGTTTTTTGATGTAACAACTTGTTAACTTATTGAACTTTCAGAGAATCCAATAGCAGAAACGATTCACTCAACGCAGTTATTTGTTATTCACCTGACTTGGATCAAGCCAGGTGAATCTTCATTTTTTCAAAAAGCCCGCCGATTGGGTAGGACGTCGACTCGACTGACCGTTAATCGGGACTGCGCGGCAGACGGAAATGAATCAGAGCGACTCGACCCCCATGCTTGTCCCGACGCTCATCCACGGCGTACGGCCGAAACCCCAGCTTCGGGTAGAACAGCAGACCCGGTACGTTATGGTTATAGCAGGAGGCCGTCATCTCCGTGGCCTCGTGCTTATCGAAGGCCAGATCTTTCATGCAGCCGATCAGATAACGGCCTACCCCACGCGACCTGGCCTTCGGTGCAATGATCACGTTGCCCAGCGAGCAGCGCCCGCGAAAATCGCTGCGCGAAAAATTGGCGTAGCCGACGACTTCGCCGTCCATCTCGATGACCGTCGAGTCTGAATGATTGTCCAGAGCATCCACGAGCTGAGGGGGCGTCAGCGGATAAATGGCCCGGGGGAACATATAGAACAATTCATCGACACTCTGTGGCAGCTCACACACGACGGCTATGTCTTTTTCTTCCAGGGGACGATGTAGGAACATTTAGAAGTAACCTCTTGAAGAATCAGGGTAAGGCACCTAGACACTATATGCGATATGGCGTGTTGCGCACCCGTGGGATGCGAATCCAGCAACACTCAGCGCGCCTGCCCGCCATACGTCTGTGGGTAAGACGGAACACGGCGGATCAAGTTCAGGCGATCCACCCCGATTGCGCATGGATTCACCGGACAAGGCCGTTCAGCTTCGTTACGTAACCCCTTGAAGCCCCTGTCATTACAGCTCATGCATTACGCCTGCTGAAAACCTCGCGACCTTGCAAAATGCATGAAGCCGATTGCAAGTTTCATTTTCAAGCCATTGAATTCTTTGAGTTTTTGTTTTTTTAGAATTGGCATAGACGCTGCAATACTCCCATTGGAAAGATGTAACAACATTATTCATGGAGTAGAACAACAATGATTTCATCCCCCGATACTTACGTAACTGCCCCGCAGGATTCGCAAAATCACTCAGGTGTATCCTGGGGTGCGATCTTTGCCGGTGCCGCTGGCGCCGCTGCGTTGTCCCTCATCCTCGTCCTGTTGGGCTTCGGCCTGGGCTTCTCTGCTGTTTCGCCATGGGCTGACAGCGGTATAAGCGCAAAAGGACTGGGCATTTCCACGATTATCTGGCTGGCGCTGACGCAGATCATTGCATCGGGCCTGGGCGGCTACATTGCCGGCCGACTGCGTGTTCGCTGGGCAAATCTGCATGGTGACGAGGTCTACTTCCGTGACACGGCACATGGCTTCCTGTCATGGGCTGTGGCAACGCTGGTTGCCGCGACACTGATTGTCGGCTCGATCGGCAGCATCGTCAGCGGTGGCGTTCAGGCTGGCGCGAGCATGGCCTCCGGCGCAGCTGGCGCGGTGACTCAGGTTGCCGGCAGCGCTGCCAGCAACACCAGCAGTCAAGACTACGGCTACTTCATCGACAGCCTGTTCCGGGACGATCGTCCGGCTGCCGTCAGCGATGACGCTGCCCATGGCGTGGTGTTCCGCATCTTCGCCAAGACCCTGAACAACGGTGGTGACATGGCTGCTGAAGACCGTACGTATCTGGCGCAGATGGTTGCCCAACGTACCAACCTCAGCCAGGCCGACGCAGAACGTCGTGTGGATCAGGTCTATGGCCAGGCTCGCAAGGCTGTTGAAGACGCCAAGCTGGCGGCCAAAAACGCTGCTGACACCGCTGCAAAAGTGGCTGCCTGGACTGCGCTGTGGATGTTTATCTCGCTGCTGTGCGGTGCGTTCTTTGCCAGCTACGCAGCTATCTTCGGTGGTCGTCGTCGCGATGCAGTGACTTACACCGAAGCCCGCGCCTACACCACTACAACAACGGCTCGATAAGCCAGGAGAAAGACAATGCGCTCATTACTACTGCTGTTCCTCGGCGTGCCGATCCCGATCATCATCCTGATCGCGCTGTTCATGCACTGATGTGCTGACCGGCTAAATAAAGAAGCCGTCTTCTCTCGCGAGAAGACGGCTTTTTTGTTGCGGCTGTAAATGAGATTTTACTTACGGCATGCCCAGCCAGTCAGGCAGTGCCAGCGAGATAAACGGTACGTAGGTCACCAGAATCAGGAACGCCAGCAGGATCGTCAGCCAAGGCATCGCTGCACGAATGGTCTGACCCAGCGTGAGCCCGGTTACCGCCGACGTCACGAACAGGTTCAGCCCGACTGGCGGATGCACCAGTCCGATCTCCATGTTCACCACCATGATGATGCCCAGGTGAATCGGATCAATACCCAGCTTCATGGCAATCGGGAAGAAGATCGGCGCCAGGATCAGGATGATCGCCGAAGGCTCCATGAAGCTACCCGCCACCAACAGCACGATGTTGACCATGATCAGGAAGCCGATAGGCGTCAGCCCTTCGGAAAGCACCCAGCTGGTGATCTGTTGCGGGATTTGTTCAGTGGTCAGTACATGCGCGAACAACATTGCGTTGGCAATGATGAACATCAGCATGATGGTCAGTCGACCCGACTCCAGCAGCACCTTCGGGCAGTCGCTGAATTTCATGTCCTTATAGATGAACAAGGCAACGAAGGCTGAATAGACCGCTGCAACTGCCGCCGCCTCGGTTGGCGTAAACATGCCGCTGTAAATCCCGCCAAGAATGATCACCAGCAGTAACAGGCCCCAGAACGCCCGTTGTGCGGTGTGCAGCCATTGGCGAAAGGTCACCCGTGGCTGGGCAGGTAATTTCTTGACCCGGGCGACGATGTAGATCACGACCATCAGGATCACGCCGAGGAGAATCCCCGGAATCACGCCGGCAATGAACAACTTGCCTACCGAAGTTTCAGTGGCAGCGGCATATACCACCATCACGATGGACGGCGGAATCAGAATGCCCAGTGTGCCGGCATTACAGATAATCCCTGCGCCGAACTCCTTCGGATAGCCGGAGCGCACCATGCCCGCGATGGCAATGGAGCCCACTGCTGCGACGGTTGCGGGCGAGGACCCTGACAAGGCGGCGAACAGCATGCACGCCAGCACGGCGGCGATAGCCAGTCCGCCCCGGATATGCCCTACGCACGCGTTGGCGAAATCGATCAGGCGTTGCGCCACGCCGCCGGTGGTCATGAACGCACCGGACAACAGGAAGAATGGGATGGCCAGGAACGTGTAGCTGTCAGACGTTTCGAATAACTTGATCGCCAATGAACTCAGAGAGTCCTGGCTGAACATCAGAATCGACACCGCGCCCGACAAACCCAGGGATATCGCGATGGGCACCCCAAGGAACATGAACACGAACAGCAGCAGAAACAGACATATGACTGTCATCAGTGTTGCTCCTCGTTAGACTGCGCCAGTTTGCTGGCTTCGGCAGCTTCATCAGCCAGCCCGAGTCCGGTTTGACGATGGGTATAGATGCGCCAGAGGATTTCCAGATAACGCACCAGCACCAGGGTGAAGCCGATTGGCACGATGATCGCGATGTGTGAAACCTGGATGCCAAAACGGTCAAGATCCTCGGCACCGATGTGCGCCGTGAAGAGCGCAGACACCCACTTGTAACTGGCAACCACGAACAGCCCTGCGTAGACCAGGCAGCACACACAGGCAAGCATGGCCAACAGACGCTGGACCGGTTTACTGGTGAGCTTGACCAGCGCGTCGACGCCCAGGTGGCCGGCAGTGCGCACGCCATAAGAGATACCAAAGAAGATCAACCAGCCGAACAGCGCCTTGGTCAGGGCCACACTCCAGGTCATGCCTTGGGCATAACCCATCATGTGGTCACCGATGTAGCCGAAGAAGCCGCTTGTTACCGCCCATTGATCGCTCAGGGTATAAAACAGCGTGTAAATGTTGTTGAGCGCCACATAGACGAATGTCACCAGCGTCATTGCGGCCAGCAGGAAGGCAATCATGCCCTCCTCAAAATGCTCCCAGAGTCGCGTCAGCGAATGCATAGGAATTCTCCGTATATAGAGAGAGAGTGGCCATTCAGAACGAATGGCCAGCTGCCTTGATTACGTCATGACGAGGGCGTTACAGGGCTTTGTTCGAGTCGTCCGCAGCCTTGATCAGGTCGGCACCGATGTCCTTGGAGAACTCTTCCCAGACCGGCTTCATGGCGTCGCGCCATTTTCCACGCTGTTCAGGGGTCAAGGTCACGATTTCGCTGGTCTTGGAATCGATGATTTTCTGCTTGGCTGACTGGTTGAGTGCTTCGGCCTGTTTGTTAACTTCGACCGATACTTCGGCGAGGATCGCTTCCAGCTCGGTACGTACATCAGGTTGCAGGCCGCCCCAGAACTTGGAGTTGGTGATCACCATGTAGTCGATCAGGCCATGGTTGGACTCGGTGAAATACTTCTGCACCTCGTTAACCTTCTGGCTTTCGTAGTTGGACCAAGTGTTCTCGGTGCCATTTACGGTGCCGGTCTGCAAGCCTTGATAAACCTCGGCAAAGCTCATTTTGCGCGGGTTGGCTTTTAGTGCGACGAATTGGGCTTCCAGGATGCTGGAAGCCTGCACCCGGAACTTCAGGCCACGGGCGTCTTTGGGCTCAACCATTTTCTTGTTGGCTGAAAGCTGCTTCAGGCCATTGTGCCAGTAGGCAAGGCCGTGAATCCCCTTGTCGTCCATGGAGGTCAGCAACGCCTTGCCCTGCGGCCCTTGCTGGAAGCGGTCGACAGCGGCGAGGTCGTCGAACAGGAACGGCAGGTCGTAGATTTGCACTTGCTTGGTGTAATGCTCGAACTTGGCCAGGGATGGCGCCAGCAATTGCACGTCGCCCAGCAGCAGCGCTTCCATTTCCTTGCCGTCACCGAACAAGGAGGAGTTCGGGTACACCTCGACCTTCACTTTCCCCGCCAGACGCTCTTCGGCAAGTTTCTTGAACAGCAGCGCGCCCTGGCCTTTGGGCGTGTTTTCCGCCACGACGTGAGCAAACTTGATAATGACGGGATCGGCGGCCTGTGCGAGCGACGCCACGGACACAGCGGCGGCGCAGAACAGCGCCCTGGTCAACTTCAACATTGATTTCACCTTCTTATTGTTGTGTAAGAGTCAGCCTCTACGGGCCTTCTTTAGCGAAGCAGTAGTAGCAAGATGCCCAACTGTCTGTGTTTGTAGAATCAGCTTTTATGTAACCCCGCGTTTGGTTTAGCTGAATGCTGGCATTTTGCACGACAAACGTGGATTTTTTCGCCGTTGCACACGGCATCATGCCGTTTCAGAGGGCTGCTTGACCATCAGCAGGCGCTGGGCACGGATCAGCACTGGCGCGTCGATCATCTGCCCGTCAAGTTGAAAGGCCCCTGCCCCACTCGCTTGAGTACTGGCGTCGACCACGCGTCGGGCCCAGGCCAGATCGTCGGCGCTGGGTGCCAGGGCCTCATGAATGATCGGGACCTGTTTAGGGTGGATGCATAGAGCGCCGCCGAAGCCCATGTCGTAGGCGTGACGAACCGAATGCCGCAGCCCTTCAGGATCGCCAATGGCCGGATAAACCCCGTCCAGCGGCGCCAGCAATCCGGCCGCGCGGGAATGCAGCTGCACGGACATTCGCGATTGGTCGAGGACGAACGCAGCAGCCGCCGAACCGTTATTCAAGTTAAGGTCCAGCGCCAGGTCCAGACCGCCAAATGACAAGCGCTCGACGCCCGGGGCCTGGGCGATCTGATCAACAGCGAGCAAACCTCTGGCGCTCTCGATGATCGGCCAGATCGGCTTGCCGCCTTGCCACACCGCTGCAATCTGTGCAGCGGTTTCCACTTTGGGCAACAGGACTCCGGCCACGCCAGGCTGCGCAGCGCAGAACTGCAGATCCGCGTCATGTTCGGCGTGGTCAGGCGCATTGACCCGCACCCACACTGCGGCCTCGGGATTGGTCGCCAGAAACGCCGCAAGGTTATCCCGCGCCTGACGTTTGAGAGGTTCTTCGACGGCGTCTTCAAAATCGACGATCACCGCATCGGCGCCGGCGGCCAGCGCCTTGGCGAACCGCTCGGGTCGACTGCCCGGCACAAACAGTGCGGAGCGGATGATGGGTTGAGGCATGGTGGTGTTCCTCATGAGTGGATGGTTGTGCCATTTCCTTGTGGGAGAGGACTTGTCCTCGATGGCTGTAATTTCAGCACTGCATGTGGGTCAAGCGGATCACGGTCGTCTGGGCTAGCTATCGAGGACAAGTCCTCTCCCACAGAGTCGGGATCGGAGGCTCAAACTACCCCCGCCGCCGCCAACCGCGCATGATCCGTCGCCGACAATCCCAGCTCATCGAGAATGCTCGCGGTGTGCTGCCCCAGCGCCGGCACGGCGTCCATGCGTGGGGTGAAGGCGGCGTTGCGGCCCGGCGGCAACAGCGACGGCAGTTTGCCAGCCGGGCTGTCGACTTCGCGCCAGCCATCCCGAGCCTTGAGTTGCGGATGGTCCCAGACGCCTTGCATGTCGTTGACCCGGGCGTTGGCGATTTGCGCGGCTTCGAGCCGTGCGACCACTTCATCAACGCTCAGTTGCGAGAAACCGTCGACAATGATCTGGCGCAGCACCTCACGATTTTCCGAGCGCTTGAAGTTGGCGGAGAAACGTTCGTCGGTGATCAAGGCACTATCAAGCAGGACTTTCTCGCAAAACAGCGCCCATTCGCGCTCATTCTGTAAACCGAGCATGATCGTACCGCCGCCTTTGGTCGGGAACGGGCCATAGGGATAAATCGTTGAGTGCGACGCTCCGGCTCGTGGCGGTGGCGGCGCGCCGTTGTAGGCGTAATACATCGGATAGCCCATCCACTCCACCAGGCTTTCCAGCATGCTGACGTCAATACGGCTGCCGACGCCGGTCTTGCCGCGCAGCAACAGCGCGGAAAGAATCCCGGTGTAGGCGTACATGCCAGCGGCAATGTCGGCAATGGAGCAACCGGCCTTGGCCATTTGCTCTTCACCCGGCCCACCGGTGACCGACAGGAAACCGCCCTCGCTCTGAATCAGCAAGTCGTAGGCTTTCTTCTTTTCATAAGGGCCGCCCTCGCCGTAGCCGGAAATGTCGCAAACGATCAGCTTCGGGAACCGCGCATGCAGCGCTTCAAAGGACAGGCCCATGCGCGCAGCGGCGCCGGGCGCAAGGTTTTGTACCAGTACATCGGCCTTGCCCAGCAGCGATTCGAGAATATCCCCGGCTTCGTCGTGCTTGAGGTCCAGGGTAAGGCTTTCCTTGGAGCGATTGGTCCAGACGAAGTGCGAGGCCAGGCCATCGACGCGCTGGTCATAGCCACGGGCGAAATCACCGCTGCCGGGACGCTCGATCTTCACCACGCGGGCGCCCATGTCTGCCAGTTGCCGGGTGCAGAACGGCGCGGCAATGGCGTGTTCCAGGCTGACGACGGTGATGCCGTCCAGAGGACGGGGGTTTTGTTGATTCATGTTGGTCCACCTTGATGTCGCGGTAACTCTGAAAGAACTGGTGTGGGAGCGACCGGGGTGGCGATCCACCTTGCTCGCGAAGCTCTTCGCCAACCAGCTGGCTCCTACAGGATCGGGTTACCAATCAAATGAGTTCAGTTAACGTCTGCGCATCCCGCAAACCCCAGACCTTGTCGATCAGCTCCTTACCCTGTTCAGGCGTGCGTGCGCCGGAGAACGCCAGCAGGCGCTGGAATTTGTCTTCCAGCTCAGGCCGCGACAAGGTATTGCCCGGATCGCCCTTGGGTTCGTCGATGGCGCCGCTCAGCGTGCGGCCATCGGTGGTGGTGACAATCACGCGGCCCAGCCAGCGCGCGGGATAGGCCTGATCGACCTCGTCATCCAGCTCCATGCTGACTTTCTCGCGAAACGCCGCCACGGCCGGATCGGTCAAGGCGTGCTGCTGGAATTCGATCAGTTGCGCCTTGCCATGCACGGCAATGAGACCCAGCACGGCGCCCATGGAAAACTTCGCCTGATGCACCGTGGTCGGCACGACAACTCGCCCCAGCACGTCAATCGCACCCTGATGCACCCGCGTAATCACTTTGGCAATTTGCTCGTGACCCAAGCCTTCGCGCTGCATCAAATCCAGCAAAGCGTCGGCGGCAGGATGGGTGTGACGGCAGGACGCGTGGAACTTGAACGAGGTCTCGACCAACGCCCAACGGCTGCCGAGGCGATCCGACAATTTGCTTGGGTCAGCGTCGCTGGACATCCCCGCCGCCATGCCTTGATCGCCTTCGAGAATGTTGCGTGCGCCGGTCAGACCTTCTTCGGTCATGTACGCCGCGAGCAAACCATCGGCTGCGGCCTTGGCGGTGTGCAGTTGTTTGGAGTCGGCCGCATCGCGCAGGAACTCCCACAAACCGGCCGCCTGAGTGCCGGCGTTGCCCAGCAGGTTGATGAACTGCTCCTTGTCAAAACCGAGCAACTTGCCTACGCCGACAGCGGCCGCAAGGGTGCCGACTGTCGCTGTGGTGTGGAAAATCCGGTAATGGGAACGGCCCATGAACTCGCCGATGCGAATCCCGGCTTCGTAACCGGCGACCGACGCCAACAGCAGATCCTTGCCGGATTTGCCGTGATCCTGGGCCGCCGCCAGCACCGCCGGGAACACCACCGTGGCCGGGTGCAACACTGAGCTGTTGTGCAGATCGTCCTGCTCGACCAGGTGCGAAGACGCGCCGTTGACCAGCGCGGCGAAATACGCCGAACTGCCTTGGCCATTGACGAGGATTTTCGCCGGGCCATCAGCCGGGCCCATTTTCGCTGCGTAACGCTCGAACAGCGGGATCGGCCGCGAGCCCTGGCTGGCCAGCGCGGAACCGACCCAGTCGAGGAACAAATCCTCGGTGCGGTCCAGCACGGAGTCGGGAATCTGCGAGTATTCGAGGTCGGCCAGAAACGCCGCCAAGGCTTGGGTATGGCTCATGTTCAGGCCCTCAGAAGCTGCGTGGCAGTTCGAGCAAATGCTCGGCGACGTAGGAAAGAATCAGGTTGGTGGAGATCGGCGCGACCTGATAAAGACGGGTCTCGCGGAATTTGCGCTCCACATCGTATTCACAGGCAAAGCCGAAGCCGCCGTGGGTTTGCAGGCAGGCATTGGCCGCTTCCCAGGACGCCTTGGCGGCCAGGTATTTCGCCATGTTGGCGCTGGCCCCGGCGTTCTTGCCGCTGTCGTACTCCTCGCAGGCGCGCCAGCGCATCAGGTCGGCGGCTTCGATTTCGATGTGCGCTTCGGCAATCGGGAACTGCACGCCCTGGTTCTGGCCGATGGGCCGCCCGAACACCACCCGGTCGCGGGCATAGGCGCTGGCTTTCTCGACAAACCAGCGACCGTCGCCGATGCATTCGGCCGCGATCAGCGTGCGCTCGGCGTTCAAGCCATCAAGGATGTAGCGGAAGCCCTTGCCTTCTTCGCCGATCAGGCTGTTCAGCGGCAGTTCGAGGTTGTCGAAAAACAGCTCGTTGGTTTCGTGGTTGACCATGTTGGCGATGGGCTGCACGGTCAGGCCGTTGCCGATGGCATCGCGCAGGTCGACGAGGAAAATCGACATGCCTTCGGATTTCTTCTTCACCTCGGCCAATGGCGTCGTGCGCGCCAGCAAGATCATCAGGTCCGAATGCTGAACCCGGGAGATCCACACTTTCTGGCCGTTGATCACATACTTGTCGCCCTGCTTGATGGCGGTGGTCTTGATCTTGGTGGTATCGGTGCCGGTGGTCGGCTCGGTGACGCCCATGGATTGCAGGCGCAATTCTCCGCTGGCCAGCTTGGGCAGGTAATAGCTTTTCTGCGCCTCGCTGCCGTGACGCAGCAAGGTAAACATGTTGTACATCTGGCCGTGAACCGTGCCGGAGTTACCGCCGCAACGGTTCACCTCTTCGAGAATCACCGAAGCTTCAGCCAAACCCAAACCGGAGCCGCCATATTCGGTAGGGATCATTGCCGACAGCCAACCCGCGTCAGTCAGCGCCTTGACGAAAGTTTCCGGAAAGCCTTTTTCTTCATCGATCTTGCGCCAGTACGCCGCGTCGAATTCAGCACACAAGGCACGCACGCCTTCGCGGATGGCATTGAAGTCTTCATTGTCGTTGGGATTCATCAATCTGCTCTCTTGAGTTCGCGCGCCAACAGAACCGGCACGGTCTGGCTAATAAGTGAAGTGCATGCGTGAAGTGCTGCCGCGCTATTGGTCGAACAACACTTCGGCACTTTGCGCGACACCATCCTGGTTGCCGACCCACAGCTGCGCCTTGCCCGGCTCAGTGACACGGCCGCTGACCGTGAAGGGCGTCGGTACATTCAACGGACGCACGCCGCGATAGGCGAAATGCCGCAGACGCGCTTCGGGATGGGCGCGACAGAACGCGCGCAGGTTCAAGGTGGCGATCATCGGTCCATGCACGACGAGCCCCGGATAGCCTTCGGTGGCGGTGACATACGGATAGTCGTAATGGATGCGATGGCCATTGAAGGTCACTGCCGAGTAACGAAACAGCAGGGTCGGCGTCGGCGTGACGACTTCGTTCCACTCACCGGTTTCGGCAGCGTCGCCACTGTGCAATTTCGGCGGATTCGGCTCGCGATAGACAATGTCCTGCTCTTCGCGAATGCACAGTTGGCCGTCTTGCGAGTAATCATGGCGAACGGTGACGAATAGCAACGCGCCAGTGCGGCCGTGCTTTTCTTCGATGTGGGTGATGGTGGACAAACGATGGGCTTGGGCGCCGACTTTCAGCGCCTCGATGAACTCGACACGACCACCGGCCCACATGCGATTGCGGTTGTCCGCAGGTGGCAGAAAGCCGCCGCGTGCCGGATGGCCATCGGTGCCCAGCAGCGATTCTTCAACCGGTTCCTGGAAGAAACACCACTGCCACAACGGCGGCAGCGCATCGCCATCGGCTGGCGTGGCTTCGCCGAACGTGGCCGCGATGCGTTTGATCAGGTTACGGCTCAGATGATCGTGAGCCTCTTCAGTGCGTCCAAGCCAGGCAGTGAAATCCTTTGGCGACTCTGCAGCGCTCATGCGGGTAACCCCTTAGCATTTGTTGTTATGCCGGAATCATGCAAGGCGCTGGGCATTCTGTGAATTTGCATTTGCGTAAGGCCGCGTTCATATATGCTGAACACAGCTGACACCGATAATTCCAATAACTTTCACCGGACGCCCCCCATGCATTTCGACCTGGCCGATCTACGCCTCTTCATCCACATCGGCGAATCCCCGAGCCTGACCCAGGGCGCGCGCCGCGCATTTCTGTCGCCCGCTGCTGCCAGTGCGCGGATCAAGGCACTGGAAAGCCAGTTCGATACACGCCTGCTGTATCGCGACAGCCGTGGCGTGGAGCTGACCCCGGCCGGGCAACGTCTGCTCAAGCACGCACGGCTGATCATGCGTCAGGTGGAGTACCTGAAAAGCGAGTTCACCAGCTACGGCACCGATTCGGCCGGGCACATTCGCATCTTCGCCAACACTACGGCGGTCACCGAGTTCCTTCCGGAAGTACTGGCCGGTTTTCTCGCGCAACGACCCGGCGTTACCGTCGATCTGCAAGAACGCCTGTCCCGGGACATCGTGCGCGGCGTGCTGGATGGCAGCACCGACATGGGAATTATCGCCGGGCCGGTGGAAGCGGCGGGTCTGCAAGTGATGCACTTCAGCACGGATCGCCTGGTGCTGGCGGTGCCGGTGGGCCATGCTCTGGCCGACCAAAGCCCGGTGACCCTCAAGCAGACGCTGGCCTTCCAGCATATCGGCTTGCATGAAGGCAGTACGTTGCTGAGTTTTTTGCGCGATCACGTCGAGCGCCTCGGCCAGAACCTGTCGTTGCGCATTCAGGTGTCGAGCTTCGAGGCGATCTGCCGCATGGTCGAAGCGGGCGTGGGCATCGGCATCATTCCCGAGTCCGCCGCGATGCGCCACAGCCGCACCATGAAACTGGTGACGGTGCAGCTGGACGAACCCTGGGCGATTCGCGAACGGAGCATTCTGGTTCGCGAACTGGATGCGTTGCCCGGCACAGTCCGCGCCTTGATCGCGACCTTGATGCCGGAGGCTGAGGCGCCTTGCGCTACGGCTGCGGACGCCTGAGAAACGGCAGTCCCGCCAACGTCAGCGCCACGCCAACCAGCGCGCTGACGGCCAGCGGATCACCGAATTGCAGATACGCCCAAAGCATCGTCACCGGCGGTGTCAGGAACAACGCGCCGCTGACGCTTTGCAGGGTGAAACGGCGCAGGCACATCCAATAAAATCCGTAGCCACCCAACGTCCCGAATACCACCAGCCAGAGCACACCCAAGCCAAAGCCCGACGTCATCACCGGACGCAGACTGCCTTCCTGCCGCGCCAGCAGGGCAAACACCGGCAATATCGCGCAAACCTGAATGAACAAGCCCAGTAGCCCCGGCAATGGCGGGTGACGCGACTGTTTCTGATAGATCGTCGCCAGGGCCAGTGATACCACCCCAAGCAGCGGCAACGAGTACGCCCAGATCGACGCCCGGGAAAACTCCAGGCTGCTGCCACTGGCGATCAACATGCCGATCAGGCACAAGCCGATGCCCAGCCACTGCCAGCCACGCGTTGCCTGGCCGGGAACGAAACCCGCCAGCAGGACGATGCTCAGCGGCAGCAGATTGGCGATCAACGAACTGGTGCCCGGCGCCACGCCCAAAGCAATAGACGCGGCGATGGGCCCGATGTAACCGGCGATGCCCAGCAAACCCACCACGCCCTGATCCGCCCAATTGCGCCAACTCAGCGTGCGCAATTGCCGCCATACCAGCGGCAGCAACAGCAAGGCCGCGAGCACGAATCGCCAGAACGTCGCGAGCATCACCCCGCTCTGCTCCGACACATAGCGATAGCCGATAAACCCGGAACTCCAGCTGAGCACCATGGCGACCAGCAGCAGCGCGCTGATCCACGTAACTGAAGATGATCTGTGTGGGAGCAAGCTTGCTTGCGAAGGCCGCGCCGCCGGTTTCGCCTCATTGAAACTGCAAAAGTCAGCCTGCTGCCCGCCTCTATGCATGTCCATCATCCCCGCCCCCTTTCCATCACATGAACCTGATGGTATGAATGACCGGGTGATTCAATCAAACGAGATGATAAGCATCACTGATGCAGGATTTGTGAACCATGCAAAGTACTCTGGATATCGACCTGCTGCGCACCTTCCAGGCGGTGCTGCGCTTCGAACAGTTCCTCGCCGCCGCGACCTTCCTTAATCGCAGCCCGTCAGCCGTGAGCCTGCACATTCGGCGCCTTGAAGACATCACCGGCGGGCGTTTGCTGGAGCGCGACAACCAGACCGTCACGCTGACGCCCCTGGGTCGCCGCTTTGCCCTGCAGAGTGCGGAATTGCTGCAGATGCACGACCGAATGCTGGCCGGTTACAACGCGCCTTCGGTCAGCGGCAAAGTCCGGCTGGGGATTTCCGAGGAATATGCGGGCGCGCTGTTGCAATGCGCCCTGCCGCCCTTGTCCGAAGGTTTTCCCCACATCGAACTGGAAGTCGAAACGGCGTCCAGCGGCCGCCTGCATAGCCAATTGCAACGCGGGCAAATGGACCTGGCGTTGGTGGTTGAGCTGCTGGATGCGCAAAGCGCGGGCGAGCCGCCGCTATTTCGTTTCGGCACCACCGAGCCGGTCTGGGTCGCGGCCCACAGCTACCTGGCCGACCCTGACAAACCGCTGCCGCTGGCGTTGCACGGCAATGGTTGTCCATATCGCAGCGTGGCGCTGGATGCGCTGACCCGACTGGGTCGACCCTGGCGCACCATGGTCATGAGCGCCGGCACCAGCGCGCTGGAAGCCACTATTTGCGCCGGTCTGGTGATCGGCATCATCGACCGGGACCGGGTCAGCCCGCAGATGCGCATCCTGACCGAAGAAGACGGCCTGCCGACCTTGCCGCTACACGAACTGCAACTGGTCAAAGCTCCCGGCTCACCCAGCGCGGCGTGTGAGGTGTTGATACGGTTGATCGGGGATCATTTTCGGTTGTGAAGATATCGGATTGCCCGTTGGCGAGGCTTGCCCGCGAACTAAACGACGCGGTGGCCCAGATTCACCGCGTCATCGTTCATCGCGGGCAAGCCTCCAACGGGAGTTGCAATGTACAGCCGATGCATTTGTATCTGGTGGAATGCCGTCTTCCCGGATAAATCCGGTCCCACAAAATCAGCGCGAGCCAGTGGGACCGGCTTTAGCCGGGAAGGCGTCGGTTCAGACAACACTTCTGCGGCGCCTGGCGGTTGCCCCCCAGACATAGAATCTCCAACTGGATTTGCAATATCCTGTAACCAACCGGTTAATCGGTATCATGACAACGTCGTTACAGTCGGCACTTGGCCATTTCGTTGGGGAATCGATCCATGCCCTATTTTTCCCTGGCACGCTTCAAAGCGCGCTGGTTCGCCTGGTCATGCATGGCCCTGCTGATTATCGGTCTGCCGGTGGGTTGTGCGGTGTTGCAACATACCGAACGTGAGCTGGTGTTTCGCATCGAACCGGGGACTGCCAGCTGGTACAGCGGGCTGCCCGCCGGTGTACAGGAGTTCGAGCTCAAGGCCCCGGACTTCGGCGTGGCGCAGAACATCCATGCCTGGTGGTGGCCGGCCAACCGCAAGGACGCGCCAGCGGTGCTGTATCTGCATGGCTCGCGCTGGAACCTCACCGGTCAGCTGTTTCGCATTGAGCAACTGCGCGCGCTGGGCTTCTCGGTGCTGGCCATCGACTATCGTGGTTTCGGCCAGAGTCAGGGGCGATTGCCCTCCGAAGCCACGGTTTATGAAGACGCCCGCGTCGCCTGGGAACGCCTGAAACTGCTGCAACCCGACCCGCGCCAGCGGCTTATCTACGGCCACTCATTAGGCGGCGCCGTGGCGGTGGACCTGGCCGCCGAATTGGGCCGCGACACTGAAAACGGCAAGGAGCCCGCGCAAGCCCGGGGGCTGATTATCGAATCCACGTTCACCACCCTGGCGGATGTCGCCACCGCCGTGGCCAATACGTCGTTGCCGGTGCGCTGGTTGCTGTCGCAGAAATTCGACTCCATCGACAAGATCGCCGATATCCACATGCCGTTGCTGATCGTCCACGGCACCGAGGACCGCTATGTGCCATCGCGTTTCAGTGAGGAGCTTTTCGCCGCGGCCCAAGAGCCGAAGAAACTCCTGCTGGTGCCGGGCGGTTCGCATAACAACAGCATGAGCCTGGGACGACAGGCGTATGGGCAGGCGATTCAGGCGTTGTTCAGAGCCAGCGAGGCGCCGGCCCATGCCGCGAAATCCCCGGCGGGCGCCGAGGTTGTCGACCATTCCCCAGGCTGATCACTGCGGATCGATATGGCTCACAGTGAACGGCTTGCTGCGCACCACCACCTGCCCTGGATGACTGGCCGGCGCGACGCTGCCGTTCAGTTGCTTGAGTAATGCTTGCGGGTCTTCGATGGGCAACCCGGCTAACTGCTGCGCCGGCAGGTTCCACCACTGGCTGGCCAGCAAGCCGTCGATGACGTCCTGATCAAAGCGATAGCGCACCACCTGGGCCGGTGAACCGACGGCGATGGCGTAGGGCGGAATGTCCTTGTTGACCAGCGATTGCGCGCCAATCACCGCGCCGGTGCCGATGGTCACGCCTTCCAGGATCAGCACGTCCATGCCGATCCACACGTCATGACCGATGCAGGTTTGCTTCACCCCGTCGTGATGCGGCGCAATGCCGCCCAGCTTCTGGCGCAGGCCCACCAGCCCGCTATGGGAAGTCAGCCAGCTCAGCGGATGGGATTTACGGTCCTGGCCGATGGTCACGTTCCTGGCGATCGAGCAATAGCGCCCGATGCTGGAGACGTCGTGCAGCTCGGAACCGCTGACGATATCGGTGTAGGCGCCGATGGTCAGCTTGCGGGACAGAATCTTGATTTGATGCAGCTTCACGCCATGCTCCAGCGTCAGCTCGGTTTCGCGCCGCAGGCCTTTGATCCCGCTGTCCAGACGACACTTGTTCTTCGAAAGCGCCTTTTTCAGCTTCCTGTCCAACAGCGCTCGCTTGAAGAAATTCATGGTCTGGTTCCACAGATGATTGGTGGGCTGGCGGCGATTCCACGGCATGAGTGGAATTTTCCTACGCCTGCCTAAATGCTATCCCACACAAAGTCGGGAATCATCGCACAAGCCGAGCGAATCCCAAAAAGCTTGTTCACTGTAGCTCCCGTTCAGAGGGTGTCGATTCGCAGACGGGTCATTCGACTATCCAAAGCTGCACCCGAATGAATGAACACCGACGAGGAACACGCCCATGAGCACTTATCCAGTCACCCCACACGCACTCGACACTCACCCGGTCGTCTCCCGAGAAGAGTGGCTGACGGCGCGCAAACAGCACCTGATTCAAGAAAAAGCCTTTACCCGCCAACGCGATCAACTCAGCGCCGAGCGCCGCGCCCTGCCTTGGGTCAGGATCGACAAGCCGTACAGCTTTGAAGGTCCCAACGGCAGACAAAGCCTCAGCGAGCTGTTCGGCAATAACAGCCAGTTGATCATTTATCACTTCATGTTCGGTAAGGATTGGCAGGAAGGCTGCACGGGCTGTTCGTTCCTGACCGATCACATGGACGGCGCCAACCTGCATCTGGCGCACCACGACATCAGCCTCGTCGCCGTTTCCCACGCGCCATGGCAACAGTTTCAAGCGTTCAAACAGCGCATGGGCTGGCAGCTGCACTGGGTTTCATCGGCGGGCAGTGATTTCAACTATGACTTCGGGGTGTCCACTACGGCCGAACAGATTGCCGACGGTGGCGTCACCTACAATTACGAGCCTTGCACCGAACCCTTCGAGGAACTGCCCGGCCTGAGCGTCTTTTACAAAAACCCGGCGGGCGAGATTTTCCACCCCTACTCAACCTACGCCCGAGGCCTGGACATCCTGGTGGGCGCCTACAACTATCTGGACCTCACGCCTAAAGGCAGGAATGAGGTGCAAATCATGGACTGGATGCGCCTGCATGACCGCTATGAAGACAATGCCACGAGTTCTGCGGACTGTTGCGCAAGCAAAGCCCGCGATCAGTAACCGCTGCCCGACGCCTGGGCGCCGCTGACAATGGCGATGCCCGAGCTGGTGCCCAGACGCGTGGCGCCCGCTTCGATCATGGCCACGGCGGTGGCGTAGTCGCGAACGCCGCCGGAGGCCTTCACCTCGACCGCATTGCCGACCACTTTACGCATCAGGGCCACGTCTTCCAGAGTCGCGCCGCTGCGGCTGAAACCAGTGGACGTCTTGACGAAGGCGACGTTCAGCTCGCGGGAAATCTCGCAGGCGCGGATTTTCTGCGCCTCGTCGAGCAGGCAGGTTTCCAGGATCACTTTCAAGGGCACGGCACCGCACGCTCGCTTGACCTGGGCAATGTCATCGCGCACCACCTCGAACAGCCCGTCTTTCAAGGCGCCGATGTTCAGCACCATGTCGATTTCTCCGGCGCCGGCAGCAATCGCCCGCTGCGCTTCGAAGGCTTTGCTTTCGGTCAAGCCGGCCCCCAGGGGAAATCCCACCACCGCACAGACTATGACGCTCGCGCCCGCCAGCAGCTGCGCCGCATAAGGCACCTGCCCGGAATTGACACAGACTGAATAAAAGCCATGATCTTTGGCTTCCTGACACAACGTGGCGATTTGCGCTCTGGAGGCATCAGCGGCCAGCAAGGTATGGTCGATATACTTGGCCAATGCAGCCGGTTCGAGTTTGATCATCAGAAGATTCCTGTCAGAGTGCGCTTTCAAATCAGCACGTGAAGTTATTTTAGTCACAAATAGTGTTAGTTTTACAACAGCAAACTTTCATTACCGGAATGCCCGTGGACAGTAAAAAATCCGAACGCATCAAATTCATTCAACGCGCCCTGCAAGATCAGAAGGCTATTCACCTCCGGGAAATGGCCGCCTTGCTGGACGTCTCGGAAATGACCCTGCGCCGGGATCTGGGCCGCCATCCGGACAAATTTCATTTGCTCGGTGGCCACATCACCCTGGCCTTCGATGGCAATGAAGCCGCCGATTACCGGGTCACCGAGCAGGACACCCGGCACGTCGAGGAAAAACGTCGCATCGGCAAACTGGCCGCCGCGTTCATCAAGCCCGGCGACACGGTGTTTTTCGATTGCGGAACGACCATCCCCTTCGTGGTCGATTTCATTCCTGATGAGCTCGAATTCACTGCGGTGTGCAACTCGCTCAATGTGTTGCTCAAACTCCAGCAAAAACCCAATTGCACCATCGTGCTCTGCGGCGGCACCTTCCATCGCAAGAACCAGATCTTCGAGAATCGCGCCGAAACCGGCATCCTCGACGGCGTGCGCCTGAGTTGGGCGTTTGTTTCCGCCGCTGGGGTCAGCCAGGAGTTCGGCGTCACCTGCTTCAACTTCAACGAAGTCGAGGTCAAGCAAAAGGTCCTGCGTCAGGCGCGGCATTGCATGTTGCTGGCCGACCATTCCAAGTTCGACGCCGTGCGCACCGCGCATTTCGCCAACCTGGAGAACTTTCAGGTGGTGGTCACTGACAAAAAGCTGCCCCGTGTTTATCGCGATCTGATCGAGGCCAACGGCGCCCAACTGGTGCTCTGATCCAGACGTTACAAAAGCCACTTACAACAGTTCTTGCTCGATGGCCTGCCGTTCAGCGGCCGACAAATAGCCGGTCGTCACACTGAACTGCGCGCTTTCACCCGCCGCCAGCGCCCGTACATTGCCCTTGGCTGACTCGGCGCGATAACCCTCCGGTTCGCAGGTTGCCGGCAGGATAAACGCCGCAACCTGCTGATCGGGGTTGTGCAAAATCCAGCGCGCGGCGTGGTCGAACTGCTCCGGCCGAAAGCGGGTGTAGAACGCCGGGCCTTGCGGGTGTTCAAGCAGAAAATGCGCGTCACCGCTGCTGTCAGCACGCACACCATCGAAGAAACAGACGATTTCCGGGTCGTACAGCTCAGGCGTATCCAGGGTTTGCAAGCGCGTCGGATCCTGGGTCAGCTCACGCATATACGCACTCCACTGCGGCGTCGGGCGCACATGGGCGGGAACGCTGCTGCGCACCCGGGGACGTTCGACACCCAGCGGCTCGACAAACCGGCCGCCGGGCACATAGGCGTAATTCATGTGCGCCATGTACATCAGGTCCATGGGCTTGCCGGCCAGATTGGTTACCTGCATGCCGATGTCGAACAGCGCCGAACCGGCCCGCAGCGTGACACTGGGCCGCGCCTGATAATGATCGCCGAAACCCTGCACGTATTCGTACTCACCGCCCAGCCGCAGCCAGGCGCCGTCGGCATCTGCGCCGACTTCCAGCCAGGCGCTGTCCATCGCCGCGCAGGGCATTTCGCCATGCAGCGGATGATCGTCCTCGGGCCCGGGACAGCCGTTGCGCAACAAGCCGCTGTGAAACATGAAGCAGCCGTAAGTGCCGATCACGGTCGGGCTTGAGCGCGGCTGGCTGAACATGTTACGCATGGTCAGGTCGCAGCCATCGAAGACTGCCGACCAGATCATCTGCCCTTGATAAGGCAGCACCACCAGTCGACCGCGCTTGTTTTCCAACGCCAGAGCCAGCACGCCGGACGGAAACGTCCAGGCGCTGACCCGAAAATCGTCGGATTCGAGCAGAAGCTTTTCCGCGCCTGAGAACTGCGCAGGACACAATGCAACCCGGGTCGGATTCATGATGCGGTCACCACGCCTGCCGACACCTGTTCAGTGTTGCCCTGGCGCATGCAGCGCACGGCGTAGAGGACAATCACCACGAAGCACAGCAACGGAATGCTGTAGGCCATTTGCATGTTGCCGCCGGTGTAATCGGACAGCAGGCCCTGGAAGATCGGAATCACCCCGCCGCCGACAATGCTCATGACCAGCAGTGAACCGCCGACGCTGGTGTCTTCGCCCAAACCGTCGATGGTCAGGCCGTAAATGGTCGGCCAGCACGGGCCGAGGAAAATACTCACGCCCACCGCCGCGTAAACCGCAGAAATGTTCGGCACCAGAATCGTGTAGACCAGCAACACAATGGTCAGCACACCATACAACGCCAGGACTGTAGCCGGACGCATCTTGCGCATCAGCAGATTGGCAATCATCTTGCCCACGAAATAAGCGGCAAAGGTCGTCAACAGGAACCACGAAGCGCTGCGCTCATTCATCCCGCCCATCTGCATGGCCAGGCGAATGGTGAAACTCCACACGCCGACTTGCGCACCGACGTACAGAAACTGCGCCAGCACGCCGAACACGAAACGCGGATTACGGCGCAGGCGCGACAGACTCTGGCCGATGCTGGAGGTTTTCACGTCAGCCTTGGCGTTGCCTTTGCAGGCCGGAAAACGCGTGATGGCGACCAGGATGAACATCAGGATCAGTACTGCGATCATCCATTTGTACGGCAGCAGGGTCGACTGGATCATCTGCAACTGCTGGATCGCCGCATCGCTGGCGCTCATCTGGGTCAATTGCTCACGGGTCGCGTCGGTGTCCTTGAACATTACGAAACTGCCGACATAGACCCCGGCCATGGCGCCGAACGGGTGGAAAGTCTGCGAGATATTCAGGCGCCGAGTACCGGTTTCACGCGGTCCCATCAGCGTTGAATAGGTGTTACAGGCGGTTTCCAGAAACGCCAGGCCCGCCGCAATGACAAACAGCGCCATCAGGAACATGCCGTACTTGGCCGTCGAGGCCGCCGGAAAAAACAGCAGACAGCCCAGCATGTACAACATCAGCCCGATGAGAATCGTGGTCTTGTAGCTGAAACGGCGCACCGCCATCGCCGCCGGAATGGCGACAAAGAAATAGCCCAGGTAAAACGCCGACTGCACGAACGCAGTCTGGAAATCGCTGAGCAGGAAGGCTTTCTTGAAGTGCGCGATGAGCACGTCGTTCATGCTCGCCGCTGCCGCCCACAGGGCAAAGATGCTGCACAACAGCAGAAAGGCAAACCACGGCGTGCGATTGAGGTAAAACCCATCGGCGGTTTGTTGAAGCGGAGGCTTAGTCATTATTGTTCTCCGGAGTGAAGCAAGGAAATGCGACGCAAGGCTCAGGGCTCGGCGACGCCGATCAAACAGTTTTCAGGAACTCGGCAAAAGCTTCGGCATCGGGATAGGAAGTCTGCGTTCCCAAACCGGTAACCGAGCAGGCGGAATAAGCCACGGCCTGGGTCATCGCGCGGCGGATGTCGCCGTCCTGCGTCCAGTGGCGCGCGAAGCAGCCAATGAATGCATCGCCAGCGCCAGTAGTGTCGCGGGCAGCGACGCTCAGGCCACCGACGCGAAACTCGCCCTCCTCGCCCACGTACAGCGCGCCTTGCTCACCAAGGGTGACGATAACGTGGCGAATGCCTTCGGCGACCAGTTGACGTGCAGCGATGGCCGCCGATTCCGGCGAGTCCACAGTCAAGCCGCTGATCAGGGCCAGCTCGCTTTCGTTGGGGATCAGGAAATCCAGCTGCGCCAGATGCGCAGCGCTAAGTCCGGCCACGGCTGGCGCCGGGTTGAGCAACACCGGGATGCCGTGACGCTTGCCGAACTCGATGGCGTAGTAAACGGTGGCCAGGTCGATTTCCAGCTGCACCACGATCAGCGCGCAATCGCGCAACGCAGCTTGTGCGGCATCGATGTCCGCCGGTTTGAGATGGGCGTTGGCGCCTTTGACGATAAGAATGCTGTTGTGGGAGTCGCTCTGCACGAAGATCGGCGCCACGCCGCTGGAGACGCCGGCAACCCGGTTGACGTACTGGGTATCGATACCAAAACGCAGGAAATTGGCCAGAGTGTTATCGGCGAACACGTCGTCGCCGACCTTGCTGAGCATCAGCACGTCAGCGCCAAGCTTGGCCGCCGCCACCGCCTGATTGGCCCCCTTGCCGCCGCAGCCCATGGCAAAACCAGGCGCTTCAAGGGTTTCGCCCTGCCGAGGCATCCGGTCGATGTAGGTGATCAAATCCACCATATTGCTGCCGATGACCGCGATCTTATTCATTGTATTCACCTTGATATATCGGGCCCTCCACAGCGGGAGAAAACCTTTTTAACGATTATATTTTGTTAAATTAATAACATTTAGTGTGATAACTCAATCTTTTTTTGATGGCAATTTCTCAACGCAAGCAAAAACGGGCCAGGCATTTCTGCCTGACCCGTTGCGAACCCTCGATATAGACGGTGCTTGGCCGGTTATTCTCCGCTCGTCGAACAGCTTGATCGCTTAACGCGTTGCCACCACAAATAACCGTGGAAACGGCAACAGCACAGTTCCGTCTTCAAGGGCCGGATAAGCCTCGCTGATCGCGGCGAGATAACGTTCGAGGAACGCGAGCTTCAGCGTCTCATCCAGGGGCTCAAGATAAGGCCGCAATGCCGAACCCTTGAACCACTCGACCACCGCCGCATGCCCACCTTCCAGCGGATGAAAATAGGTGGTGCGCCACACGTCCACTGAACTGCAATGGCCCTTGAGCAGTGAGTAATAAAAACTCGCGTCGTGGCGATCAGGATGTTTCACCGCAGCAATCTTGCTCGCCCACGGCCCGTCCGCTGCCACTTCACGGGCCAGACGGTGGGCCGGTTCCTGCAAGTTATCGGGAGTTTGTACCGCCAGGCTGCCACCGGGTGTGAGCTTGCTAACCAGCCGTGGATACAGCGCGGCGTGATCCGCCACCCATTGCAGCGAAGCGTTGGCGAGAATCACATCCAGTGGTTGTGCGGGATTCCAGGCAGCGAGGTCGGCCAACTCGAAGCTCAAGGCTGGCAACCGCTGGCGCGCGTCGATCAGCATGTTTTCCGAACTGTCCAGGCCGGTTACTCGCGCATCGGGATAACGTTCGGCAAGCACTTCTGTCGAATTACCGGGGCCGCAGCCCAGATCCACCGCTGTCTGTACGTTCTGCGTCGGGATCGCCGCCACCAGATCAAGGACCGGCCGCGTGCGCTGTTGCTCGAAAATTGAATACTGCCTGGCTGACCAGCTCATGGTGGCTCCCGTGTTGTTTTGAGAAGTGACCAGAGACTAAAACGTGCGACTCCCGGAAACAACGTCCGGGCAAGATCAGCGGGACAACAGCCGCTGCAACTCCAGCGCATTACCCACGGCAAAACCACTGGCGGTGTTATCGAAAATGCACCAGTTGGGGATGTTTTTTTGCCCGGATGCCAGCAAATCCTTGGCCAGTATTTCCAGCCGGGATTGTTCGTACGTGCTGTGGTAGATGCGTGGCGAACCGTGCAGGCGCCAGTAGCGAACGCCCGGCCAGCCTGCGGGAAGCGTGCCGCCGGGGATCGGCGATGGATCAGCCGCGACCCGGCCAATTCGATGTTCCATCAGTAGATTTTCGGCGTTCAGCCAGCTCTCGTGGCGGGGCTCAAGCACGACATCGTCGGAAAAACGCTCCCGCAACGCCTGAAAGAAAACCTGCGCAGGCTGAGATTCATAAGCCAGGGACGGCGGCAACTGAACCAGCAGGCAACCGAGTTTTTCGCCAAGCCCGCTGCACTGCGCCATGAACTCGTCCAGCGCTGCATTGCATTCCAGCAAGCGCCGTTCGTGAGTGATCAGCTTGGGTACCTTCACTGCAAAGCGAAAGCCTGCGGGAACCGATTCAGCCCAGCGCACGTAGGTTTGATGACGATGAGGACGGTAGAACGAGCTATTGATTTCAACCGCTGGCAGCCGCAAGGCATAACGCTGCAAATGCGAGCCTTGTTGGTCAAATGCCGACCAATGCTCGCGAGGCAGACTCCAGCCAGCGCAGCCCACGTAAATGGGCGACGCCTGATTATCGTGGCTGACTACCACGTGTTTTAGCTCGGCACGCCAGAGCCATCGTCGCCCGCGATGTCCGGATCATCCGGCTCCACCTCATTGTCCTCGGCGTTGCGCACATCATCGTCCGGGCGCGCCTCGTCGTCGGATTCCATCGGATTGGGGTTCGGCCCCGGGGATTGCGCAGCTTGGGTGTCGACAGGTCGTATGCTCATGATGCCCTCACAGAATCAGATCAATGGGGAGTGACATGATTTGGAAGCGGCAGCGTGGCGGGAGTTCGGATTATTGGATGACTGGTGTGTAACCTGTGGGAGCGTTCGGAGGTTACGACGGCCGCGAAGCGGTGTGCCAGGCGAACGTCTGTCGATCCCGCCGCCCTCTTCCCGGATGAATTCGCACACAGCCTGCACAGGCCGGCATTCGCCTCAGCCGCGCAACTTGCCCAACCACTCCAGCGAAGTGCGCCACAGGCAAATCCCCAGGAAGTAGGCGGACATTGCGGACCAGACGATCATGACTGTCGGGCTTTGCGCCGGGTGGTCGATTACCAGCAAGGCGCTGCACACCAGCCAGATCGTGGTGACGGTGATGTTCAGCGGCATCAGGCGGCGGACGCGAAATGGGTGGAGGAATTTCATGCGCGTCAGGGTCAGCAAGGCCAGGCCGAAGACGGTCAGCAACGTCACCCAGGAGGCTGGCGAGATGATGTAGACGCACAGCGCAACCACGTTCCAGGCGGCGGGAAAGCCCTGAAAATAATTATCCTTGCTCTTCATTTCCAGGTTGCAGAAGCAAAACAGCGAGGACACCAGAATCACCGCAGTGCTGAGCAACATGGTGTGATCCGGCAAATCGATGTAGCGATAGATGAACAGCGCCGGAATGAACACGTAGGTCAGGTAATCAATGACCAGATCGAGCACTGAACCATCAAAGCCCGGCAACACTGACTGAACATTGAATTTGCGCGCCAGGGAGCCATCGACTCCATCTACCACCAGCGCCAGCCCCAGCCAAAGCAGGCACGCCTTGGGCTGGTCTTCGAACAGCGCGATGGTTGCCATGAAGGCAATGACCACACCGGTGGCGGTAAAAGCATGTGCACCCCAGGCTTTGAGCCAGGCCGTGCGTTGAGTCGATATCACAGGGGGAAATCTCCAGAAATAATACGTGCCGGGCATCATCATCGCCGATTTGTCACCGGAGCACTCAGCCAGCGTGCATGTATCGACCGGCCGCCGGCCGATTAGGTTCACCAACGGGTGATCTGCGAGCAATCTCCAGGCCAGCGAATCGACCGCCGGGAAAACTTCCCCGTCGCGGTTGATATCCATTACCATGCCGCCCGTCGGTTCCCAAACGGGATTAATAGGGAATCCGTGATGGCCTCAGGTCATCAACCGGAACTGCCCCCGCAACTGTAGACGCTGAGCCGCTCCATCGATGCCACTGGATAAATCCGGGAAGGCCGGAGCATGGCGATGACGCGTCAGTCAGGAGACCTGCCGACATCAGGGTCGTACGAGCGTGCGCCCTGGCAATTGACCCACCGGCGGGGTGTCCCGGGAGGACATCCGTCAGAATCGGTTCATCGCCGTTGCTGCCAGACCCTGCTCGACCGGCCACGCCGCAGTCGGCAGCGGTGGCTGATGTGTTTCCTGCCCTTACACCGCCGTCCGGACATTCCGTTCGAATGGAGATAGCCTTTTATGCCTTTGCCTCGCCTTGCCGTACTGTTTGCCAGCCTTGGATGTTCTGCACTGGCACTGGCCGCCGGCCCGACGCACTACCCGCTGACCGTCGAAAACTGCGGCATGCCGCTGACCTTCAAACAGGCACCCGGCAAAACAGTCACCATCGGCCAGGCCGGCACTGAAATCCTCTATTCACTCGGACTGGCCGACAAAGTGGTCGGCACTTCGCTGTGGTTCAACGATGTGCTGCCCCAGTTCAAGGCCCAGAACGACCGGATTCCGCGTCTGGCCGATAACGAACCGAGCTTCGAATCGGTCATCGGCAAACGACCTGACCTGGTGCCGGTGCAGTTTGAGTGGATGGTCGGCCCGCAAGGCGCGGTCGGCACACGTGAGCAGTTCAGCGAACTGAATATCCCGACCTACATCATGCCGTCGGACTGCGAAGGCAAAGACAACCTGGTCGGCGCCGATGGCACGCGTCTCAAGCCGTTCTCAGTGGAAACCGTATTCAAGACCGTGACGCAACTGGCGCAGATCTTCGACGTGCAGGACCGTGGCGATGAATTGAGCGCCCAGCTGCGTGCCGGTCTGACCAAGGCTCAGGCCAGCGTCAAGGCCAAGCACTTGACCGATGCTTCGGCGCTGTTCTGGTTTTCCAGCGCCGACCTGCACATCGACCCTTATGTTGCAGGGCGCAAAGGCGTTCCGGATTTCATGATGAACACCCTCGGCCTGCGCAACGTGATTGAGTCCGATGAAGAATGGCCAACCGTCGGCTGGGAAACCATCGCCAAGGCCAACCCGACAGTGCTGGTCATTGCGCGCATGGATCGCCGCCGCTTCCCCGCTGACGACTTCCAGAAAAAGCTGGAATTCCTCAAGTCCGATCCGGTGACGAAAAACATGGATGCCGTGAAGCACAACCGCATCGTGATCCTCGACGCCGACGCCATGCAGGCCTCGGTGCGCATGTTCGACGGCATCAACGAGCTGGCCGGCGCCATCGATCAGGTTGATCCGGGAAAATGAGAGCAGTAACCGGCGGTCAGGTTCTGCGCAGGGTTTGTCTGCATGCAGCGTGGGTGATCCCGGTGTTGTTGGCCGCGATACTGGCCGGCATCGCCATTGGTGAGACGCCGATCAGCCTGTCGCTGGTGTTTCAGGTGCTGGCCAACAAGGTGTGGGGCGCCGGTTTTGTCCTGGATCCTATCGATGAAGGTATCGTCTGGAACTACCGCCTGACCCGCGCGCTGGTGGCCGCCGCATGCGGCGCCGGGCTGGCGATTTCCGGGGTGGTGTTGCAATCACTGCTGCGCAATCCGCTGGCCGATCCGTACCTGCTGGGGATTTCTGCCGGAGCTTCGACCGGCGCGGTACTGGTGTCGATCATCGGCCTCGGCGCCGGCGCCATCTCGCTGTCGATGGGCGCCTTCGCGGGCGCGATTGCAGCGTTTGCCCTGGTCGCCTTGCTGGCGCGCAGCACCGGGGCGGTCAGTGGCAGCGGGCAAATCATTCTGGCAGGCATCGCCGGTTCGCAGCTGTTCAACGCCCTGACTTCGTTCCTGATTACCAAGTCGGCCAGCTCCGAACAGGCGCGAGGCATCATGTTCTGGTTATTGGGCAACCTCAGCGGGGTGCGCTGGCAGTCGGTGACATTGGCTGTGCCGGTGGTGTTGATCGGACTGGCGATTTGCCTGTGGCATCGCCGCGCGCTGGATGCGTTCATGTTCGGCAGCGATTCGGCCGCCGCGCTTGGCATCCCGGTGCGACGTGTTCAAGTGGTGCTGATCGCCACGGTTGCACTGGTCACGGCGGTGATGGTGTCACTGGTGGGTTCGATCGGCTTCGTCGGTCTGGTGGTCCCGCACGCTGCGCGCCTGTTGGTCGGCGTGCGCCACGGGCGGCTGATCCCGCTCAGCGCATTGAGTGGCGCCCTGTTCCTGATCGCCGCCGACGTGCTGTCGCGCACCGTCATCAAGGGCCAGGTGCTGCCGGTCGGCGTGATCACCGCGCTGATCGGCGCACCGGTATTCGCCGTAATCCTGATCAAAGCCAAGGGTGGCCGATGAATAGCCTGCAAATGCCTGCGCTTCAGACGACTGTGATGGCTTGCTCTGACCTGAGCTGGTCAGTCAAAGGCCACCTGATCGTCAAAGGCGTCAGCCTGGATCTGCAACGCGGGGAAACCCTGGGCTTGATCGGTCCGAACGGCTCCGGCAAATCCAGCCTGCTCAAATTGCTGTCTGGAATCCGGCCACCCGACAGCGGGCGGATTCAGCTCGACGGTGAGGCGCTGACCGACATGACGCGCCGGGATATCGCACAGATGATTGCCGTGGTCGAGCAACAGGCCGAGACCTCGGACGCCATCAGTGTGCTGGACGCCGTGGAACTGGGGCGCACGCCCTGGCTTTCGGCGCTGACGCCATGGTCCGCGGCCGACGATGAAATCGTTCAGCAAGCGCTGGTCGATGTGGACATGGCCGACAAGCGCAAGCGTGCCTGGCACAGCCTGTCCGGCGGCGAACGCCAGCGCGTGCACATCGCTCGCGCTCTGGCCCAACGCCCGCAAATCCTGCTGCTGGACGAACCCACCAACCACCTGGACATCCAGCATCAGCTGAGCATTCTGGGTCTGGTCAGATCGCTGCCGGTGACCACGCTGATTGCGCTGCACGACCTCAATCAGGCCCTGGCCTGTGATCGGCTGGCGGTGATGGACAAAGGCGAGCTGATCGCCATCGGCGATCCGGCGCAGGTGCTGACGTGCGAGCGGCTGCGCACCACCTTTGGCGTTGAAGCCCACTACCTGACCGATCCCCACGACGGTGCGCGGATTTTGCGCTTTCGCTCATAAAACACGCAGCCGCAAAACACATAGATCACGTGGGAGCGGACTTGTCCCCGAAGGCGTCGGTACGGCCAGCGACCCGTCTGGATTTTCGTGGCGTCAGTTCTATCGCATCGAGGACAAGTCCTCTCCCACCGGTTTCAGCAAACACACCTAAGATCGCTCTACAGGAATCAGGTTTTCAGCCCGCACTCCATATGCGTCGTCTGCCAAACCGGATCGGTCTCGACATCAACGACATGAAAGCCCTGGCGCTGCCAGAAGCCGACCGCTCCCGGCAAGAACGGATGGGTGTGCAGATACAGCACCTCAACGCCCTGCCGCCGCGCATGTTCCTTCAGTTCCAGAAAGATCCGGGTCGCCAGCCCTGAGCGGCGAAATTCGGGGATGACGAACAGCCGGACAATTTCCACCACGCGCTTGTGGCCGTAGTCCAGCTGGGTGAATCGCCCGTCGTAAGGCAGGTAACCGATGGCCGCGACGATTTCCCCTTCGCGCCGGGCGATCAGGAACTTGCCGCCGCCGTCGTCGATATAGACCCGGGCAAAACTCGCCAGATCCGCCGGCATGCCAGCAGCGGCAAGCTTCGGGAAGATTTCCGCGCGGGCGCGCAACACGAACTCCAGCACAGCGGCGACGTCTTGCTGTGCGGCAGGAACAATTTCCATCGATGACCCATCTCCATAAACCGGCGGCCATCCTACGCACAATCACAACGCCCGCGAAAGTCGCGGGCGCTATGTGTTCACTGATGGCTCTCGAAGGCTACATCAGGAAGTACAACAGCACGATGTTGGCGACCAGCATCGGCAGCGCCGTGGGGATCTGCGCCTTGATGACGGCGTATTTGTCCGGCAACTCCAGCAACGCCGCCGGGACTATGTTGTAGTTGGCCGCCATGGGTGTCATCAGCGTGCCGCAATAGCCGGAGAACATCCCAATGGCCGCGACCACCGCCGGATTGCCGCCATACATGCCGACCAGCACCGGCACACCAATGCCGCCGGTCATCACCGGGAACGCCGCGAAGCCGTTGCCCATGACGATGGTGAACAAGGCCATGCCCAGCACGTAGACCGAAACCGCCACCAGACGGAAGTCAAGGTTGATGTACGCCGTCGCCAGATGCGCCACCGCCTTGCCAACCCCGGCATCGTTGAATAGCAAACCGAGCATCGCCAGCATCTGCGGCAACACCAAAGCCCAGCCCAGCGCCTCGGTCAGGCGCCGGGATTCGCGCATGGCCTGCACCGGCGTATCCCGGGTCAACCAACAAGCCAGCGCCAACGCCAGCAGGCAACCCAGGCCGAGGGACACGAAGGTACTGTTGGCCGGATCGAGCAAGGCGACGTCGCCAAACTTGATGTTCTTGAGGAACATCGCGCCAACCACTGTCACCAGCGGAATCGCCAAGGCTGGAATGAATAACTTGTTGCCCAGCCGACCGGCGCTGGCGCGGCGCGCCTTGTCCGGCAGGTCTTCATGTTTGCCGAAGCCAACGCCGCCGAAACCGGCAATCGCCGCCATGACCAATACACCCACGCCCACAATCGCTGGCGGCAGGCGTTCACCCACCAGAAACGCGACGGCGAACAAGGCCCAGAACAGGCCGGTGCTCCAGCGCTTGGGATTAGTGGTGTCGGTAACGGTCATCACTGCGGTAATCGCCAGAATGATGCCGGCCAGCCAATACAGGTATTGAATTGAAATGATCATTTACACGCTCTCCTGCGCGGCCGCTGGCGGGGTGGACTGCGGCAAGGGCTGCAACTGACGATTGAGCAGGCGATCAAAACGATGCAGGCGAATTGCATGGATCACAAAGGCGCAGATCGCCGTCGGGATACCCCACAGCGCGATGTGCATCGGGTCGACGTCGATACCCGAACCGAGCAGGAAGGTGTGCATCAAGGCAATCGCACCAAAGGCGACGAAGATGTCTTCGCCGAAGAATAACCCGACGTTATCCGTGGCGGCACACATGGCCAGCAGCTTGACGCGCAAGGCTTCCGGCAACTTGCCAAACCGCGCTTCAGCGGCGCCTTCGGCCATCGGCGCCAGCAACGGGCGAACCATTTGCGGGTGTCCGCCAAGGCTGGTCAAACCCAACGCGGCCGTGGTCTCACGCACAAACAGGTAGGCGATCAGCAGACGCCCGGCGGTGGCACTGGTAAAGCGCGCGATCCAGTTCTGCGCATGCAGGCGCAGACCGTGACGCTCCAGCAGACCGATCACCGCCAGGGGCAGCAAGATGATCAGCGGCAAGGTGCGGGTCTTGATGAAACCGGTGCCGATGGTGGCTAGAATGGTGTCCAGCGGCATGCTCGCGGCGAACCCGGTGGCGACTGCCGCGAGCGCCACCACCAGCATCGGATTGAAGCGCAGCACAAAGCCAATAATGATGACCAGCACGCCCAGCAGCGGCCATAGATTGATAGCGGTTTGCATGATTGGAGTCTCGTTCGGTGGTCCAGGAAAGGTGTAAAGCCTCGCTCCAACTGTTTTGTGCAAGTCATGCGACAGCACGCAGTTATCAAGCCAACCCCAGACAATCTTTCGGTAGCCTTGCCTCTGGCGTCCAACGGGAAAAAACCGCTATGCCTCATAAGAATTTCTGTATCGGTGCTGGCATATAACCTGCAATTTCAGGGGATATCCCTGACGCCGCCCGGTCTGAAGATTCGGCCTCGGCGCGCGATCAGCAGCTCAATTCAAGGCCACATTTGCAGGCCTCAATTCAAGGATCGGCGGTGAACCTCAAGTTTCTGGAAACCTTCGTCTGGGTCGCCCGGTTGAAGAGCTTTCGTCTGACGGCGGAAAAACTGTTCAGCACCCAAGCCTCTATCTCCAGCCGTATCGCGGCCCTGGAAGACGAAATGGGCGTGCGTCTGTTCGTGCGCGATTCCAAGGGGGTTTCGTTGACGCCCGAAGGCCAGCGGGTCCTGGAATATGCCGAGCACATCATGGACACCATGCAAACCATGAAGGCCGCGATCAAGGACCCGCGACAGGTGCGGGGCCGGATTCGCATCGGCGCAATGGATACGGTGATACACACCTGGCTCAGCCCTTTGGTAACACGTCTGATGAAGTGTTACCCGGCGCTGGAGATCGAATTGACTGCGGACACGGCCAGCAATCTGTGTTCGCAGCTGGAAAAAGGCTATCAGGACATCATTTTCCAGACCGACATACTGCGCTTCGACACGGTGCGCAACGCCGTGCTGACCCGTTATCCGATGCATTGGGTGGTGCCCACCGGCTCCAGCTATGACCGCAACTATGCGTCGCTGGAAGACTTGTCCCTGGAACGCATCGTCACGTTTTCGCGCAACTCCCGGCCGCATCAAGACATTCTCAACATGCTGCACAGCGCCAACATCATCACCCCGCGCATCAACTGCGTGAACTCGGCGTCGGCCATTACCCGGCTGGTGCGTGACGGCTTCGGCATCGGCGCCCTGCCCGCCGCACTGGTGCGCGGCGAGCTGGCGCAAGGCGTGCTGACCCTGCTCGACGGCATTCCCCTGCCCTCGGTGATGGACATTGTTGCCAGCTGGCGTACCGGTGCCGGCATGGAACTGGTGGAAGACATCGTCAGCCTGACCCGGGAAGTGGTGGCCGAATTTGATGCGGAATTGCCGCCGGATTTTGTGGCGAGCACTTTGTAAAAACTCTGTTACCGGGCCCCTGTGGGAGCGAACTTGTTCGCGAAGGGCCGCTACATCCAACTTAGATTCGGCGTCTGAAACATTGCTTCGCGAATAAATTCGCTCCTACATTTTCGAAATCGGCGCGGTCCTGTGCAGGCTGTGTGGGACCGGATTTATCCGGGAAGACGTCGGTTCAGACAACACATCTGTGGTGTCCTTCAAGATCTGAGCCCTACCGCTCACCGCGATGCCGGGTGAAGGTTTCCAGCAGCCAGGCGCCTGCTGGCCCCAGGCTGCGCTGTCGGGACCAGATCACGTCGACGGCGGAACTGCGCGGCCAGCCGGGAACATCCAGTTCCTTCAACTTGCCACCGGCATAGCCCTTGACCAGCCAGCGCGGCAGCGCCGACCAGCCGAAACCGAACGCGGCCATGTCCATCAGCAACAGATAATTGGGCGCCGACCAGGGCCGGTGGCCGCTGATGGGCAAGTCGTCGGTGGGCACGCTCTGATCGACCAGCGTGTTCAGGCGCAGGGCGCGATGAGCCGCGAGTTTCTGGTAGTCGACCTGCTGCTCGACCGCCAACGGATGTTTATGCCCGACGAACAGGCCGAAGTCGGCGCGTTCGGCAATGGTCGCGTAGCCGACTTCCGGCGGGTAACTCGGTTGCGCCGACAACAGCCCTAGTGACGCACGACCGGACTGGATCAGGTTGATCGCATCGCCGTGCTCGGCAAAGACACATTCCAGTTCCAGCTCGGGAAAGCGCTGGTCCAGCTCGGCCATGCGGATTTCGAAGTCAGCGAATTGATTGGCGTCGGACAAGACCAGCGTCAGGCGCGGCTCCATCCCTTCAGCCAGGCGCCCCGCAGCCCGGCGCAATTTGTCCGAAGCGGCCAACACGTCCTCGATGCGCCCGAGCATGGCCTTGCCGGCCTCGGTGAGGACTGGGTGTTTGGACGAGCGGTCGAACAATTCCAGACCCAGGTCTATTTCCAGCCGGGAAATCGCTTCGCTGATGGTCGACTGGCTCTTGCCCAGACGCCGCGCAGCAGCGCTGAAAGAACCCAGCGCAACGGTCTGGGCAAACGCCTCAAGGGCTTCGGGGGAATAACTCATGGGCACCTTGTATCGGTTTTTCCGATGGAAACGATTTTCACTTTAGCGCAATGACCGATGAGAATGCACGTCATGAACTGCCCTGATCCAACTCTGTGGGAGCGAGCCTGCTCGCGAATAATGGCGGCAATCCGACACATGCGAGCCTGAAACACCCCGTTCGCGAGCAAGCTCGCTCCCACCAAATACAGGCTCCAAGAGGTCTTCATCTCATGCAACAACCCACCAAAACCATCAAGGAACGCGCGCTGCATGCGCTGCTCTTCGAAATCATCGGCGTGCTGCTGTTTGCACCATTGCTGGCGTGGCTGCTGGGGCATTCCCTAGGCAAGATGGGCGCGATGACGGTGATGATTTCCACGGTGGCGATGCTCTGGAACATGCTGTTCAACGCCCTGTTCGACCGGATGCGGCGCAGGTTCGGTTTCGCTCTGTCGCTGAAAGCGCGCATCGTCCATGCGCTGGGTTTTGAGGGCGGGCTGATTCTGGTGGTGGTTCCGCTGGCGGCCTGGTGGCTGTCCATCGGCTGGCTGGAAGCGTTCTTGCTCGACGCGGGCCTGCTGTTGCTGTTCCTGCCGTACACCCTGGTGTTCAACTGGCTGTATGACCAGACGCGCGAGCGAATCGTCCAGCGTCGCGTGCAAGCTGAGCAAAACAGGACTCAGGCGCTGTAACCGGTAGCTCGCATCAATGTTGCAGATGGCTCGCATAAGGACTATTGGTTAGTGATCTGGGCCGACGGAACCGATACTGGCTGGCATATCCAATCAACAGGCATGAACGCAGATGACCACAAACATTCTGAAACTGGCGGCCTTCGGCGACGGCGATCAAGGCGGTAATCCTGCAGGCGTCTGGATCGGCGACACCTTGCCGGATGACGCCAACATGCAGCGGATTGCCGCTGAGGTGGGCTTCTCCGAAACTGCGTTTGCCGTACCCATTGAGGGCGGCTGGCGAGTTCGTTATTTCTCTCCGCAGGCAGAGATTCCCTTTTGCGGGCACGCCACCATCGCCCTCGGTGCCGCGCTGGCTGGCCTGAACGGCGATGGCCTGTTCAATCTGACGCTCAATCAGGCGCAAATCAGTGTTGAAGGGCACGCTCGGGGCGATTTGATTTCCGCAACCCTGCAATCGCCACCAACCCACAGCGAAGCCATCACGCCTGAGCTGCTCAATGAGGGCCTGGCGCTGTTCGGCTACGACCGTAGCGACCTGGACGAGCGCATTCCGCCCGCCTCGATCAACGGCGGCGCGCAGCATCTCGTGTTGGTGTTGAACAGCCGTAAAAAGCTCAAGGACATGCAGTACGCCCAGCAGGCCGGTCGTGAACTGATGGTCCGCGCGGGCTGGGTGACCATTCTGCTGGTCTGGTGCGAAACCGAGCAGCTGTTTCACACCCGTAATCCGTTCGCCTATGGTGGCATCTACGAAGACCCGGCCACGGGCGCGGCCACTGCGGCGTTCGCCGGTTACCTTCGCGACATCGGTTGGCCGCATAACGGCCTGATCGACATCGTGCAGGGCGAGGACATGGGCAGTCGCTCACGGCTGCGCGCGGAAATTCCCGAACAGAAAGGCAGCTCCATCCGGGTTTCAGGCATGGCGCGCAAGCTTTAGGCCTTCAGGCGGCTGCCGCCCACCGCCACGCCCAGCAACATCACCGCAACGACCATGAAGGCCAGTTCCAGACTGCTGGCGTGGGCGATGAAACCGATGCCCGCCGGGCCGATCAGAATCCCGGCATAACCCAGGGTAGTGATCGCCGGGACTGCGACGTTTTCCGGCATGCTTTTCTGGCGGCCGACTGCGCTGTAGCAGACCGGGACGATATTCGAGCAGCCCGCGCCCACCAGCGCGTAACCGAGCAGCGCGGCTTCCCAGGATGGAATCAGCGTGGCGATTGCCAGACCCGAGGACGCGCACAGGCCACCGAGGATGATCACCCGATTGGGCCCGACCCGGCGCACGATGGCGTCGCCAAAAAAGCGCCCGAGGGTCATGGTCAGGGCGAACACCGCATAACCCAGCCCGGCATAGGATGTTTCAACGCCGCGCAGGGAGCTGAGGAACACTGCGCTCCAGTCGAGCATGGCGCCTTCAGTGAGAAAAACCGTGAAGCACAGCAGGCCGATGAACAACACTACGCCACGAGGAATGGCAAATGGCGGGCCATCGCTTTCGCTGCCGTAATTCAGCAGATGCGGCGCGGCCTTGAACAGGCTAAGCGCCACGAACGCCACCACAACGATCATCGATAGCAGCGGTGATGCGCCCAGGCTCAACAGCCCGGCAACGCCCGCCGCACCTGCGATCCCGCCCAGGCTGAACAGGCCGTGAAAGCCGGACATCATGGTCCTGCCGCTGGCCCGCTCGACAATGATCGCCTGAATATTCACAGTACAATCCAGCGCGCCCATGCTGGCGCCGAACACAAACAATGTGGCGATCAATAGTGGCAAACTGGAAATCGTCGCCAAAAGCGGCAGGCACAGGCAGATGATCGCAGTGGAACCGATCAACACCCGCCGACAGCCGAAGCGCGCCGCCAGGGCACCGGCCAATGGCATGGCAATGATCGAACCGACACCCAGGCAGAGCAACAGCAAACCCAGCGTACCGTCATCCAGCCCGACCCGAGCCTTGGCGTATGGCACCAGTGGTGCCCAGGCGGCAAGGGTGAGGCCGGCGATAAAAAACGCCACGCGAGTGGAAAATTGTTCCAGTCGTCCCGCCGCAGCCTGCGCCGGGGTGCTGATGGAAGTCATGCAAGCTCCTTGTGAACACCCGTCAGGCTCGACCGGGCAATCGCAGCAGCCTAGCAAAGGTCGACGGTTATCCAAACATTTCGTGACTGGGTATTACCTTTCTGTACCTATTCGTTGGAACGAGGCTTGCCCGCGAATCAGGCGCCTCGGTGGGCCGGATGCACCGCGTCATCGTTCTTCGCGAGCAAGCTCGGCTCCCACAGGTTCAGGTCCGTTGGAGCGAGGCTTGCCCGCGAATCAGGCGCCTCGGTGGGCCGGATGCACCGCGTCATCGTTTTTCGCGAGCAAGCTCGGCTCCCACAGGTTCAGGTCTGTTGGAACGAGGCTTGCCCGCGAATCAGGCGCCTCGGTGGGCCGGATGCACCGCGTCATCGTTTTTCGCGAGCAAGCTCGGCTCCCACAGGTTCAGGTCTGTTGGAGATTCTTTGTTCGCGAGCAAGCTCGGCTCCAACGGTGGTTTCATCCTTCCGTTCCGCTAGACTGTGCGCCGCTGCGAATCAATAAAAACAAAGAGGTTGCTGTGTACAAAGGTGTAGTGCTGTCGGTATCAGCCTCGGTGTTGTTCGGGGTCATGTATTTTTATACCTCGCTGATGACGCCATTGAGCGGCGAGGAGATTTTCGGCTGGCGCATGTTGCTCACCGTCCCGTGCGTCACGCTGTTTCTGTTGTCGAGCGGCGACTGGCCACTGGTGCGCAAGATTGCCAGTCGTCTGCGGCAAAAGCCCGCGCTGCTGTTCGGCATGGCGGTTTCATCGCTGCTGCTGGGCGCGCAGTTGCTGGTGTTCATGTGGGCGCCGCTGCATGGCCGCAGTCTCGAAGTGTCGCTGGGCTACTTTCTGCTGCCGCTGACCATGATCATTACCGGACGCATCGTTTATGGCGAAAGGCTGTCACGCCTGCAAAAGATCGCCGCGTTTTGCGCGGTGATCGGCGTCGGCAACGAACTGTTGCGCCTGGGCAGCTTTTCCTGGGAAACCCTGTTGGTTGCCTTGGGTTACCCGATCTATTTCGTGCTGCGCCGCAAGCTGGCCATCGATAACCTCGGCGGGTTGTGGTTCGACATGACCTTGATGCTCCCGGTTGGCGTGTGGTTCATCGTCAGCGGCAATCCAGCCGCCATTCAGCAAGCACCGCAGCTTTATCTGTTGATTCCGTTACTGGGTGTGATCAGCGCATCGGCATTGGTGAGCTACATCGTTGCCAGCCGTCTGCTGCCGTTCAGCCTGTTCGGCCTGCTCAGTTACGTCGAACCGGTGCTGCTGGTGGGCGTTGCGCTGCTGCTCGGCGAAAGCATCAGTCGCGAGGAATGGATGACTTACCTGCCGATCTGGCTGGCAGTGCTGGTGCTGGTCTTCGAAGGCAGCAAGCACGTCCTGGTGCAGCGGCGGACCTGACCACGATCAGGCCGCGACGAAGCGTTCCAGTTGCATTTCCTGCAGGCGACTCAAGGTGCGGCGGAACGCGAAGGACAGATAACCTTCGGTGTACAGCTCGGCCATCGACACCTGCGCCTCGACATACAGCGGCACGCGCCGGTCATAACATTCGTCGACCAGCGCGATGAAGCGCCGCACGCCGTCGTCATGGGGCGACAACTGCGGCAATTCACGATCGCCCGCCGCGACCTGCTCCACGGCATCCTCGGTGCCACGCGCGATCCTGCCTTCGCGCTGGGGCGCGCTGAGGGCCGGGACTTCGTTGATCAGGATTGCTGAAAAGCGATCACACAGCTCGATGAAGTCCATGGCCGCCAGCGGCGTCTCGCACAGCTCGGCGTAGCGACACCACAGCACCGTTTCGCTGTTGCACACGCAGTTGATGGTGCGATGGCCCACCGGCACAAGATCGGTGGAGACCGTCTGACCAACGCTAAGCGCGTCGAAAATCCCGCCCAACGCACTCGGCCGACCCGGCTCGGTGATCCAGTAACGCTGATGCAACTGCCCCGGATGCAGGCGATGGTCTTCGCCGCCGTCCACCGTGAGCACATTCATATAGCGATTGATCGCGGCAATGGCCGGCAGGAAACGCTCACGGTTATGCCCGTTGATGTACAGCTGCTCGGGCGGCTGGTTGGAGGTGCAGACCAGCACCACGCCTTCTTCGAACATCACCTGCAACAGGCCGCCGAGAATCACCGCATCGCCGATGTCATTGACGAACAATTCGTCGAAGCACAGCACGCGCACGTCCCGCGCCAGCTCTTTGGCCAGCACGTGCAGCGGTTTGGCAGTGCCCATCAACTCGAACATGCGCTTGTGAACCCAGCGCATGAAGTGATGAAAATGCTGACGCCGGGCAGGCACCGTCAGGCTCTCGAAAAAGCGGTCCATCAGCCAGGTCTTGCCGCGCCCGACCGGCCCCCACAGATAAACGCCTTTGGCACTGCGCGGATTGTTGCCCAACGCCAGATAGCAAGCCTCCAGCTCGCGGGCGGCTTGCAGCTGCGCCTCGTCCGGCTGGAAACCACGCTGCTCGACCGCCTGTTGCCAGGCTTGCAAAGGGGACACACCAGTCATCAGAAACACCGCTCGCCAGGGTAAAGCCGGCAATCATAAAGCAGGAGCGAGCTCGCTCCCACAAAATGAACTGCCCTCCAACCCGCTGGCCGACCCACCTCACATTCCGTAACATCCCCCCTTTTTGCGCCGTTGGCGGCTGATCAGCACGCCATGCACTTCAGGTAAACCATGAAACCAGCTCGTATACGTGCCGATGTCCTGGCCGGACTCACCACTTCCTTCGCCCTGGTGCCGGAGTGCATCGCGTTTGCCCTCGTCGCCCATCTCAACCCGTTGATGGGCCTTTACGGTGCTTTCATCATCTGTACCCTGACCGCGCTGTTCGGTGGTCGGCCGGGGATGATTTCCGGTGCGGCCGGGTCGATGGCGGTGGTGATCATTGCGCTGGTGGTCCAGCATGGCGTGCAATATTTGCTGGCCACGGTGCTGCTGGGCGGCATGCTGATGGTGCTTTTCGGCCTGTTGCGTCTGGGCAAACTGATCCGTCTGGTGCCGTATCCGGTCATGCTCGGTTTCGTCAACGGCCTGGCGATTGTCATCGCGCTGGCGCAACTGGAGCATTTCAAGACCGGCGAAACCTGGCTCAGCGGGATGCCGCTGTACCTGATGGTCGGCCTGGTTGCGCTGACCATGGCCATCGTCTACCTGCTGCCGCGCCTGACCCGCGCCGTGCCGCCCGCGCTGGTGGCAATTCTGGGCGTCGGCTTGCTGGTTTACCTGCTTGACCTGCCGACTCGCACCCTGGGCGATATGGCGCACATCGCCGGTGGTCTGCCGAACCTGACCTTGCCGGAGGTGCCTTGGAACCTGGAAACGCTGCGCATCATCGCGCCCTACGCCGTCTTGATGGCGCTGGTCGGGCTGCTGGAAACCCTGCTGACCCTGAACCTCACCGATGAAATCACCGAGAGCGCCGGCCAGCCGGATCGGGAATGCATCGCGCTGGGCGTGGCAAACATCGCGTCCGGCGTGTGTGGCGGCATGGGCGGTTGCGCGATGATCGGGCAGACCGTCATCAACCTCAATTCCGGTGGACGAGGCCGTTTGTCCGGTGTAGTGGCCGGGGTGATGATCCTGATGTTCGTGCTGTTTCTCTCGCCGCTGATCGAAGAAATCCCACTGGCGGCGCTGGTCGGCGTGATGTTCGTGGTGTCCCAGCAAACCTTCGCCTGGGCCTCGTTGCGCATCCTGCACAAAGTCCCGGTCAACGATGTGCTGGCGATCATTGCCGTGACCATCGTGACGGTATTCACCGATCTCGCTACCGCAGTGCTGTTCGGGATTGTCATTGCCGCGATCAACTTTGCCTGGCAGCAAGCCCGCGAGTTGTACGCCGATACGCATCTGGAGCCGGACGGCAGCAAGCTATATAAGCTGCACGGCACGCTTTTCTTCGCCTCCACCACGCCTTTCCTGAACCAGTTCAATCCCGGTGACGATCCGCAGCTGGTAACGCTGGACTGCCGCCATCTGAGCTTCGTCGACTATTCAGCCATCGCCGCACTCAAGACCTTGCGCGAACGCTACAGCAAGGCCGGCAAGCATCTGCGCGTGGTGCACTTGTCTGATCGTTGCAAGCAATTGCTCAAGCGTGCCGGGGTGCAACACGGCTGAGCGAGTGAACAACTGCCCTGGTTTTGGTTGGAGTGTCGCAATACGCGATCAAACCTCAATATCCAGCAACGCCGCGCCCAATGCCTTGCCATGGGCGTCCAGCGCCAGGGAACGGGTGACGCCGCCGCGCAAGATGCCGGGCAGGACGAAATTCAGGGCGTGGACGTTGGGTAATTCGTAGCGCCGCACCGGGCCAGCCGTCGGATCAAGAAGTTCGGCAAAGTGGGCGGTTACTCGTTCGACGGTCAAGGCTTCTCGCAGGCGGGGAAAGTCTTCGGCGCGGTAGGCGATCACTGAAATGTTCGAGGTATCGCCTTTGTCGCCGGTTCGGGAATGAGCCAGTTCGCGCAGCTTGATCGGTTCGCTCATGGTGTTTGCTCCAGATGCACAGTCGGCGTAACGGCAGTGCGTGGCACAAACAACGACGCCACCGCCACCACCTGACGCAAGCCCTTGGTGGCCCCGCCGCCGCCATACGGGCCGTTGGTGTAAAGGGTTTCCACTTCATTGCCGACGCGCACGGCTTCGGCCTTGTCGGCGCAACGGGCCGCAACCCGCAGCCGGACTTCCCACGGCTCGCTGGTCACCCGCGAACCCAGTTCGCCGCCATGCAAGGCATCCACGCCAATCAGTTCGGCGCGCACCTCGTCATAAACCACGCCCATGAGTTTCAGGCGCTCCAGCACCACGTCCCGCGCCAACCGGGCCCGAGCCAATGCGCCGGGACCGCCGTAGGAGATCTGCCCTTCGCCGATCCAGCCATCGAGATAACCCACCGACACTTTCAAGGTTTCCGGTCGAGCGCGGCCACCAGCACCGCTGACCCGTACTTGATCCGGACCCGACGCGCAGAACGACACCCCGGAGAAATCCGCGCTGACGTCCGGCGTCAAATACGCCGCCGGATCGTGAACTTCGTAGATCAGCTGCTCGGTGCAGGTCGCGGTATCGATGCGCCCACCCGAACCTGCCACTTTGCTGATCACTGCCACACCTGAGGCGTCAACTTCAGCGAGGGGGAAGCCGAGGCGCGCCAGATCGGGCACGTCCTTGTAACCAGGATCGGCAAAATAGCCGCCGCTGATCTGTCCCGCGCATTCCAGTAAATGCCCGACCACTGTGCCGCGCCCCAACAAGGTCCAATCGTCCTCCGCCCAGCCAAACTCGAACAACTGCGGCGCAAGAAACAATGAAGGATCAGCGACCCGGCCGGTAATCACCACATCGGCATCGGCCCGCAATGCCTCGACGATGCCTTCAATGCCCATATAGGCGTTGGCGGAAATCAGCCGTTCGCCCAACGATCCAAGGGTCGCGCCGTTATCCAGCAATTGCTCGGGATTGGCCTGCAAGGCGGCCAGCACGTCGTCGCCGGTCAAGGCCGCAACTTTTAGACCGGACAAGCCTAGTTGGGCGGCGATACGCCGAACTTCCCGGGCCGCTGCCAACGGATTGGCCGCGCCCATGTTGGTGATGATCCGCAAACGACGACGCTGGCCGTCGGCACCGCGCCCGACAAAGGGCAGCACCCGGCGCATGCGTTCGCTGAGCAGCGGGTCATAGCCGGATTCGGGATTGCTCAGGCGCGCCTGCTGGGCCAGAGCGATGGTGCGCTCGGCCAGGCATTCGAAGATCAGGTAATCCAGCTCGCCATGCTCGGCCAGTTCGACAGCAGGCTCGATGCGGTCGCCGGAATACCCGGCGCCGGAGCCAATACGCAGGCTTTTCATTTCAGGATCATTCATATCAAAACACTCCCAGAAGCAACGCGGTCAGGGTCATCAACACCGAAGCCGCGAACAGGAAAGGGATAGTGAAACGCTGATGATCGGCCAGTTCGATCTTGCACAGGCCGACCAACAGGAACGTCGCCGGGGTCAGCGGGCTGACCGGGAAACCGGTGGTGTGTACGCCGAGCAGCGAGGCCTGGGCCACTTGCAGCGGATCGACGCCCAAGGCTTTGCCGACTTCGGCAATCACCGGCATCACGCCGAAATAAAACGAATCCGGGTCGAACAGCATGCTCAACGGCATGGACAGGAAGCCCACCACCATCGGGATCAGCTTGCCGTGCCCGGCGGGAATCTGCGCCACCGCCACTTCGGCCATGGCCTTGAGCATGCCGGTGCCTTGCATGATTCCGGTGAACACTCCGGCCGCCAGGAGAATACTGGCCATGGTCAAGGCAGTCTTGGCGTGGGCATCGATGCGCGCACGCTGAGCGTCGACGTTGGGATAGTTGATGCACAGCGCCAGCACCGTGCCGAGCATGAACATCACCACCGGATCGACAATCCCGGAAATCATCACGCCCATCACAGCGATGGTCAGCACCAGGTTCAGCCAGAACAAGCGTGGCCGACGCAAAATTTCTTCATGCTCGCTGAGCACCCGTTGTGGCACCACATCCACTGTGGCGCCAGCGCCGAGGCCCAGACGTTTTTCTTCACGACGACCCAGGAACCAGGCGCAGGTGAAGACAAATATCAGGCCAACGATCTGCACCGGAATCAGTGGCTGGAACAGATCCGCCACCGGCACGTGCAAGGCCGCCGAAGAGCGCAACACCGGGCCGGTCCAGGGCAAGAAATTCACCCCGGCGGCCATCGCCGTGACGCAGGCGAGAATCCGTTTATCCATGCCCAGCCGCATATATAAGGGCAGCATGGCCGGGATGGTCACCAGAAAGGTCACCGCTCCCGAGCCATCAAGGTGCACCAGTAGCGCCAACAGCGCGGTGCCCAGGACGATGCGTGTCGGCCGCGTCCCGACCGTGCGCAGGATGCGGTCGATGATCGGGTCGAGCATTCCGGCGTCGGTCATCACCCCGAAAAACAGAATCGCGAAGACGAACATGCCTACCACCGGCGCGACATTCTTGATGCCGGTGATAATGAAGGCGCTGGTTTGCAGGCCGAATCCACCGAGCAAGGCGGCGATGATCGGCAAGGCGATGAGTGCGACAAGGGGCGAAAGGCGTTTACTCATGACAGCGGCGAGTAAACAGAGAATGGTGATGACACCGAGGGTGGCGAGCATAGGGACTTCCTGTTCGTCATCCCTGACCACTGGCGCGGCGAGATGAGCTGTTGTTGTTTTCAACGAGTATTGAAAACACAGGTAAGCTTTGTAAATTGAAATGTTCAGCGCCCTGCATTCGGAAAAACAAAATGAAGAACTCCATTCAGCACATCCGCGCCTTCCTCGCCGTCGCCCACAGCGGCAGCTTCGCCAAGGCGGCGCTGGAGCTGAACCTGTCGCCTTCGGCGCTGACCGTGCAGGTCCAGCAACTTGAAGAATGGCTCGGCGTGACGTTACTGGAACGCAGCCCGCGCCACGTCAGCCTCACGGCGGCCGGGCAGAACAATCTGCGCCCCATGGAAAAACTGCTGCTGGATCTGGACAACATCGTCGCTGGCTCTCGGGATCTGGCGGCGTTGCGACGTGGCGTAGTGACCATTGCCGCCCTGCCCTCTATGTGTTCCGGCGCATTGCCTCCAGTGTTGCGCCAGTTTCGCGAGCAGTTTCCCGGCGTCGAAGTGCGCCTGCGGGACGTGGTGGCGCAGCGCATCGATGCGCTGGTCCGTGAGGGCGAAGTGGATTTTGGCCTCGGCGTCAAAGCCCGGATGAGTCATGGCCTGGACTTCCAGGTGGTGATGACCGATCGCCTGTGCCTGTTTGCGCCGCACGCGCATCCATTGGCCAGACACGCGTCGATCAAGCTCACGGCTCTGGCCGGCCTGCCGCTGATTCTTACCGGTCGGGACAGCAGCGTGCGCGAACGGGTTGAGCAGCTGTTTGCCGACGAGCATCTGGAACTGGTGCCGGGGCTGGAAGCCAATTACATGTCGACGGTTCTGGCACTGGTTCGCCAGGGGCTGGGCATGACCTTGCTGCCGGAATCAGCCGATGAAGGCCGTGGCGATCTGGTCCGGGTGCCGGTGGATCATCCGGGTGTCAGCCGGGAAATCGGCTTGATTACCCGCAGCAACCACAGCCTGAGCCCGGCAGCCCTGCGCTTCGTGGAAGTGATGGGAAATATTTTGTGATAGAAGGTTTATTGAGCCACCTTCGCCGCACTCAATAGGCTGCATGCTCCACAACTGAACCGAGGAAACCTGGATGTCCGCGATTTATCCTTCCTGCACCAAGCTGCTGTTTATAGCCAGCAGCCTGATGGTTGGCAGCCTGGCGATGGCCGCCGCCCCTTCCAGAATCGACATCGCGTTGACCGATGCAGCCCATGCCGTCATGCAGCAGTACAACATTCCGGGGCTCGCTATCGCGCTCACCGTAGATGGCCAACAGCACTTCTACAACTTTGGCGTGGCGTCGAAAGACACCCAGGCCAAGGTCAGCAGTGACACCTTGTTCGAGCTCGGCTCAATCAGCAAGACCCTCACCGCGACGCTGGCAACCTATGCGCAGGCCAACGGGCGGCTGTCCCTGAGCGATCATCCGGGAAAATATCTGCCACAACTCAGAGGCAGCGCGTTCGACCAAGTGACGTTGATGAATCTGGGCACACACACCGCTGGCGGCTTTCCATTGCAGGTGCCGGACGCGGTACAGAACACCGCACAGCTGATTGATTATTTGCAGGCATGGCAACCGCAATACCCGGCGGGTGACAAAAGAACCTACGCCAATCCGAGCATCGGCATGCTGGGAATGATCACCGCCAAGGCCATGGACATGCCGTTTGAACAGGCGATGGAGCAGCAGTTATTGCCCAGGCTGGGGCTCGGCAATACCTGGCTGACGGTGCCCGCGAGCAAAATGCCGTTGTATGCCCAGGGCTATGACAAACAGGATCAACCGATTCGTTTGCGAGGCGGTGTGCTCGGCGCCGAAGCCTACGGCATCAAATCCAGCGCCAGGGACATGCTGCACTTCGTCGAAGCGAATATGACGATGACGCCAATGGAGCCGACCATCAAACAGGCGCTGGCGCAAACGCACGCCGGTTATTTCAAAGTGGGCGCGATGACCCAGGCGCTGGTCTGGGAGCACTACGTTTACCCGGTATCGCTGGAGACATTGCTGGAAGGCAACGCCAACAAGATGGCTTATGAAACCCAACCGGTCACGGCGATCAACCCGCCAATCGCGCCCCTGCAAAACGCCTGGATCAACAAGACCGGTTCCACCAACGGCTTTGGCGGCTACGTCGCATTTGTGCCAGAGAAGAAGACCGGCATCGTGATCCTCGCCAACAAGAACTACCCCAATGCAGCGCGGGTGGAGTTGGCGTATGGGATTTTGAGCGGTTTGTAAGCCCAACGAATCTGCGTCCGAATCCCGCCTGGAACGTTGCCTGAACCCTTCCTGAACGAGAATGCGAAACCGATGGGAATCAAAAAAACAACTATACGCATTCAATAATGAGTATCATTATGTTACGCATTGTTTCAGACATCAGAGAATTTCTGATCCGCTGAAACGAATCAGCCTACAGCAAAAAACCCTGGTGAAACATGCTCGTTCCTTTTTTGATCATGCTGCGCGAAGGGATTGAAGCCGCGCTTATCGTTGGCATCATCGCCAGTTATCTGAGACAGACCGGTCGCGGGGAGTGGATGGCCGCTGTGTGGATCGGGGTTTTCCTCGCCGCAGCCCTGGCGCTGTTCGTCGGGGGTGGCCTGGAAATGGTCAGCGCCGAATTCCCGCAAAAACAACAGGAATTGTTCGAAGGTGTCGTCGGTCTTGTCGCCGTGGGCATCCTCAGTTCCATGGTGTTCTGGATGCGCAAGGTCGCCCGTTCGATCAAGCATTCATTGCACATGTCCCTGGATGCCGCCCTCGCCGGCTCGAAAAACCAGACCTACGCGTTGATCGCCATGGTGTTTTTCGCCGTGGCCCGTGAAGGTCTGGAAACCGTGTTCTTCCTGCTCGCCGTCTTCCAGCAAAGCGAAGGCCCCGGCGCACCGCTGGGTGCCCTGCTCGGCCTGATCATCGCAATCGGCGTGGGTTTCGCCATCTACAGCGGCAGCATGCGCCTGAACCTCAGTCTGTTTTTCCGCTGGACCGGGCTGTTCATCCTGGTGGTCGCCGCCGGGATTCTGGCCAACTCGGTACAGGCACTGCATGAAGCCGGAATCTGGAATCACCTGCAAACCGTGGTCTTCGACTTCAGCGCCACGCTGCCGATGGACGGCCCGACGGGTTCGGTTCTGGCCGGCATGTTCGGTTACCAGGATGCGCCAACCATCAGCACCCTCAGCGTGTATGTGCTTTACCTGGTCGTCGCGCTGGTGCTGTTCTTCATGCCCAGCGCCCCGGTGGTGAGTCTGCCCACCCGGCCCGCGCATCCGCACCCCTCTTCAGCTACGAACGAATAAGGGCACACATGTCGAATCGTCCCACAGGGCTTTCAGAGAAAGCCAAGCCTCCCCGCGCCTTGCGATTGGCCGTCGCCGGTTCCGTGGTCGTCATGATCGCGGCGGGCGGGCTGTTTTATTACGCCTCGCAGAACGCCATGAAAAAACGTGCGGCCAACACCCAGGCGGAAACCGTGGTCACCATTCACGCTCACGCTTGCGAGCCCAATGACCTCACCGTTGCGGCGGGCAAGAACGCCTTCCGCATCGTCAACCGCTCCGAGCGGGCCGTCGAATGGGAAATCCTTGATGGCGTGCTGGTGGTCGAAGAACGGGAAAACATCGCCCCCGGTTTGAGTCAGGTAATAAACGCCAATCTGCTGCCCGGCGACTACGCGATCACCTGCGGCTTGCTCAGCAATCCGCGCGGCACGCTGCACGTCACGCCGACTGCTGAATCCGACGCCAACGCCAAGGCTCGGCCATCCATGGTGGCGTTCATTGGTCCGCTGTCCGAATACCGCGTGTACCTGAGCATGCAAGGCTCCGCACTGATCAAGGCCGTGACGGCCTTGCAACAGGCTATTGAAGCTGGCGACCTGAGTGCCGCGCAAGCCGCCTACGCCCCGGCCCGCGCCGCTTACCAGCGCATTGCTCCGGCCGCGCAGCGTTTATCCGAGCTGGACAACGCGATCAATGCCCGCGCCGACTATTACGAAAAGCGCGAACAGGACCCGGGTTTCAGCGGCTTCCATCGCATCGAGTACGCGCTGTTTGACAAGAAATCCGTCGACGGCCTGGCCCCGATTGCGCAACGCCTGCAAGCCGACGTCACCACCCTCAAGCAGCAGTTGCTGGCGCAGAACATCGCGCCCGAGCAACTGGCGAGCATCATCACTCGCAACATGCGCAGTCTGGCCGAGATCCGCAGCAACGGCGAAGAAGAGCGCTACAGCCATCTGGACCTCAACGGCTTCGCCGCCAACCTGGAAGGTACGCGCAAGGTGGTCGACCTGATTCGTCCGCTGCTGGCGAAGAATTCCGGCGATCTGGTGCAGAAAATCGATAGCGCAGCGGCGGCACTGGACACTGAACTCAACGGCCTGAAAACCGACGGCGGTTATCGCCCGTACGATCAGGTCAAGGCCGAGCAGCGCAAGTTGATCGCCGCCAAAGCCAAGGCCTTGGCGGATGCGCTGGATGGGATTGATGGGGCGCTTGGGCTTTCGGGGCTTTGAGGCGCTAAGCCCAAGGCTTTACAACTTCTGTGGGGCCTTGGGGCTTAGCCCAAGGTTTCACGACATCTGTGGGACTTTGGGGCTTAGCCCAAGGTTTCACGACATCTGTGGGACCGGCTTTAGCCGGGAAGGGGCCGGTACATGCGCTGCATATTTCTCTTCCAACATACCGCTTTCCCGGCTAAAGCCGGTCCCACTTTTACGCCGATTTTGAGATAGCGAGCAAAGAAAACAGCCATGAACGACTCAGACAACAGCAACGCCCCACAATCCGCGCAACGTCGGCGCGTCCTGCTGGGTCTCGGCGCGGCGGGTGCGGCGCTGGCGGGCAGCAGCCTGAGCGGCAACGTCCTGGCGGCCGCACCGGCGCAAGTCACCGAAGCGCCGAAAAGCGAAAAGACCGAAGACCGCAACCAGTTTTTCGGCGCGCATCAGACCGGCATCGTCAACCCGCGCCCGGCCTCGGGCATGCTGGTGGCTTTCGACGTGCTGGCCGCCGACCGGGAAGACCTGGAGCGCCTGTTCCGTACGCTGAACGAACGCATCGCCTTCCTGATGACTGGCGGCCCGGTGCCTGAGGTGGATCCGAAATTTCCGCCGGTGGACTCCGGCATCCTCGGCCCGGTCGTCACGCCGGATAACCTGACCATTACGGTTTCGGTGGGCGAATCGCTGTTCGACGAGCGTTTCGGCCTGGAATCGGTCAAGCCCAAGCGCCTGAGCCGCATGGTCGGGTTCCCCAACGACGCACTGGAAGCCGACAGCTGCCATGGCGACCTGAGCATCCAGTTCTGCGCCAACAGCGCCGACAGCAATATTCACGCCCTGCGCGACATCGTGAAAAACCTGCCGGACCTGCTGCTGGTGCGCTGGAAACAGGAAGGCACCGTGCCGCCGCAAGCGCCGAAAAAGCCCGACCAGCCGCCGGAAAGCGCGCGTAACTTCCTCGGTTTCCGTGACGGTTCCGCCAACCCGGACTCCAACGACCAGAAGGCCATGAACGAGCTGGTCTGGGTCCAACCCGGCAGCGACGAACCGACCTGGGCCGCCAACGGCAGCTATCAGGCGGTGCGCATCATTCGCAACTTTGTTGAACGCTGGGACCGCACGCCGCTGCAGGAACAGGAAGCGATTTTCGGCCGGGTCAAAACCACTGGCGCGCCCATGGACGGCAAGGTCGAAACCGACGTGCCGAACTACGTTGCCGACCCGCACGGCAAGACGACCAAGCTCGATGCGCATATTCGTCTGGCCAATCCGCGTACCGCCGAAACCCAGCGCAACCTGATTCTGCGTCGCCCGTTCAACTACTCCAACGGCGTCAACAAGAACGGCCAGCTCGACATGGGCCTGCTGTTCATCTGTTACCAGTCCGATCTGGAAAAAGGCTTCATCACCGTGCAGACCCGCCTCAATGGCGAGCCGCTGGAGGAATACCTCAAGCCGGTCGGCGGCGGTTATTTCTTTACCCTGCCCGGCGTTGTCGACACTCAGGATTTCATCGGTCGCTCGCTGCTTCAGGCGTCGGCTACTGCGACTAAGACTGCGTGAATTTTCACAAAAACTGCCCCTACCACCTCAACAGGAAGAGTCCCATGAAAAAGTTGCCTTTTGCTTTGCTGCTCACCGTTGGTTTGCTCCAGACCCCATTGTCGGCGTTCGCCGCGACTGCACCGCTTGACCTGGTAGGGCCGGTGTCGGACTACAAAATCTATGTCACCGAGCAGATCGCCGAGCTGGTCAGCCACACTCAGAAATTCACCGACGCAGTGAAGAAAGGCGACCTGGCGACGGCCAAGAAGCTGTACGCGCCAACCCGTGTGTTCTACGAAGAAATCGAGCCGATGGCTGAGCTGTTCAGCGACCTGGACGCCTCCATCGACTCACGCGTTGATGACCACGAAAAAGGCGTGAACGCTGAAGATTTCACCGGTTTCCATCGCCTGGAATACGCGCTGTTTTCGCAGAACACCACCAAGGACCAAGGCCCGATTGCTGACAAGCTGATGGCTGATGTGAACGACCTGGAAACCCGCGTTTCCGGCCTGACCTTCCCGCCTGAGAAAGTGGTCGGCGGCGCTGCTGCGCTGCTAGAAGAAGTTGCCGCGACGAAGATTTCCGGCGAGGAAGACCGTTACAGCCATACCGACCTGTATGACTTCCAGGGCAACATCGACGGCGCGAAGAAAATCGTCGACCTGTTCCGCCCACAAATCGAGAAGTCCGACAAAGTCTTCGCCACCAAGGTCGACAAGAACTTCGCCACTGTGGACAAGATCCTCGCCAAGTACAAAACCAAGGATGGCGGTTTCGAGACTTACGACAAAGTGAAGGAAAACGACCGCAAGGCGCTGGTTGGCCCGGTCAATACCTTGGCTGAAGACCTGTCCACATTACGTGGCAAGTTGGGTTTGAACTGAGTTAGCTCAAGACACTCGTGGGACCGTCTTCAGCCGGGAAGACTGAATGCCTGACGCAAGAAATGCATCAGGTGTATCGGCCTCTTCCCGGCTAAAGCCGGTCCCACAAAGTTGGGTTTGAACTGAGTTAGCTCAAGACACTCGTGGGACCCGCTTCAGCCGGGAAGACTGAATGCCTGACGCAAGAAATGCATCGGGTGTATCGGCCTCTTCCCGGCTAAAGCCGGTCCCACAAAATACCCTGGCTAAAGCCGGTCCCACATTAACATCCTTGCTTTAAATCCCGCTAAACCAGTTATACCCCTGATCTTCCCAATACCCGCCCGGATTCTCGTTGGTCACGATCAGCTCGACGATGTGCTTGGGGTTCTTGAAACCCAGTTTGGTCGGCACGCGTACGCGCAGCGGATAGCCATAATCCGGCGGCAGCGCCACTTCTCCGAAATCCAGAGCCAGCAGCGTTTGCGGGTGCAACGCCGTGGGCATGTCCAGGCTTGAGTAATAACGGTCGGCGCACTTGAAGCCAACGTATTTGGCGGTGATGTCGGCGCCGATATGTTCAAGGAACGTGCGCAACGGCACACCACCCCATTGGCCGATGGCGCTCCAGCCTTCGATGCAGATCAAGCGGGTGATGTCGGTGCGTTGCGGCAGTTTGCGCAGGCTGTCCAGATTCCACGATTGTTTATCCCGCACCAGTCCGGACACCGCCAGCTTGTAATCGGAGATATCCAGATCCGGCACGTTGTATTCGGGATAAAACGCGTTGAACGGGAACGGATTGGTCAACTGCGCCTTGCTGTAGGTCGGCGCAAGTTTCTGACCGCTGAATAGCCAGGCCTGCACCCGGTCATTCCAGCGCGACATGGCCCACAGCACTTTGTCCACTTGATCGCCATCTTGCAGGTTGCAGCCGGTGAGCATCGACATCGCGCCAACGGTCAGCCCGGCGCGCAAGAACGAGCGGCGCTGAATATCGATCAACTGCGTCTGCTGCGCGGGTTCCAGGCGAATGCGTTGGGTCGGGCGTGGCTTGGGGTCACTCATGACCGGTCTCCCCGTTTTCAAGAGGTCGCTTGCCGCCAGTAATCATCGGCAGCAGGGTGCGCGGCACAATCAGCACCAGCGCCAGATGGACGACGACAAACGCGCCAATGGCGGCCATCGCGCCGAAATGCACATAGCGTGCGAAGTCGAAGCCACCAAACAGGCTGGCGAGTTCCTGAAACTGCACGGGCTTCCAGATCGCCAGCCCGGTCAGCACCACCAGCACGCCCATCAACAGCACCAGCCAATACATCAGGCGCTGCACGGCGTTGTAGCGACCGTGCTCATGAATCAGACGCAAACGCAGGGCATCGACCACGTCGCGCTTCACCGCGCTGGCCTGCACCGGCAGCAGGTCGCGCTTGAAATGACGGCTGAACACGCCGTACAGCACATACGCCAGGCCGTTGATGACCAGCAGCCACATCACCGCAAAATGCCAGGCAATGGAACCGCCGAGCCAACCGCCCAGGGTGAGTTGTTTGGGGAATGTGAAGCCGAACAGCGGCGACGCGTTGTAGATCGCCCAACCGCTCATGAACATACCGACCATGCCAAAGGCGTTGATCCAATGAGTCAGGCGCACCGGCCAGGGATGGATGCTGCGGGTTTTCATGGTTGTTTACCTCGACCGTTGGAGCGAGGCTTGCCCGCGAATGCAGCGCACCGGTATGTCTGATAGACCGGGACGCCATGTTCGCGGGCAAGCCTCGCTCCAACAAGAAATGAGCTTACATCGGCGGGGTAAAACCATCCTTGCCGACCGCTACACCACGGGCGGATTTGCCGTCATCGGCAGGGAACAGGACGATCTTCGCGCCGGCTTTCAACTCGCTGCGCTGACCCGGTTCAACATAGGCGATTGGCACGTCTTCGGGTACGACCAATTGCTTCTCGCCGCCTTTGTACAACACGGTCAGCGTGCGGCCGTTGGCTTTGGACAGTGTGCCGACCGTGCCATTGGTCATGGTGCCGGTGCTGCCGTCGGCGTTTTCCCAGCCGTAGTGACCTTCGCCGCTGCCTTTGAGGCTGGCTTCGAAGACCGTGACTTCCAGCGCTTTCAACGAACCGTCGGCCTGGGGAATCGCGGCAGAGCCGACGAAGCTGTCAGCCTTGATCGAATCCAGATCGGCCTTGGACACCAGGCGAATGCCGGTTTTGTCCGTGAGCGTGATGGTCTGGTGCTGACCGGCGCGAGTGGTGTAGCTCAGGGTATCGGCCTGGACGCTGTCGACGGTACCGCGCATGGGTTTGACCACCGGCATGTCGGCGGCCTGGGTCATGACCGCGGCGCTGAGCAGCAGCAAGCCGAACGTGGTGGACAGTGCAGTCTTCATGAGTGATTCCTTGGCAGGGTTGAAGTGGTGATCATCATCAACCTGCAACCGGCACTGAACCATGACCGGCGAATGACATTTTTGTCATTCGCCGCAGCCCCCGGATCAATGACAAAAATGTAACCGACAGCCCGCCGGGTCTTGGTTAGACTTGCCTTCCCACCCGGCGTGCTGCGCCTGAACAGGCCAAACCACGATGCACATCCTGCTCATCGAAGACGACACCAAGACCGGCGAGTACTTGAAAAAAGGCCTCGGCGAATCCGGCTATAAAGTCGACTGGACCCAGCACGGCACCGACGGCCTGCACCTGGCCCTGGAAAATCGCTACGACCTGATCGTGCTGGACGTGATGCTGCCCGGCATCGACGGCTGGCAGATCATCGAAGTGTTGCGCGCGAAACAGGACGTGCCGGTGCTGTTCCTCACCGCCCGCGACCAGTTGCAGGACCGGATTCGCGGCCTGGAGCTGGGTGCGGACGACTATCTGGTCAAGCCGTTTTCCTTCACCGAACTGCTGCTGCGCATTCGTACCATCCTGCGCCGGGGCGTGGTGCGCGAGGCCGATCATTTTCATCTGGCGGATCTGGAACTGGACCTGCTGCGCCGCCGCGTCACCCGCCAGCAACAGGTGATTGTCCTGACCAACAAAGAGTTCGCTTTGCTGCACCTGTTGCTGCGCCGTGAAGGCGATGTGCTGTCCCGGGCGCAGATTGCCTCGGAAGTCTGGGACATGAATTTCGACAGCGACACCAATGTCGTCGACGTGGCGATCAAACGCCTGCGCAGCAAAGTCGACCTGCCCTTCCCGGTCAAACTCATCCACACCGTGCGCGGCATCGGTTACGTCTGCGAGGTGCGACCGTGCGGTCCCGACGCCAACCATCCCTGATCCTGCGCTCCAGCCTGGCCTTCGCCCTGGTGGCGATGTTTACCGTCAGCGGCGCCGGCTGGTATCTGTACGCATCAATGAAACAATCGGTGATGCAGCGCACCGACCACGCCGTGCTGGCGCGTCTCGATCACTTTCGCAAACTGCTGCGCTACGACCTGACCCTGGACAATCTCAAGGGCAGCCCGCAGTTGTTCGAGAACATGCTCGACAGCGAAGAAGACATTTTTGTGATTGGCGAGCCCGGCAAGACGCCAGTTATCTCGGTCAACCCGCAACGGGCGCCATTGCCTGAATTGCCCGTCGTGCCGCAGGACGTGGCGTTGCGCGATACCGATCTGCGCAGCGGCACGAGCCTGCAAGGCGTGCCTTTGCGGGCCGCATCGAGCGCGGCAATGTCCGGTGGCGTTGAAGTGCGCCTGACAGCAGCGCATTTGATGGTCAAAGAGATGGCCATGCTGGAAAGCTTCCGTCAGCGCATCTACGCAGCGATCAGCCTGGCGTTTCTGATTACCGCGCTGCTTGGCTATGTGTTGTTGCATCGCGGCCTGCGTCCGCTGCGCCGGATGACCGCCCACGCCTCGAAGATCACCCCGGCGCGCTTGCACACGCGCCTCGACAATCAGGACACACCGGTGGAATTGCAGCCGCTGGTGGATGCGTTCAACGCCATGCTGGAACGGCTGGATGACGGCTATCAACGCCTGACCCAGTTTTCCGCCGACCTGGCCCACGAAATCCGTACACCGGTGGGTTCCTTGATGGGTCACTGCCAGGTTGCGCTGCGCCAGTCGCGCAGCGTCGATGAATACCAGGCGCTGCTGGCTTCCAATCTTGAGGAGCTGGAGCGCATTTCGCGATTGATCGAGAGCATCCTGTTTCTCGCCCGCGCCGATGAAGCCCAGGCTGTCCTCGAACGGCAGCCGTTATCCCTACAAGACGAATTGCAACGGATCGCCGGCTATTTTGAAGGCCTTGCCGAAGAGCGGCGACTGAGCATTCAGACGTCAGGCGACGGCACGTTGCATGCGGACCCGATCCTGTTGCGCCGGGCGTTGAGCAATCTGGTCGCCAATGCGATCCGTTATGCCGACGAAGGCAGCGAAATTCTGGTGCGGGTCAGGCAGCACGCCGGCCAGTGGTGGATTGAGGTCGACAATCAGGGACCGCCCTTGGCCGAAACAGCGCTGACCAAGCTGTTCGACCGGTTCTATCGGGGCGACGCCTCCCGCCATCAAAGCTCAGACTCCAACGGCCTGGGCCTGGCCATTGTCGCGGCGATCATGCATCTGCATGGCGGCCGGGTTGCAGTGGCGCAACCGGTGGCGGGGAGGATTTGTTTTACGCTGGTTTTTCCCGGCTGAGCCCCTTGTGTGGGAGCGAACTTGCTCGCGAATCGGCAAACCCCGCAAGCATCTGACCGATGAGGCCCCCGTGCAGACGGTGTGAAAACCACTGCGCTCGACAATACTGCGTTAAAAACAGGCGAAAAATGCTCATTTAGAACACCTGGAGTCGATCGCGACCCCGGCCGTTTTTCGCCTGTTTTTGCCTTGTCTTGTCTTCGCTCGTGACGTTTTAACACAGTCTGCGTGGGACCGGCTTTAGCCGGGAAGAGGCCGGTTCATTCACTGCATTTCATCGTTAGAAATACCGTCTTCCCGGATAAATCCGGTCCCACATGTTCGGTGTCGCCGGGATAAACCCATCACGCCTTCTTGTCGTGGTTGATCGTCAGTTTGTAGAACGTCGCCGCGCCGCCTTCGGTGGCATAGCCGGTGTTGTCCTGGGTATAAACCCCGGCCTTGAAATACAGCAGTTTGGCGCCCCAGGTCGCATCGAGTTTGGCACTCCAGACAAAGTCCGAGGCATTGACCGTCAGGTTGCCGGCCGGGGTCAGGTGGATGCTGTAGCTGAAACGCTGATTCAGGGGGATGCCCTGGGCAATGGTGATGACCTCGATTTCCGCATCCGGGCTGCGGCGGAATTTGGCGACGATGTTGCCGGTCTGGAGTTTTTCCTTGTACTGATATTCAACCTTGAGCAGCGGCTCCGTGCTCTGGTAGCAATGGATCTGCCCGATCACGATCTTGCCCGTCGAAGGCACCTGATTGACCATCAGCGCGGCCCTGAGGAAATTGTCGGCCTGCGAATACGTCCAGTTGTTTACGCTGCCGTCAGCCTTGGTCTCGCGCAATTCGGTTCTGGGATAGACCGCATTTTCAGTGCGGGAGCCCGTGACCGGCGCCCAGAAAAACAGGGTGTTGCCCGAACGGAAATAGCCATCCTGATAACCGCCCAGCAGTTTCGGCGTATCAATCGTGACGGCGGGCGTGCCGACCGGTACAGACAGGTTCCACATGGCGAGATCGATCATTGCGTACTCACGAGGTGCGCTGGCGCACCGACAAAGTGTCTATATCGGGCTTTTGCTGCCCATTGGCTTCGTCTCGGAGTATCGGCAGGATTTTCGGTTTAAATAGCGGCCACGACAGAGCATTGGCGTCAATAAAACAACGCGAAATGACAAAGGCTATTATTTGGCCAGTATCTGAGTCGAAACTGATACCGATTCATTTGGATGGCAATTGATAGCGCATGAGGCCTCTAGGCCGGGGCCGCGCGTCAGTTTTTTGCTGCGGTAGCGTCGCTGATACATTTTCTGAAGGGTATTTTCTGCGGGGATTAAGACGAACGGTCGTATTTTTTCACTGAAGAGAGGCACTTTTTCAACTTGTCACGGTCAGCCTGCGCACCGATAAGGCACAGGCTGACGATTCAGGCGCGACCAGCAGCCCGCTGTCAGGCGAGAACCGGCACTTCCAGACGTACGAAAATGGTGTACTTGCTGGCTTCCATAGCCTCGAAAGCAATCAGCTTCTGGATCAGTTGCTCGCTGAGCACCTTGCCAGCGTTGAGCAACAGCATGCCGTTGTCGGCACTCAGGTTGCGTGCCAGCGCCATACCCGCCTCCAGCTCGCGCGTGGTGAAGCCTTTGACCAGCGGGTCGCCCAGGGTCACGTCGCTCTGGTAGATGGCACACACTTTGACGAAGTCTTCCAGCAAGCCCGGATCGTACAGACGCCCGCTGTATTTGCGGATGAAGGTCAGGGCTTCGTCGCTGTTCATCTGCCGCTCAAGGATCAAGCCATGCTGCAGCTCAATGAAATCCACAGCGAGCTTGAGCAGACGCGAACCGAACGGAATCGCCTCGCCCTTGAGGTGGTCGGGGAAACCGGTGCCGTCCCAGCGCTCCTGGTGGTGAAGAATCAGCCGCGCCGCATCCTGCATCGGCTCCAGCGTCATCAGCACCGATTCGCTTTTCTTTGGATAGCTGCGATAGCGGTCGCGCTCGGTGTGATTGAGCAAGTCCGCCGGCGCGCTCATCATGCTGTCGGTCCAGCTCAGCTTGCCGATATTGTGCAGCGCCGCCGCCATGCTCAGGTCGCGCTGGCTGGCCTCATCCATGGGATGGGCCTGGGCGTAGGTGCGGACCAGATCGATGATCTGCCGATTGGTCTGCTTGTCGTGGGGCAACCGCTGGTTGAGCAGCACCGAGAAAACTTCAGTGCTGGTCGCGTAACTGCGCTTGAGCTCGTCGTAAGCCAGATCAAGCATGTCGGCAGTCTGTTGCAACTCGGAAGTACGCGCCGCAACGCGGTTTTCCAGCGTGATATTCATCGACTGCAGGGCTTCGTTCTGCACCTTGGTGAGTTTCTCAAGCCGCACCCGCTCGCGCTCCGAATGCTGATGCGCAAACAACTGACGCAGGGTCAGCAGCATCTCTTCATCGTTCCAGGGCTTGCTGATGTAGCTGTGAATACGGCCCTCGTTGATGGCCTTGGCAATCATGTCCACGTCGGCGAAGCCGGTGAGCAGGATGCGCATGGTCGAGGGATAACGTTTGTTGATCTCGGCCAGCAACGTCGCGCCATCCATGTTCGGCATGCGCGCATCGCTCATTACCAGATCAATATGCTGCTGCGCCATGATTTCCAGCGCCTTGGCCCCGCTATCGGCGAGAAACAGGTTGTAGCCGTGAGAGCGCAGTAGGCGACGCAGGCTGCTGAGGATGAGCTCCTCGTCGTCTACCAGCAACACATTGGGCTTGAATTCAACCTCGGAACCAGATTGTTCGTCCATGTCGACACCTTGATTAGCATTTATTTGTGCGCGTTAAGTTCCATCGCTACCGCAGATAATGCGTTAGTCCATGAGCTTGGGGAAGGGCATTTATATTCGCCTGACCGGCTCACTAAAATCCCGCGGCAGCCGACATACAGTTATGGGTCCGGCGCCCGGACCGTCTGCGCCGCTTCCCGGAAGCTCCATTCCATTGGCACAGGACGCTATAGATGTCTTCATATGGATTGATTGTTGTCCTCGCCCTGATGCTGGGCGTACCGACCGCCAGTGTCGCACTGCCCTTGGATGAACCGCTTCAGCCGTTGCCTGACGTCGTGGTGCAAGACCCGCAGCAGGTCGAACTGGGCCGACAGCTGTTCAATGAAGTACGTCTTTCAGCCAATGGCACGCTTTCCTGCGCCAGCTGCCATCGCCTGGACCATGGCGGCGCCGACGACAAGCCGCTGTCGATTGGCTTTCAAGGCGACACGTTGCCGATCAATACGCCGACGGTGTTCAACGCGGCGCTGAATTTCAAGCAGTTCTGGAACGGTCGCGCCGATTCCCTGACCGCACAGATCCATGAAGTGGTGCAAAGCCCACTGGAAATGGGCAGTTCCTGGGAACACGTCAGCGCCCAGCTGTCCAGCGACAGTCATTACCGGACAGCCTTTGCTGCGGCCTACACCGACGGCGTCACCATCGCCAACATCCAGCAAGCGCTGCAAAGCTATGAGCGCACGTTGATCACTCCCAACTCGCGCTTCGATCGTTACCTCAAAGGTGACACGGACATCCTCACCCTGGAGGAAAAGTTCGGTTACCAGCGTTTCAAACAATACGGCTGCATTGCTTGTCATCAGGGGGTCAACATCGGTGGCAACATGTTTCAGAAATTCGGCGTCATGGGTGATTACTTCAAAGTCAGGGGCAACGTCACCAACGCTGACCAGGGCCGTTTCCTCGTGACCGGCAACGAGAGCGACCGCAACGTATTCAAGGTGCCGAGCCTGCGTAACGTCGCGATCACCGCGCCTTATTTTCACGACGGATCGGCCGCCACCCTGGAACAGGCCGTCGACGTGATGTTCACCTATCAATTGGGCCGCGTCCCGACCGAGCAGGATAAATCGCTGATTGTGCAGTTTCTGAAAACCCTGACCGGTGAGCTGGCAGGTAAACCCCTATGAACATGTCCCGACGCTCGAAAACCTCGCTGTTGGGTGCGATAACCCTGAGCATCGCCTCGGGTCTGGTGTTTTTATATTTCAATTCCATCGCCCACGAGACCTCGACCTACTTCGAGTCCCGGGACGTGATACGCCAGCTCAAACAGCTGGATGCCCACTGGGAAACGGAAATCCTCAAGTCGCGGATGGGCGTCACCCAGGATTACGATCTGCTGGTCGCGCCCCTGACGGAAATGAAGCGCCTGGGGTCGAGTTTTGAAACGATGCTGCACCTTGAGCCCGGCCAACAGACTGACGAATGGAAAACCCATCGCGACGCCTACCTGGAGGCGCTGGAACTCAAGACGGAGCTGGTGGAGCAATTCAAATCCCACGATGCGGTGTTGCGTAACTCGTTGGCATTTTTGCCCTCGGCAGCGGATGACATACAGTTTCAGCTGGCACGGGTTGAAGACCCTGTCCTGCTGCAAAACACCGCGACCAATATTTATGACCTGCTGCTGACCGGCCTGGAGTTTGCTCAGTCGGCAACGTCTGACAAATCTGCCGAGATCGAAGTGGGGATCAATCGTGTGCGCACGGAAAACGATCGCCTGCCGGCACCGCTCAGCGCCTCGATCAACATCCTGCTCAATCACGTCAACCTGATCCAGCGGGAACAGCCTTTCGTCAATGATCTTCTGGGTCGCATCGCGGCGGTGCCCGTGGCGGATCGCCTGGACGCGATTAACCAGATGCTCAACATTCATCAACAACAAGCCGTGGAAAAAGAGCAGCAGTACCACCTGTACCTGATCATCCTTTCGGCGGTGATGGCGCTGCTGCTGTTGTACCTGGTGCATCGCCTGGTACGCAGTTACAAAGTGATCAACGACGTCAATAAAGCCTTGCAGGAAGCCAATGCCAGCCTGGAGCGGCGGGTCGAGGAGCGCACGTGCGAACTCAGGAATGCGCAGACTGAACTGATGGACACTGCGCGTCAGGCCGGGATGGCAGAGATCGCCACTAACGTTCTGCATAACGTTGGCAACGTGCTTAACAGCGTGAACATTTCCGCAGAACTGGTGACACGCCGGGTTCGCGACAGCAAGGCCCGTGGTCTGGCCAAGGCCGTTGCCATGATGAACGAGCATGCGGCAGACCTTGGCAATTTCATGACCCTGGACGACAAAGGCAGGCTATTGCCCGGTTACTTGAACCAGCTGGTCATCACCCTGGATATGGAACAACAGAGCATCGCCGAAGAACTGGAACGCCTGACCAAGAGCGTGGACCACATCAAGGAAATCGTGGCGACCCAGCAGTCCTATGCGGGTGCCGCCGATCTCGTCGAATCACTGAGCATTACCTCCCTGCTGGAGGACGCCCTGCACATGAACTCCGGTGCCTTGACCCGGCACAGTGTCGCCGTGGTGCGCGAGTACGGCAGCGTGCCGGAAATAATGGGCGACAAACACCGGATCCTGCTGATCATGATCAACCTGATCAGCAACGCCAAATACGCCATGTCCCAGACCGACAATGCGGCACGCAAGATAACCCTGGCAGTGAACATTGTCGGGGGCACGACGCTGCGCATCTGCGTCAAGGACGAAGGCGAAGGTATCTCGCCGGAAAACCTGCCGCGTCTGTTTGTCCACGGATTCACCACGCGTAAGGAGGGCCACGGTTTCGGTCTGCACAGCTGTGCCCTGGCTGCAGTTGAGATGAACGGGCAGTTGACGGCCCATAGCGACGGTCCCGGCAAAGGTGCCTCGTTCACCCTGGATCTCCCCTTCAAGCCTGCCGCAGGTACGCAATGAAAAGTCTAGCTAACCGACGCATCCTTCTGATCGACGACACACCGTCCATTCACGAAGACTTCCGCAAGATCCTCACACCCTCCAACGTCTCCAATGAGGAACTGGACCTGATGGAGGCGGCCCTGTTCGGCAACGAGATTCCGGTGGTCGGCAAGCCGTTCTCGCTGGACTCCGCTTACGGCGGCCAGGAAGGACTGGACAAGGTCAACGAGGCGCTGACGCAGAATCTTCCCTACGCCCTGGCGTTCGTCGACATGCGCATGCCCCAGGGCTGGGACGGCGCCAAGACCATCGAGCATTTATGGGTGGCGGACCCACGCCTGCAAATCGTGGTGTGCACCGCTTACACCGATTATTCCTGGGACGAACTGCTGGACCGGTTGCAAGGCCACGACCGCCTGCTGATTCTGAAAAAACCTTTCGACAACATCGAGGTCCAGCAACTGGCCAACACGCTGACCAACAAATGGGAAATGGCCGAGCGGGCTTCGGTACAGATGGATTTGCTGGAAAACCTGGTCGAGCGACGCACTGCTGAACTGACCCAGACCAGCGAAGCACTGCGCCGCGAAATCGATGAGCGAAAACTGCTGGAAAGCCAGCTGGTGCAATCGGAAAAACTCGCCTCGCTGGGGCAACTGGCAGCAGGTGTCGCCCATGAAATCAACAATCCCATCGGTTTCATCTCCTCCAACCTGGGCACGCTGGAAGGCTACTTCAGCAAACTTCAGGAAATGCTCGGTGCCTATCGCCTGGCAGAAAAATCGATGCCGCCGGGACCGACTGAACAGCAGTTGGCCGCCCTTCGTGAACAAGTGGAACTGGATTACCTGCTCGAAGACATCCCGGTGTTGATCGCAGAGTCGAAGGAAGGCATCAGCCGCGCCGGAAAAATCGTCAAGGATCTGAAGGCATTTTCACGGGTGGACTCCAGCGAGCAATGGCAATGGGCAAACGTACACGAAGGCATCGACTCGACCCTGAACATCGCCGCCAACGAATTGAAATACAAGGCAGACGTGATCAAGGAATACGGCGACCTGCCGGAAATCGAATGCCTGCCTTCGCAAATCAATCAAGTGATCATGAACCTGGTGGTCAACGCCGCCCAGGCGATGGGCACGCAACGCGGCAAGATCACGATTCGCAGCGGCGTGGACGACGATCAAGTGTGGCTGGAAGTGGCTGACAACGGTTCGGGCATTGCCCCGGAGTCGCTGCAGCGCATTTTCGATCCCTTCTACACCACCAAACCCGTGGGCCAGGGCACCGGTCTTGGCCTGTCGTTGTCATACGGCATCGTCAACAAACACGGTGGGCACATCACCGTGCGCAGCGAAGTGGGCGTGGGTACCGCGTTCAAGGTCATGTTGCCGATTCATCAGACTCCGGTCGAAACGACCGAAAGCCTGTAAACGACCGATTCCGTTGGAGCGAGGCTTGCCCGCGAAGAACGATAACGCGGTGAATCTGGTTCACCGAGGCACCTGATTCGCGGGCAAGCCTCCAACGGATCTACGCAGCATTCACGACAGGACGTACAGCCGATGAATCTGCGTCTACTGGAATGCCGTCTTCCCGGATAAATCCGGTCCCACAAAACCAGCGCGATCTAGTGGGACCGGCTTTAGCCGGGAAGGCGTCGGTTCAGACAATACATCTGCGGCACCTGGCGGTTGCCCTCAGACATAGAATCTCCAACGGCCCCTGGCTCCAACCTCACAAAAACTCCCACCACCCGGCACTTCGGGGTTGACTGTAACTCTTTGTTACAGGATATTAATAGTTAGCAAACTAATAATGTCTCTACGAACAATATCAACCCTAACTATTTAAACCCGGTCCATCTCATGTCCCTTGACTCACTGCAGATGAATATCAGCAGCGGCATGGTCGCTGCGTCTCGCCAGTGGCGACGAATCTGCCAAAACACGCTGGTCACCTACGGCGTGTCCGAAGCCTGCGCCGGTCCTTTGCTGATGATCCTGCGGCTGGGCGATGGCGTGAATCAGGTCACCGTCGCCCAGGCTGCGGGCATGGAAAGCCCGACGCTGGTGCGCCTGTTGGATCAGCTGTGCAGCGCCGGAATTGTCTGCCGCACCGAAGACCCGAATGATCGCCGCGCCAAAGCCTTGAGCCTGACCGAAAGCGGTCGAACCCTGTCTCTGGCCATCGAAGAAGAACTGATTCGCCTGCGCCGCGACGTGCTGAAAAACGTCGCCCGGGAAGACCTGGAGGCCACCTTGCGCGTCTTCAGAGCCTTTGCCGACGCGGCGCATCCGGACACAGCGGGGCAAGTTTGAAAGACTTCTTTGCGGGCGTTCCCCCGGCGCGCGACTGGTTTTACGGCGTGCGCACGTTCGGCGCTTCAATGCTGGCGTTGTACATTGCTTTGCTGATGGAAATGCCTCGGCCGTACTGGGCGATGGCCACGGTGTATATCGTTTCCAGCCCGTTTGTCGGCCCGACCAGTTCCAAGGCGCTGTACCGCGCGCTGGGCACTCTGGCGGGCGCGGCGGCGGCGGTGTTTCTGGTGCCGATGTTCGTGCAGACGCCGATTTTGCTGGCGGTAGTCATTGCGTTGTGGACCGGCACGTTGCTGTTCCTGTCCCTGCATTTGCGTACCGCCAACAGCTACGCCTTGATGTTGGCCGGGTACACCCTGCCGCTGATTTCCTTTCCGGTGGTGGATAACCCGCAAGCGGTGTTCGAGATCGCCGTTTCACGCACCGAAGAAATTTTCCTCGGCATCGTTTGCGCGGCGGTGGTGGGCAGCATGTTCTGGCCGCGCCGCCTGGCGCCGGTCATGCAGGGCGCGGCGGACAAATGGTTCAACGATGCATCGGCCTACAGCGATCGTTTCCTCGCCCGCGAGGTCAACGCGGAAGAAGTCGGTGCCTTGCGCGGTTCCATGGTCGCCACCTTCAACAGCCTGGAGCTGATGATCGGTCAATTACCCCATGAAGGCGCGCGCAGCCAGACCGTGCGCAATGCCAAGGAACTGCGCGGGCGGATGATTCATTTGTTGCCGGTGATCGACGCGCTGGACGATGCCTTGTGGGCACTGGACCGTCGCACCCCTGAACTGGTCGCTAACCTTGCGCCGCTGCTGATCGACACCCGCGCCTGGCTGGATAACACCGCCAGCGGTGTGCAGTTTGAGCAGTGGGAAGCATTGCACCGGGAACTTGAGCGCCTGCAACCCAGCGCTGCGCAACTGGACGATCGACGTCAGTTGCTGCTGTCCAACGCGCTGTTCCGCCTGGGCGAATGGATCGATCTGTGGCAGGACTGCCGCACGCTGCAACACGCGATCAAGACCGACGATCAGACCCCATGGCGCGCGGTCTATCGCCATTGGCGGCTGGGGCGAATCACGCCGTTCCTGGATCGTGGGCTGATGTTGTATTCGGTGACGTCCACGGTGCTGGCAATCATCGTCGCCTCAGTGCTGTGGATTCTGCTGGGTTGGCCCGACGGCGCGGCGGCGGTCGCGCTGGCGGCGGTGTCGTGCAGTTTCTTCGCGGCGATGGACGATCCGGCGCCGCAGATTTATCGGTTCTTTTTCTGGACCATGCTCTCGGTGGTGTTTGCCAGCCTGTATCTGTTCGTGGTCCTGCCCAATCTGCATGATTTTCCGATGCTGGTGCTGGCGTTTGCGGTGCCGTTCATTTGTGTCGGCACGCTGACCGTACAGCCGCGCTTCTACCTCGGAACGCTGCTGACCATCGTCAACACCTCGTCATTCATCAGCATTCAAAGTGCCTACGACGCGGACTTCCTGAACTTCGTCAATTCCAACCTGGCCGGTCCCGTCGGCCTGTTGTTTGCCTTCGTCTGGACGTTGGTGGTGCGGCCATTCGGGGTCGAACTGGCAGCCAAGCGCCTGACCCGCTTCAGCTGGCGCGACATCGTGGCGCTGACCGAACCGGCGACCCTGGCCGAGCACCGCACCATGGGCGCACAAATGCTTGATCGGCTGATGCAACATTTGCCGCGCCTGACCCTCACCGCGCAGGACACCGGCATTGCCCTGCGCGAATTGCGCGTGGCGTTGAACCTGCTGGATCTACTCGCCTGGCTGCCACGGGTCAATACCGCCCGGCAAATGCTGGTGCGGCACGTGGTGGATGAAGTGGGCGGTTATTTTCAGGCCTGCCTGGATGCCCGCGAACGACTCCCCGCCCCCAAAGGGCTGCTGATGACCATGGATCGCGCCCGCCGCGCCTTGAGCGCTGAAGGCCTGGGCGATGAACCGGCCCGCCCGCATCTGCTGCACGCGTTGAGCGGCTTGCGCCTGGCGCTGTTGCCCGGCATAGAGATCGTCCACCCGGCGGCGGAAACCGAAGAACAACCTCCCTATGGCATTGACGGAGCACCCCTATGATCGGTGATCTGGACATCAGCGGGGTGTTCGTCCCCACCTTTCTGGCGCTGATGGGCATCACGTATTTGCTGTTTCTGGTGGTCCACGCTGGGTTGTCGCGTGTCCATTTTTACCGCCTGGTCTGGCACCGGGCATTATTCAACGTAGGTCTATACGCTTTGCTCCTCGGCGCTGTGGATACTCTCAGTCGATACCTGATGAAATGAAAAAACCTCTGCTGACATTGGGCCGCGTGGTCCTGACTTTGCTCGTTGTGGTCTTTGCCGCCATCGTGGTCTGGCGCATGGTCATGTATTACATGTACGCCCCGTGGACCCGCGACGGGCATATCCGCGCCGACATTATCCAGATCGCCCCGGACGTTTCCGGGTTGATCCAGAAAGTCGACGTCAGCGATAACCAGTCGGTGAGCAAAGGCCAGGTGCTGTTCACCATCGACCAGGACCGCTTCCGCCTGGCCTTGCGTCAGGCGCAGGCAACGGTCGCCGAACGTCAGGAAACCTACGAGCAGGCGCGGCGCGAAAACAAACGCAACCGGGGCCTGGGCAATCTGGTAGCCCGGGAACAACTGGAAGAAAGCCAGTCCCGGGAAGCCCGCGCCCTGTCGGCACTCAACGAGTCGGAGGTCGCCGTGGACGCCGCACAGCTGAACCTGGATCGCTCGGTGATCCGCAGCCCGGTTGACGGTTACCTCAACGACCGCGCGCCCCGCGCCCATGAATTCGTCACCGCAGGCCGGGCGGTGCTGTCGGTGGTGGACGGCACATCTTTCCATATCGATGGCTATTTCGAAGAAACCAAACTGGACGGCATTCATATCGGCCAGGGCGTGGACATCCGCGTGATCGGCGACAACGCCCGCCTGCGCGGCCATGTGGTGAGCATCGTCGCCGGTATCGAGGACCGCGACCGCAGCAGCGGCTCGAACCTGCTGCCTAACGTCAACCCGGCGTTCAGCTGGGTGCGTCTGGCGCAGCGGATTCCGGTGCGCATCGCCTTTGATGAAGTACCGGCGGACTTTCGCATGATCGCTGGACGCACTGCCACGGTCTCGATCATCGACGACGCGCAGACACCAGCAACCAAGGAGCACGCGCAATGAAACACCTGACGCGCCTGACAACGCTCGGGCTTGGCTTGCTGTTGTCGGCGTGTCAGGTCGTCGGTCCCGATTACAAGCTGCCCAAGGAAGCCGCCGTCAATCGTGCGGATTTGCAGGGCGAGCTGGCGGGCGAATCGGTCAACACGATTTCCGCGCCGGTGCCTGCCGACTGGTGGCGTTTGTATCAGGACCCGCGCCTCGATCAGTTGGTGCAACAGGCCATGGCCTCCAACACCGACCTGCGCATCGCCGCTGCCAACCTGCAACGCGCCCGCTATCAGACGGCTGAGGCGCAGGCCGCCGGTGGTTTCAGCAGTGGCGTGAAGATCGGTGCGGAGCGTCTTCAGGAGTCCGGCGAAGCGTTTCTGTTGGCGGATAAAGTCCCAGTGGGCAATGTCGGCAACGTCGGGATCACGACCTCGTATCAATTCGATCTGTTCGGCACCTTGCAGCGTGGCATCGAAGCGGCGAAAGCCAATGTCGACGCTACTCAGGCCGCCGCCGATACCGCGCGCATTACGCTGGTTGCCGATGTGGTGCGCGCCTACACCCAGGTGTGTGCCGCCAACGAAGAACACGACATCGCGCTGCAATCCCTGGACCTGCAACAGCAAGGCGTGACCCTGACGCAACGCTTGCGTGATGCTGGCCGTGGCGATGAAACCCAGGTCACCCGCTCGCAAACCCAATTCAAGTCCCTGCGCGCCGAGCTGCCGCGTTATGAAGCGCTGCGCCAGGCCGGACTGTTTCGCCTGTCGATGCTGCTGGCCAAGCCGCTGAACCAGTTGCCCGCTGGCGTGGCGACCTGCAACGAGTTGCCGCATATCGCCCAAGTCATGCCCGTGGGCGATGGCGCCGCGTTGCTCAAGCGTCGGCCCGATGTTCGCCAGGCTGAACGCCGCCTCGCCGCTGCCACTGCTGAAATTGGCGTAGCAACCGGCGAGTTGTATCCGGACATCAGCATCGGCGCGACGGTCGGCACCGTGGGCCTGCTGGAAAACCTCGGCAAACCCGCCACCAATCGCTGGGGTTTTGGCCCACTGTTGAACTGGACTATTCCGTCCAACGGCTCCCGCGCGCGGATTCATCAGGCCGAAGCCTCGACGCAGGCAGCGCTGGCGCGCTTTGACGGCGTGGTGCTCAACGCCATCCGCGAAACCCAGACCGGCCTGGCGCAATACACCGCCCTGCTGGAGCGCCGCGACGCGTTGGCCGACGCCGAGCAATCGGCCAAACAGGCGGCGGACCAGACCCACCGTTTCTTCCAGGCTGGCCGCGAATCATTCCTTGCCGACCTGCAAGCCACCCGCACCTACACCGACGTCCGCGCACAACTGGCAACGGCTAATACTCAGGTTGCCATGGGGCAAATCGACTTGTTCCTGGCGTTGGGCGGTGGTTGGGAGAATGCCGGCAAGGTGGCGAGCAAATAACGCCGTATCCGGGAACCCTTTGCCCATTTCAGTGCCACACTCCTCATCATTCATCCAAATGCAGGGGTTCCCATGCGTACGCTCGAACTCGCGGGGCAGACCGTACCGGTCTTGGGTCAGGGAACTTGGCACATGGGTGAAGACCCGCGTCAGCGTTCCCTGGAAATTTCCGCGCTGTGCCAGGGTATCGAGCTGGGCATGACCCTGATCGACACCGCCGAAATGTATGCCGACGGCGCCGCCGAACAAGTGGTGGGCGAAGCCATTGCCGGCCAACGGGACAAGGTGTTCGTGGTCAGCAAGGTCTACCCGCACAACGCCAGCCGCACGGGCGTGCCCGCGGCTTGCGAGCGCAGCCTGAAAAGGTTGAATACCGATTACATCGATCTGTACCTGCTGCACTGGCCTGGCCAGTACCCGCTGGAGGAAACCGTCGAAGCCTTTGAACGCCTGCGAGAAGCCGGCAAGATCGGCCGTTGGGGCGTGTCGAATTTCGACGTGCCGGACATGCTGGAACTGAACAACCCCGACTGCGCAACCAATCAAGTGCTGTACAACCCTGAAGAGCGCGGTATCGAATTCGATCTGCTGCCATGGGCCGATATTCAGCGCATGCCAACCATGGCGTATTGCCCGATCGGTCAGGCCGGTAATCTGCTGCATCACCCGGCGTTGCAGGCTGTTGCCGCCCGTCATAACGCGACGCCAGCGCAGATCAGCCTCGCCTGGGTGTTGCGTCAGGACAACATGATCGCCATCCCCAAGGCGGTCAATCCCGAGCACCTGCGCCTCAACCTCGCCGCCGCAGAGCTGATCCTCACCCCGGAAGATATCGCCGACCTTGATCGAGCCTGGCCTGCGCCCACCCGCAAGCAGCGTTTGGCAATGGTCTGAGACGAAACAATCGGTCACAAACCGCAACAAAACTGAAATAAACGCTTGTCATGATGCGCCCTTCGTCCATTTGTCACGGACCGGGCGTATCAAGACCTGCGAGTAGCCATGAGCCAGAGCATTGTGCAGAAAAATCAGGATTCCGATCTGTTCGGCCTGCTCTATGGCTTTCGTTTTCGTCCCGGTGGCGTCGGTGAGGAAATCGGCTCTACGGCCGCCTTGAGTTGCCTGTGCACGCCCGAAGACCCGGAAGAGTTTCTCTGGCTGCACCTGAATCTGGCGCATGCCGGTTGTGAGCGCTGGATGAAAACCCATCTGCAACTACCGGAAGAATTCTTCGAGGCACTGCACGAAGGCTCGCGCTCGACTCGTATCGAACACGTGGACTCGGCCCTGCTGGCGGTGGTCAACGATGTGGTCTTTGACTTCAACATGGTTTCCACGGACATCTCTACCCTGTGGGTTTGCACCCACCGCCAACTGTTGATCACTGCCCGCCAGTTGCCGCTGCGCTCGGTGGACAAACTGCGGTCGTCGGTCAAACGTGGCGAACAGTTTCGGTCGCCCGTGGAATTACTCGCGCATTTGCTGCGCGATCAGGGCGAAGTGCTGACCCAGTTCCTGCGCAAGACCAGCGTCAGCGTGGACAAAATCGAAGATCAGTTATTGTCGCAACGCCTGAGCAATAACCGCTCGGAACTGGGCGCCATGCGCCGGGTACTGGTCCGCTTGCAGCGGCTGCTGGCGCTGGAGCCTGGCTCTCTCATGCGTCTGCTGCACCGGCCGCCGTACTGGTTGCAGGAGGACGATGTGCAAGAGCTGCGGCAATCCACCGAAGAGTCCGCGCTGGTGATCAGCGACCTGACGGCGCTGGGTGAGCGCATCAAACTGTTGCAGGAAGAAATCGCCGCCAACCTCAATGAACAAAGCAGCCGCACCCTGTTCACCCTGACCGTGGTCACGGTGCTGGCACTGCCGATCAACATCGTCGCCGGTTTCTTCGGCATGAACGTGGGTGGTATTCCGCTGGCGTCCGATCCCCAGGGTTTCTGGGTGCTGGTCGCGCTGGTGGCAACCTTTACCCTGATCGTCGGGCGCTGGGCGTTTCGCAAGAACCGGGATCAGGCGTAGACGCCAACGCAACCCGTGCGGGCTGTGTGAAAACCCTCGACTGAAAACGAACTGCGCGCTCTCACGTGAGTTCTCTGAAAGTTCGCGTGGTGTGGCAGACCTGAAATTCACGTAGAAGCGCGGTTTTTAGTTCGTTTTTTAGCCAGCTAACTCGTCTCCGAGGTTTTCACACACTCTGCGTGGGACCGGATTTATCCGGGAAGGCGTCGGCAAAGTCCTCGCATTTGCAGCGCCTGTCCCATCGCTTCCCGGATAAATCCGGTCCCACAGGGCCTCGCTCCAACGATTGATACCAAACATCCGATTAATCATCACATCGTTGACTTGTGTCGCAACGCTGTAACATTTTGTAATGAACATGGGTGCCATCCCTTCCCCACAGGATTGCGCACCATGGTTTCCAGCACACTGGCCCCGGACTCAATCAGACACGCCGATGATTCACGACCGCAGTTCTCCCGCAAGCCCGGCAAACTCACCATGGGGCTGTTCTTCGTCATCCTTGCCATGGGCCTTTTATTCACTGCCTACAGCCTGAAACAAGACGTCGATGACATGGGCACGGTGGTCACCACCTGGACTCCATTCCTGCTGCTCGGCGTGGCGCTGGTGATTGCCCTTGGGTTTGAGTTCGTCAACGGTTTCCATGACACCGCCAACGCCGTGGCCACGGTGATCTATACCCATTCCCTGCCGCCGAACTTCGCAGTGGCCTGGTCGGGCCTGTTCAATTTTCTCGGTGTGCTGTTTTCCAGCGGCGCTGTGGCGTTTGGCATCATCGCGCTGCTGCCGGTGGAATTGATCCTGCAAGTCGGTTCCAGCGCCGGCTTCGCGATGATCTTCGCCCTGCTGATCGCGGCAATCATCTGGAACCTCGGCACCTGGTGGCTGGGCTTGCCGGCTTCTTCATCGCACACGTTGATCGGCTCGATCATCGGCGTCGGTGTGGCCAATGCCCTGATGCACGGCCGCGACGGCACCAGCGGCGTGGATTGGTCCCAGGCGACCAAGATCGGTTACTCGCTGCTGCTCTCGCCGCTGGTCGGCTTTGGCTGCGCGGCGTTGTTGCTGCTGGCCATGCGCCTGTTCATCAAGAATCGTGCGCTGTACAAAGCGCCAAAAGGCAATTCGCCACCGCCGTGGTGGATTCGCGGCCTGCTGATCGTCACCTGCACCGGCGTGTCCTTTGCGCACGGCTCCAACGACGGACAAAAAGGCATGGGCCTGATCATGCTGATCCTGGTCGGCACCCTGCCGATGGCCTACGCCCTGAACCGCACCATGCCCGCCGATCAGTCGATTCAATTCGCAGCCGTGGCCGAAGTTACTCAGCAAGCCTTGAGCCGCAGCGTTCCCGCCCCTGCTCCGGCTGATCCGCGCCAGACCTTGTCGGCCTATCTGGTCAGCAAACAGGCCACGCCCGATCTGATCCCGGCGCTGGCGGTCATGGCCGGCAAGATCGGCATTCAGGTCAAGAGCTACGGCTCGCTGTCTGCCGTGCCCGCCGAGGCGGTGGCCAACGTGCGGAACGACATGTACCTGACGTCGGAAACCATCCGCCTGATGGAGAAGAACAAGGTCGGCAGTTTCGATGCCGATACTCAGGACAAACTCAAGCTGTTCAAGGACCAGATCGACAGCGCCACGCGTTTTATCCCGACCTGGGTGAAAATCGCCGTAGCCATCGCCCTTGGCCTGGGAACCCTGGTCGGTTGGCGGCGCATCGTCATCACTGTCGGCGAAAAAATCGGCAAGACCCACATGACCTACGCACAGGGCGCATCGGCCGAAATCGTCGCCATGTTCACCATTGGCGCGGCTGACATGTACGGGCTCCCGGTTTCGACGACTCACGTGCTGTCATCCGGCGTGGCAGGTTCCATGGTCGCCAACGGCTCAGGCCTGCAACTGCGCACCTTGCGTAACCTGGCGATGGCCTGGGTGCTGACGTTGCCGGCGGCGATTCTGTTGTCGGGGTCGTTGTATTGGGTGTTTATGCAGATTTTCTAATCTGACGCTCGTGAGAATAGAAAAAGCCGGCGCTTATCATGCCGGCTTTTCTTTGCCCGGTTGCCTCACGCCTTCAGGTTGAACAACGCCACCTGCGGCGCCTCGCTGATCCATTGTTCGCTCACGGTCCAGCCCGCTTGCTCGGCCAGGGCGGTGAACGCCTCGACGGTGAACTTGTGGGAGTTTTCCGTGTGCAGGCGTTCGCCGGGGCTGAAGTGGAACGCCTGGCCGGCAACCGTCGCGGTTTGCTCGACGCGGCTGACCAGATGCATTTCCATGCGCTGTTCCTGCTCATTCCAGACGGCCAGATGATCGAACGCGTTAACCCGGAACGTGCCGTCCAGTTCGCGGTTGATGCGGGTCAGCAGGTTCTTGTTGAAGCGTGCCGTGACACCTTGAGCGTCGTCGTAAGCCGCGACCAGCGTGGCAGCGTCCTTGACCAGATCGACCCCGACGATGAAATGGGCGTTTTCACCCAACAGCGTCCTGGCTGCGCGCAGGAATTTCACCGATTGCTCCGGAGTGAAGTTGCCGATGGTCGAACCGGGGAAGAACCCGACCCGGGTCAGGCCATCCGCCGCGCGGGGCAGTTTCATGACACGGGTGAAGTCATCGATCTGCGGCGCCACGGTCAGGTGCGGGTATTTCTCGTGAAGCTGCTGCGCGGCCTTGTTCAAGGCGTTGGCGCTGATATCAATCGGTACGTAGACCGCGATGTGCGGCGCCGCGTCCAGCAACAGACGAGTCTTCTCGCTGGCGCCGCTGCCAAATTCGACCAAGGCCGCGCCTTGTGGAATCGACGCAGCCACTTGTGCAGCCACATCGGTCAGCAGGCGGGTTTCAGCGCGGGTCGGGTAATACTCGGCGGTATGGCAAATGGCTTCGAACAACTCGGAACCGGCGGCATCGTAGAAATATTTAGGCGAAAGGTTTTTCGCGGGCGAGGACAAACCGGCAATGACGTCGCGGGCAAATTCGCTGTCATGGGGATTGACCACCCCCGGCTGGCGACTGTCACGGGCCAGGCGCAGACCCGAAACGACCCAGCGCTTTTCCGGATGAAAGAAGTTGCGATACGTAGCCCGCGAGTGATTGGGCGAAGTCACGCTGGCGCCACCGCGCAAGACCATCTGGCTGATCATGAACTTGCCGTTGTATTCCCCCACCGCGCTGGCTGCCGGACGGAATCCGGGATAAGCGCTGTAGGCACTTTGCGTCCACTGCCAGGCGACATCATCGACTTGCTCCAGGAGGCCCGCGATGGCCGCAGCCTCCCATTCGGCCTCGGTGGGCAAGCGCGCGTCGACCCAATGGGCATACGCGGCGGCTTCGTAATAGCTGATGTGGGTCACCGGCGCATCGCGCTCGATGGCTTCCAGCCCGCGCAGACTCATGCGCCGCCAGCCGAGGGTTTCATCGTGCTGCCAGTAGAGCGGCGCGTTCCAGGCGTTTTCCTGAACCACGGTCCAACCTTCCGACAACCACAAGCCAGCCTGGCTGTAGCCGCCCGCCTTCATGAACGCCAGCCATTCGCCATTGGTAACCAAGCGATCGCAGATTTCGAACGATTGCAGGTACGTGGTGTGGCGCGGGCCTTCGTTATCGAAGGCGAACTGCGTGCCCTGATGGCCGATTTCGGTCAGACCGCCCTTGAGTGGCTTGTACTGACCGCGCCGCCCGCCTGCATCCTTGGGCCAGCCGGGATCGTAGGCCGGCTTGAGTGACGAGGTGCTGAACAGGTGCAGGATGTCCATCAACAGCAGTTCCTGATGCTGTTCTTCATGGGCCAGGCCCAGTTCGATCAGGCTGTCGAGTTCTTCCGGCAAGGCGCTTTGCAGCAGCGTATTCATGTGCAGATCGACATAATCGCGATACGCCAGCACTTGATCGATACCGGGCCGGGTCATCAACCCCCGCTGCGGGCGCGGGTGGCGCGGGCCGACGGCTTCGTAATAGGAATTGAAGAGATAGCCGAACGTCGGGTCGAACGCCGAATACCCGGAAAGGTTCTCGCTGAGCAGGAAGGTCTCGAAAAACCAGGTCGTATGCGCCATGTGCCATTTCGCCGGGCTGGCGTCCGGCATCGACTGCACTACCATGTCTTCGGCACTGAGCGGCGCCGCCAGACTTTGCGTGCGGCTGCGGACGCTTTGATAGCGTTTGAGCAGTTCGTTGGCGGCAAGGGGTTGGCGTGGCTCGCGTGAGGGGCTGATCATGGGTGTTCATCTCCGGCGTGGCCGCGACCTGTGTGTTCAGGCAGTGCGGCGTCGAGCGTTTCTTTATGAGCTTCTTATGAGCGGCGGCAGGGAGTTTGAGGTGCGAAAAGCGCGGAATGTTCAAACCGTATATCCGAACGGGGACGCTGCCCGAAGGGAACGTTTACCAGCACTGTGGATCGGAACACACAATCATCTGAATACTTTCCCCTTTAGACGGGCCTTAATGCAGGAGCCAACTTGCTGGCAACGCGTGAGCACGCGTATCAGCGACGCCGCCTCGCGAACAAGTTCACTCCTACCGTGCGACCGATCCCAAAAGGCTGTGCCGATTCATGAGCAATAAGTACGCGCCCCGTGACTGGGCGCCCCATGAGCGCCCTACCCTGCCGGGTTCGCCGTCCACGCCGCTGCACTCGACCGGCAAGCGCTGGGCATTTGCGCTGGTAGGCGTCATTGTCGCGCTGACCGGCGGCCTGGGGAACGCCCTGGTGATCGCCAACCTGCCGTATCTGCAAGGTTCACTGGCGGCAACCACTGCCGAGATTGCCTGGCTGCCCGCTGCGTACGTCATGACCAATGTGTCGATGAACCTGCTGCTGGTGAAATTTCGTCAGCAATTCGGCTTGCGCGCATTCACCGAAGTGTTCCTGGTGCTGTATGCGCTGGTGACGTTCGGCCACCTGTTCGTCAATGACATCAACTCGGCGATTGCGGTGAGGGCCGCGCACGGCATGGTCGGCGCAGCACTCTCGACGCTGGGCCTGTATTACATGATTCAGGCGTTCCCCACCAAATGGCGCTTGAAAGCCCTGGTGCTCGGGCTGGGAACCGCCCAGCTGGCAGTACCGATGGCGCGGCTGGTCTCGGAGGATCTACTGCAGATTGCCGAATGGCGCGGTTTGTACCTGTTTGAACTGGGTATGGCCCTGCTTTCCCTGGGCTGCGTATTGCTCCTGAAGCTGCCGCCGGGTGATCGTTTCAAGGCATTCGAAAAGCTCGACTTCCTCACTTTTGGACTGCTCTCCACCGGCTTCGCCTTGCTCTGCGCGGTACTGTCGCTGGGGCGCATCGATTGGTGGCTGGAGCAAACCTGGATCGGCGTCGCGTCGGCGGCCTCCATTGCGCTGATCATGGCGGGGCTGGCCATCGAGCATAATCGGCGCAATCCGTTGCTGATCACCCGTTGGCTGGGCAGCGGCAAGATCCTGCGCCTGGCGCTGGCGGTGATCCTGTTTCGCGTGGTGCTGTCGGAACAATCCATTGGCGCGGTAGGTTTTCTTCAAGCCTTGAACATGGGCTCCGAACAACTGCACACGCTCTACGCGGTGATGTTGCTCGGCAGCGTCGCGGGTCTGGCGGTCAGCGCCTGGACGATCAATCCGGCGCACCTGATCACCCCGCTGATTATTTCCTTGATGATGATGGCTACGGGCGCGTGGATGGACAGCGGTGCCACCAACCTCACCCGTCAATCGAACATGTATTTCAGCCAGTTCCTGCTGGCGTTCGGCGGGACGTTTTTCCTTGGGCCGACCTTGGTCCTGGGGGTCAGCGGGGTGATTGCCAATCCGCGCAACATGGTAAGTTTTTCCGTGCTGTTCGGGATTACCCAGAACATCGGTGGCCTGATCGGCTCGGCGGCGCTGGGTACTTTCCAGATCGTGCGGGAGAAGTTTCACTCCAGCGTCCTCGTCGAGCACCTTACGTTGCTCGACCCGCAGGTACAGGCGCGCCTGACCAGCTCCAGCGCCAGTTATGCTGCGGCGATTGCCGATCCATCGACGCGGACCAATCTGGGCATTCGCGCCATTGCGACCGCCGCGACCCGGGAAGCCAACGTACTGGCCTATAACGATGTGTTCATGCTCATCGCAGTGATTGCCGTGTTGACCATGATCTGGATCTCGATACGCGGGATCTGGTTGAGAATCACCACACAACCGATTACACCGGCCGCCCCTGCGCCGGTAGCATCGACTTCCGTAACTTCCAGTGGCGCCACCTCTTCATGACCGAATCCACCACGCCGACGCCTGCCAACCCGGCTCCCGCAGCTTCCGCGCCACCACCGCCCGCGCCAGCCCCCGCGACCAGCGAACCGCGCTCGACACGCACCCGGATCATCTCCTCGGTGATTTTCGGCAGCGTTGCCCTGATCGGCATTCTGATTGTGCTGTACGCCTGGCAACTGCCGCCGTTCGGCAGTCCGATAGAGACCACCGAGAACGCGCTGGTGCGCGGCCAGACCACCATCATCAGCCCGCAGTTGAGCGGTTACGTCTACGAAGTGCCGGTCCAGGACTTCCAGTTCGTCAAGCAAGGCGACTTGCTGGTGCGGCTCGATGATCGCATCTATCGTCAGCACCTGGATCAGGCCGTGGCGCAACTTGGCATCCAGAAAGCCGCGCTGGCCAACAACCTGCAACAGCGGCGCAGCGCAGAAGCGACTATCGTGCAACGCAAGGCAGCACTGCAAAGCAGCATCGCCCAAGGTCGCAAGGCCTCGGCGGATCTGCGCCGCAGTCAGGCGTTGGTCACCGACGGTTCCATATCGAAAAGCGAACTGGACGTTGCCCGGGCCGCCGACGCTCAGGCAACCGCCGCAACCGCCGAGGCCAAAGCCGTGCTGGAGATTGCCCGGGAAGACCTGCAAACGGTGATCGTCAATCGCGACTCGCTGGAGGCCTCGGTGGCCAATGCTGAAGCCGCGATTGAACTGGCGCGTATCGACCTGACCAACACGCGCATCCTTGCGCCCCGCGACGGGCAGCTTGGGCAGATCGGTGTGCGCCTGGGCGCCTACGTGAATTCTGGCGCGCAACTGATGGCGCTGGTACCGAAGCGGCTGTGGATCATCGCCAACATGAAGGAAACCCAGATGGCCAACGTACGTCTCGGTCAGCCGGTGACGTTCAGTGTCGACGCCCTGAATCACCAGAAAATGCAGGGGCGCGTGCAGCGCATCGCCCCCGCCACCGGCTCGGAGTTCAGCCTGCTGCCGGCGGACAATGCCACCGGCAACTTCGTCAAGATTGCCCAGCGGGTTCCGGTGCGCATCATCGTCGAGCCCGATCAGCCGCTTGCCGAACACCTGCGGCCGGGCATGTCGGTGGTGGTCAGCATTGATACCAGCCGCGATGGTGAAATCCCTCCCGATCCGGGCAGCAAAGACTGATACGCGCTATCGGCCATGCATGAATGCCTTGGCGTTTTGCAGGAATGCCGATTGTGCTTTGCAAATTTGCACTGGTAGCATCGGCGGTCATTACTCTGACCGCCCGCCCTAAAGTCTGAACCCAAAACAACAATGAACAGGGAGTTTGCAGATGACTGTACAGGTTGTAACTGGCGTACCTGACCAGCAGGATTTCCCCCAGGACACCGTGCTGGCCGAGGTCCGCAACCATATCGGGCATCTGACCCTCAATCGCCCGTCCGGCCTCAACGCCATTGACCTGAACATGGTGCGCGGCCTGCAACGTCAGCTCGACGCCTGGGCCGAAGACGATTCGGTGTACGCCGTGGCCCTGCGCGGGGCCGGTAACAAGGCGTTCTGCGCTGGCGGCGACATTCGCTCGCTGTATGACAGTTTTAAAAGCGGCCAGACGATGCATCAGGACTTCTTCGTTGAAGAGTACGCGCTGGATCTGACGCTGCACCATTACCGCAAACCGGTCCTGGCGCTGATGGACGGATTCGTCCTGGGCGGCGGCATGGGCCTGGTGCAAGGCGCCGATCTGCGGGTGGTGACCGAACGCAGTCGGCTTGGCATGCCGGAAGTGGCCATCGGTTATTTCCCGGACGTCGGCGGCAGTCATTTCCTGTCGCGAATCCCGGGCGCGCTGGGTACTTACCTGGGCGTCACTGGCGTACAAATCGGCGCCGCCGACGCCTTGTATTGCGGCCTGGCCGACTGGTATCTGCACAGCGATGCGCTCCCGGAACTTGATCAACAGCTCGACCAGATGCCGTGGCGCACCAGCGCGCTCAAGGATCTGCAGGGCGTGATGGCTGGACTGGCGAGCCAACATTTGCCGAATCCGCCACTGGAGAAGCTACGTCCGGCCATCGACCACTTCTTCGCTCAGCGCGATATCCCGAGCATCATCGAACAACTGCGCGAAGTGACCGTTGCCGACAGCCACCCGTGGGCTATGACCACGGCAACACTGATGGAGACTCGCTCGCCGCTGGCCATGGCCGTGACCCTGGAAATGCTGCGCCGTGGCCGGCATCTGTCCCTGGAAAAATGCTTTGCCATGGAGCTGCATCTGGATCGCCAATGGTTTGAACGTGGCGACCTCATCGAAGGCGTCCGCGCCCTGATCATTGATAAAGACAAGAAGCCCCAATGGAATCCGCCAAGCGTGCAGGCCTTGAGCGCCGAGCAGGTACATGGATTCTTCAACGGCCAGGAGAACTGAGTCATGCACGATATTGAACTGAGTGAAGAACAAGTCATGATCCGCGACATGGCGCGCGAATTTGCCCGCAATGAAATCGCGCCCCATGCCCAGGCCTGGGAAAAGGCCGGCTGGATCGACGACGCGCTGGTGACCAAGCTGGGCGATCTGGGCCTGCTGGGCATGGTGGTCCCGGAAGAATGGGGCGGCACCTATATCGATTACGTGGCCTACGCCCTGGCAGTGGAGGAAATCTCGGCGGGCGATGCGGCCACCGGTACCTTGATGAGCGTGCACAGTTCAGTGGGCTGCGGGCCCGTCCTCAATTACGGCAGCGAAGAACAGAAAACCACCTGGCTGGCGAAGCTGGCCAGCGGCCGCGCCATCGGCTGCTTCTGCCTGACCGAACCACACGCAGGATCCGAAGCCCATAACCTGCGCACCCGCGCCGAGTTACGCGACGGCCAATGGATCCTCAACGGCGCCAAGCAGTTCGTCAGCAACGGCAAGCGCGCGCAACTGGCGATCGTCTTTGCCGTGACTGATCCGGAGCTGGGCAAAAAAGGTTTGTCGGCGTTTCTGGTGCCCACCGATACGCCCGGTTTTGTCGTGGATCGCACCGAGCACAAAATGGGCATTCGCGCCTCCGACACCTGCGCGGTGACCTTGAGTAACTGCGTAATCCCCGCCGCCAACCTGCTCGGCGAGCGCGGCAAGGGGCTGGCCATCGCGTTGTCCAATCTGGAAGGCGGCCGCATCGGTATCGCCGCCCAAGCGTTGGGGATCGCCCGCGCCGCATTCGAAGCCGCGTTGGTGTATGCCCGGGAACGGGTGCAATTCGACAAGCCGATCATCGAGCATCAGAGCGTGTCCAACATGCTCGCCGACATGCACACCCGCATCAACGCCACGCGTTTGTTGATCCTGCACGCGGCGCGATTGCGCAGTGCCGGCAAACCGTGCCTTTCGGAGGCTTCGCAGGCCAAGCTGTTCGCCTCGGAGATGGCCGAATGGGTCTGCTCCAAGGCGATACAGATTCATGGTGGCTACGGTTATCTGGAAGATTACCCGGTTGAGCGCTATTACCGGGATGCGCGGATCACCCAGATTTATGAAGGATCGAGCGAAATCCAGCGGCTGGTGATCGCTCGGGAACTCAAGCATTACCTGGTTTAAAGCGATCACAAAGATGATCCGGCAGGCGGCGACTTGTCCCTGAAGCATCATTCCACCTGAGCCCATCCAGCGTCTGGCCCACCGCTTTCCCGGACAAGTCCGGTCCTGCCGAATCTGTGCTAGTCCGGTAGGAGGGGACTTGTCCCCGAAAGCATCATCCAACCCGACCCAACCCAGCGTCTGCGCCACCTCTTTCCCGGACAAGTCCGGTCCTGCCGAATCTGTGCTAGTCCGGTAGGAGGGGACTTGTCCCCGAAAGCATCATTCAACCCGACCCAATCCAGCGTCTGCGCCACCTCTTTCCCGGACAAGTCCGGTCCTGCCGATCTCGTCGTTTCAGATTGGCGGCAATCAAGTCATGGGAGGGTTGAATCGTTCGCGCCCCAGCAAGGTGACCAGCAAGGTTATCGAGTCGGCATTACTCAGTATGATGTCACTGCGTTTGTCAGCATCGGCATAGAAGATATCCCGGGCCTCGTCCAGTGTTTTCTTCCCGGTGATTCTCAGAATCGTGAGTTTGGCGTCGCCATCGCTGGTCTTCAGGTCTCGCGGGAACTCATCACTGGTAGTGTCCTTGAACAACTCCTCTCGAGGCGTATCGAACGACAGACAGCGCTGTTGATAACCTTCATAGCGCTTCTTCAAGCTTTGGTAATAGTCACCACTGTCGTAGACCAGATCCAGATACGGCGCAGAAGCTTCCACATAAGCGATGTCATGGCTGTCGTTGGCGATGTGTGAGAGTTCGTGGAGCAGAACGGTAGTCCGATAGTGCGCCTGAACGTTGAATCCATTCTGACCGCTGGGCGGAGGTTTAAGGCGGTAGGTTTTACCGCGAAAGTAACGCTCGGTCAGAAAAATGCGTTTGTGCACGTCTGCACTGTAAGTGAACGCAGTGGCGTCCTGATGTCCCCGCTTATTGGTGCCAACGACAAACCTCTCGGAAGAGAATGGCGAGAGTGACTGATGCAGCAACGCTTCCTGAAGTTCAGTGATCTTCAGGATGATCAGCGCGATCAGCCGCTCGTTGGGCGTAGTGACCGTAAAGAAATCGGCGATTATGTGCCGGGTTGCCGCCGGGATATCCCCGGTAGCAAACTTGGGCAACAGATTGCTGCGCGCCGTCTTCAATAAATTGCGCACCCCCTGATGCGCCTCGGCTATTCGTCGGGCTCTGTCCGGAAATAGACGCCTGATTTCCGGTAAACCACGGGCCTCGACAATCAAGATCTCATCGAGTTGATCATCAATGGTCAAAACGTCAATCCGGGACAGCATACCGCCGCCGCCTTTGAGGCCAGCGTCGAGATCAAGGGTCCAATTGCGGTCTTTGTCGGTTCGTATCCAGGGCCCCAGGATATGGTCCTTGACGATACGGTAGCCTCCCACAGTGAAACGTATCTGATAAACCTTGCCGTCGACTGGAGCATACTCATTAGACGTACTGCGACTGCGATACACGTTGAACAGCTCGTCTTTGGTCAATTCGCTCAGTGAAACGCTATCAGCCTCAAGACGCCGGAGCCGATTGCGCAGCTCGGGGGTCAGTTTGTGATTACCCCAGGAAAAATCCACAAAAGACGTAGCTGGCGTCTCAACGACGGGTTCCTTGACAACAGGCTCCTCGACAGCATGTTCCTCTCGGCCTTTCGGATTCTGCCGCGATGAAATCAAAAGGGCCAGGGCGGTAGAAAATTCCGAAAGCGCCTTGCCCCAACGATGCCCGGTCAGGTCGTCCGCAGAAGCTTGCAGCCACGACTGACTTTGCCAGGCCCCGACCAGCTGACCCAGCCGGCCAGGCAAAAGCGCCAAGGTCTGCTCGCTGCCCAGGGTCATTAGAAACCGACAGGCCTGTTGGTTGTATTGCGCCGTGGTGAGGCTCGCTTGCTGCGCGGTCAGGATCAGGACGGACTTCAGGCCTTCGAACAAATAGTTAAAGGCATTGCCGCGTACCGGCTGGAGCAGGATGCGTGGCGGCGCCGGAGGAAATATTGGCACGTCCAGAAACGCTTCCGTACTCCAGGGCAGATGGGGTTCGAGGAATCCGCCATTGTCGTAAACCTGCCTGACCTGCGGATCAAGGCGTGCAAGGATCAACGATTGCAAACCGCTGGAGTCCTGAATGGCTGCAATCAACGCAGCTTCGCTGGCGTATTCCGAAAACTGCACGTGATCCACCAGAACTGAATACAGGATCCACGGCCCGGTCGTAGCGTCCTGCGCAGTGATGATATACAGACCTGTCACCACATCCGGCGCGCGCCCCGGCTCTGCGACCAGTTGCAGCGGACTGAGTTCAACGTCCTTACCCTCCACGGGTAACCGGGCCAACCCATCGGGCATCTCCACAATCGCGTGGACAAAACGCAGCGCTTGCTCGGAAAAAACCTTCTGTAACTTGAGTTCAAAGGCCGCCAGGATCATTAACGGCGGCATGCATACCGTGAATAACCTGACGCGCCGGTGATATTCCGGATCATGGACGCTGAGTTTCACATGCAGCAAAGCCTGATAGCTGGCGCCGACATCAAGGTCGCTCACCAGATCCCTCACGTAAGCAACGTCAGGTATTGGTGACGCGGCATACCCGTTTTCCAGGGCAACGCTCAGCGTCGCATCCTGTGCGCCACCGAAGCGGGTGATTGCAAAGTTAGTCAGCGTTTGCGTGCGTACCTGAGTGGCAGCAGGCACCGAGGACGGAATCTCGCCGAGCGGTGATGGTGCGCTGAGGTAACGGGTCAGGCTGATCAGAATCCTGTCCGGATCGAGCGACTGCCCGGCAAAATCCTTCTCCAGCCGAGCGTTTATAAGCTCATAGGCATGCGTCTTCAGGCTCGGGATATCAAACATGAAATCCTGATCGGAGCCCAGCACCACGTAAGCATTGAGCAAAAGCGCACTGAGCGTTTCAAGATCCTCGACGCTGGCGTCGTTTATCCAGTGCGGCAAAATTGCTGTGAACAGCGAGACCTCAACAGCGTATGCCAGCGAGTCCTTCAAACCGCGCAGCTGATCGCTGGTATTTGCCACGCTGATAAGCGCGCCTGTCAGGGCAGCGTCCGCCTGCCATCGCACGGCATCATCAAAGGCGGCTTCGACTTCCTTGATCTGCCGGTCCAGCTCTGCGTCCTGAAGATGCTCGATAAAGTGTTCGTCAATGCGCTCCAGCCCGACATTGATTGGCAAGGATTGCTGCAGATGAGCACGAATCCCCTCTTTGACAGGTGAGCTGAAACAATCCAGCCACTGCGCCCGGGTTGAAGGATCAGCCAGTGTCTGCTGGATCAGGGCTTTCAGATCGGAGCGCGCCTGATATTCCTGCAAGCCGATAAACGGCGAGCACAGCAGCAGTTTGCCCTCGGCGTCCAGGGGTTGACGCAGGACAAACACGTTGGTCATAACGGCTGCGGGCGCCCCCGATTGATACTCGACATGCAGCGCATACACCTCAGTAGTGGCATCGCCACAATGGGTGCGCAGGCTCAAGCTCGGCAGGTCCAGAACCTGCTCGAACATGCCCAGCGATCTGACACTCAAGTTGCCAAAGCGTTTTTCCACGCGCAATGCAAGGCGCAGCAGCTTGCCGCGCATTCTGCTGCTCATCTGCCAGGGCAGTAACTGTGTGTCCAGGCTGCGCAGGTGACCGAAGCGGGCATTGCGGTTCTGCGAGGTCAGTGTTTGCCGGAAGCCGGCATCGGCCAGATCCAGAATGTGGTCCAGTATGCCGACTGTCAGTACCGTCTGCGGGTGTTGTTCTGCGGTTGCAGAGTCTGCGGTGACTATCAGGCAATCGTTCGGCAACTGCGTAAGGAAACGGCCGGTGACTTTTTCCAGCAGCAGACTCAGCAGGTTTATCGGACCCGCACCGACGGGCTGTAACCAGAGAACACGAGCGTCGAGTTGCACCTGGGTAACAACCGATAGATAGCGATTCAGAACCTGGCGTGCGCACTCAGCCGCGCCTGGATGCAGGGCTCCGGTTTGATCGATTTGCTGCTCCACGGCATTGAGATAGTGCTGCCAGGTGTTCAGGGCCACGGCACCACCGATAGCGTCCGGTTTGAATGAGTTGGCGCGCACCGCAGCCTGCCGGCACGCGCGTCCAGGGGCTCCGGGTTCATCGCCCCAGCGGCCTGAACCGCCCGACGCAACGAGCCCTGGATTGAGCAACTGTCGAATGTCCAATGCATCGTCGATAACCACTGCCGCCTTGCTGGCCCGATTGCAAGGCAGGTCGATGACGTGCGCCAGATTACGTTTCTGCCAGGCGATGATCGAGTCCATGGCATCGCTGAACAGCGGTCGCCCAATCGGGTCCAGGCGCAGCTGCAATTGGCCTTGGGCACCCAGCAACGCGTGGTCATTGAGCGATGTACACTGCAGCATCTCCGCCCGGCCAGCGGTCGATGTCAAATGCTCGATTAACCGCCTGATGCCAGCGAAACGGCGCAGCCCATGCCAGGCTGAAAACAACAGCAGGCAGGATAAATCTGCCGTCGTCAGATCGATCAGGATAACGCCCGCAAGTTTCACCGGCTCCGCGCCAGCGATCGATACGGAAAGTCTGGCCGTCGCAGGCTGCGCACTCCCGTCAGCGCTGGACTGAGGATGCAATCTGCGCAAGTGAACCCATTCCTCGTTGGAAATACCTGCGGTCTGCACACTGCTCAGCAAATGATGGCGAAAACTGTCCGCCAACAGCCGCGCACCCAGATCGCGCCGGGTACCACTGCCGGTAACCGGGCTGAGCCAAAAGTTCTTCAGCAGTTCTTCGAAGCAATCCTTGGTCGCGTCGCGAACGTTGGTAAGCGCATCCACAAACGGCTGCGCCTCAAGCGAAGTCAGCACCCGACCCGTAGCGTCCAGGAATCGCCTCCGGACAGCAGGATCGACAGGCTTGTGGACATACTCATCCATTGCAGCCTCAGCCAGGGACTGCGTCCCCAATACCAGAGGCTGCGCAGCGACGCCGGAGATATCTGCAACCTGAACGATTTGCAACAGATGGGTGTACACATTCAGCGAGGTGTCTGGCAGTGCGCGCAGAAGGGTGTCTTGCATCGCGCAGCCCACCGCCACTTGCAGTGAAGGCAGCAGCATCAGGTGGGCCGCGAAAACTTCCAGGCTCTGCCCATGCTGGCAGATGATGGAGCGCATTTGCTGCTCAAAAGTATCACCCTCGATCGATTCATATGCCCATGGGGGTGAAGGGGTAGGCGGCAACCTGAAACGAGCGTTGAGCACCTGCGCCAGCTGTTCGCGGCTGGCGAACTGTTCCAGTCCGCTGAGCTGAGTGTGCAGAAACACGGTCTTGTCGCTGGACGCAGGGTCACTCAAGAGCAGCGCGGCCGCCAGCTCCGCAACAGGAACCGCGCCGTCATCGATGACCAGGCGATCAACTCGTGGCATGGGAACGATTTGAGCGGGTTGCGCAAGATCGACCAGCCTGCCGAGCCATTGATGCTGCGGTGAATCGATTCGCGCAACGGCCAGCGCGTGGTGCAGATCTGCGACGTACTGCGCCCTGAGCGCTTGGCTGGAGAAATAGTGGGTGGATGCCAATGGCATAACAAACTCCTTGTGGAAAACCCTGCGCCGTTGGCAGCGCAGAGTCTGGACAAAAAACAAGGAGCTTATCCATGGTTCCCCGCAGGCGTTCCATATATAAAGCAGTGCTGAGTAAGCGCAACCTGCGGGAGGAAAACCGTCTCAAGGAGCAACTGAGGGAGGGTCAGAGTGTTTTCACGTCAAACGCCCGCGCCCCAGGATCATGACCAACAAGGCCACCGAGGCGGCATTGTCGAGGATGATCTCGCTGCGCTTCTGGATTCAGGCTTTTTTGTTCTGCTCAACCCATGCCGCGTAGGCATTGATAAAGGTTTGCAGGAAAGGTTTGGTCTGCTCGGACAACGTTCCAGCTGCATCGAAGAACGTGCCCGCATTACCGAGATAGGCTTCAGGCTGTTGCAGACAAGGAACGTTGAGGAACACCAGGGACTGGCGCAAATGGTGGTTGGCGCCAAAACCGCCAATGGCACCTGGCGAAGCGCTGATGACGGCACCGGGTTTGCCGCTCCAGGCGCTCTTGCCGTAAGGTCGGGAGCCGACATCAATGGCGTTTTTCAAGGCACCGGGCACCGAGCGGTTGTATTCCGGAGTGACAAACAGGACCGCATCGGCTGCGGCGATCTGCTGGCGAAACGCAGTGTAAGACTCAGGCGTGGAGGTCGCGGTATCGATGTCTTCGTTGTACAGCGGCAGGTCGCCGATTTCGACAATCTTCAACTGCAGATTTGCCGGAGCCAGTGCAGCGAGCGCCAGCGCAACTTTTCGGTTAATGGAGTCCGCACGCAAACTGCCCACTACAACCGCGACCGAGTAAACCTGACTCATGGAGATTTCCTTTTACGAATTCAAAGAGCCAGTAGTTATAGATGAAGTCAGGGATTAAAACCGGCTTTAACTTGTTTGAATGTGCCAATATTTTTGGCCGACTGACGGCGCATCCCCGGTAAATCGCAGCGCGAACTATTTTTTTCCAGGCGGAAAACTCCCTGCTAAAACAGCGGTCTACAAGGCTTGAGTGCCAATGCCATAAACCTTTCTTGCGACTCGGCTTACAAGCCGGCGCAGATTATCGGCGCGCGGTGTTAGCATGCAGCAGTAAATGAGCGGTTATCTTCAGAGGTTACAAAGCAAATGGCTTCAGTTCTCGTCGGACAATTTCATGCAAGGGACGCCGAAGGCCGCGTCTACTCCGTGCATGAGTTCCAGGAATCACAGCCCTCCGAGGCTGGCGGCACGGAACCTGTATCAACCTATCGCCTGGCAATCGGCGATCGGGTCAAGCACTTGGGCGGAGATGTCTTCCAGTTGCTTCAGTCCGGTGTGGAAATGACCCGTACAAAGTAATATTCGGCCTGAGGTCGCTTGATCGCTTCGTCTTATCGTGAGCGCAAGCGGCTGTTCAGGCTGAACGCTGATCGCTGCTGCTATCAACATCGGTAACAGCATCATTGAACAGCATGTACCAGAAAATCGCTGCTTCCCGTGTATGCGGGTCAATGCCGCGATAACGCATGTGATCAACCCCGCCTACAACGAACCCGCAACGCTCGTACAACTTGCAGGCAGCCAGATTGTTGTTCTGGGTTTCCAGCATGATCCCCGGCAAATCCTGTTTGCGACTCCAGAATTGCGCGACATCCAGCAGCGCCCGGGCTACCCCGTTGCGACGCGCGCAAGCATCAACCGCCAGTTCGTCGATATGGGCAAAGCCATTCCAGTGCCTGCTCAGCACCACATGTCCCACTGCTCGATCTTCCAGCCAGGCAACCAGCACGGTGCTGTCCGCTGCGTCGCGATAATCGCAGAACTCCTGGGAATCAATGCCGTAATTCTTGGAATAAGGCTCGACCGGTTCGATCTCCCAGCACTCGACGCTCTCCCCTACCTGCGCCAACGCAAATCCGCTGACGGTGAAGCTGAATTCGCTGTTGAGGATGTAATCCTCGAAGCATTCGTCTGCAACCCGAATGCTCAGTGCTGGATTAACCGCTGGATTAGCCAAAGTCATCACATCGCTGCGCTGGGATGAAGGATCAAGCTGACGCCTGGTCCCGAGCTTCCTGCAACTGCACCCACAACGCCGGGGCGCCTGCCGATTTGGCGATAGCGGCCATGCGCACATCGTGCTCGGCCAGCTCGCTTTCGCTGGCACGGATGACGCGGCAACGTGCGCGATCAATCGGCAAGCGACGAATCTCGCTGGCGTTATTGCCGGAACCTTCGCCGGAGCCATTACCGTCTGTGGCATTGCCAGCCAACGACAGGCTGGTCTGGCCGCCGGTCATGGTCAGGTAGACGTCGGCCAGAATCTCGGAGTCGAGCAAGGCGCCGTGCAATTCACGACCGGAGTTGTCGACGCCATAGCGTTTGCACAAGGCGTCCAGGCTGTTGCGCTGGCCGGGATGGCGTTCACGAGCCATCAGCAAGGTGTCGAGCACCGTGCAATGCTGGGTGATATCGGCCTTGTCGGTCTGTCCGATCAGGGCGAATTCGTTATTGATAAAACCGATGTCGAACGCGGCGTTGTGAATGATCAGCTGCGCGCCCTTGATGAATTCGAAGAACTCATCTGCCACTTCAGCGAAACGCGGCTTGCCCACCAGAAATTCATTGGTGATGCCGTGGACGCCAATCGCGCCTTCGTCGCTTTCGCGATCAGGTTGCAGGTAAACGTGGAAATGCCGACCGGTCAGACGACGGCCGATCAGTTCGACGCAACCGATCTCGATGACCCGGTGGCCATCGGTGACCGGCATGCCGGTGGTTTCGGTGTCGAGTACAACACTACGCATGTCTGATGCCTCTCACTTCGTCGACACCCCGATTGGCCAGCTGGTCGGCACGCTCGTTGCCGTAATGGCCGATGTGTCCGCGCACCCATTGCCAGGTCACAGTGTGCCGATTGACTTGTTCATCGAGCAATTTCCACAGGTCGGCGTTTTTCACCGGCTCCTTGGCCGCTGTCTTCCAGCCGCGCTTCTTCCAGTTGACCATCCACTCGGTAATGCCTTTCATGACGTACTGCGAGTCGGTCACCAGGGTCACGTCGCAGGAACGCTTGAGCTCTTCAAGGCCGCGAATCGCGCCTGTCAGCTCCATGCGGTTGTTGGTAGTGTTGGCTTCGCCGCCCCACAACTCCTTTTCGACGCCCTTGCACACCAGCAGTGCGCCCCAGCCGCCTGGGCCGGGATTACCCTTGCAGGCACCATCGGTGAAGATCTCAACGCTTTCGGTCATTACAACTTTTTCCGGAAAATAGTGGGCTTGAGCACAGCCTAGGGTTCGCTACTGCGACGATTCACTTTCGCCATGGGCAGCGGAATGAGCTTGCCCAGGGGTTCACGGCGGGTCTGGCGCACGGGCCGCAGCCCCACCACCATCTTTCGCGCCACTAATAAATAGAAGCCACCGCCGGGGCTTTGCCATCCGCCACCAAGCCGTTCAAGGCCAGACAAACGTGCTTGCCAGGCTGCCGAAGCAAGCGGCGGACGATAGCATCCGAAGCGCCGTTTCTCCAGTGCGAAGCCCAGCAGATTAAGCCAGTCGGCGACGCGCGACGGGGAAATGCAGCGCGCCTTGCGCAACGCGTCCTGGGCGAACGCATGGCGCAATCCCCAGGCGCTCCAGGGGTTGATGCCGATAATCAGCAGATGACCGCCGGGCCGCACACTGCTGGCGGCTTCGCGCAACAGGCCGTGGGGTGACAGGCAGAAATCCAGGCCGTGCTGCAAGACCACCACGTCAGCCGCATGCTCGCTGAGCGGCCAGGCCTGCTCTTCACACACGATCTCAACCCCCGGCAGCGGCGCGCCAAGGCGGACGTTACGCTGCACCTGCTCGGCAGCGGGCGGGGTCTCGGCAGACGGCCCGTAATGCACCAGATAGCCGCCAAAATAACGCCCCAGCTCGTCTTCGAGGACGCGACGTTCTTCCTGCAGCAACAATTGGCCCAACGGCCCGGACAACCACTCACGCGCCGAACTGATCAGCGCCAGCCACTCAGGATCAGCCTGGGCGAAAGCTTCATCGGTCATTTCAGTTCTCCTGAGGGGATGCTCGCCTCGAACGTAATCAGACTCTAAGATGCACCATTGTTTCCCGCTAAGCGAACTGCGCCATGATACAGATCGATGCCCTGCCCGCTTTCACTGACAACTACATCTGGTTGTTACAAGATCCTTCCAGCAAACGCTGCGCCGTGGTCGATCCGGGCGATGCGGCGCCGGTACTGAGCTGGCTGGAACAGCACCCCGACTGGCAACTGAGCGACATTCTCGTCACCCACCACCACCACGACCATGTGGGCGGTGTTGCCCAACTCAAGCAGGAAACCGGGGCCAGAGTGCTTGGTCCGGCTGCGGAAAACATCCCGGCACGGGACGTGGCCCTGGTCGATAACGACCGGATCAACGTCCTCGGCCTGGACTTCGATGTCTATGCGGTGCCGGGTCACACCCTGGGCCACATTGCTTTCTACCATGCACAGACACCGGCGCCGCTGCTGTTCTGCGGCGATACCTTGTTTGCCGCTGGCTGCGGACGCCTGTTCGAAGGCACCCCGGACCAAATGCATCACTCCCTTGGCCGCCTGACCAACCTCCCGGGCAGCACGCTGGTGTACTGCACTCACGAATACACCTTGAGCAATCTGCGCTTTGCCCAAGCCGTTGAACCGCATAACACCGACATCGCCGAACGTCTTGCCCAGGTCAGCCAGTGGCGCAGCGAAAACCGTATCAGCCTGCCTTCAAATCTAGCTCTGGAACGCCGGACCAATCCATTTATCCGCACCAATGAAACATCTGTTAAAGAAAAAGCTGACGAACGGACGGGAACCCAAAACCAGTCCCCGAGCGCGGTTTTTGCTGCATTGCGCGCCTGGAAAGATAAGTTCTAAACAACCCGCAAATCAGTAACAAAATTCTGAATGGTTGACCATTGGCAGGGCTGTTCCTAGAATCGCCCGACATTTTCGCCTGGAACTATCCCCCAGCCAATGTCGTCATCTATAAGCAGAACCCTCAATTCAGACGCATTGACCCGGTTGGCTCAGGCTATCGCTGTTGCCGTGAGCGCTACACTCGCGGGCTGTCAAACCACCAGCCATATCGAGCCCAGCAGTACCCACCGCGCGCCGCCCCTGGCCGCGGGGATCAAGCCAAAACCGATTTTTCTCAGCCACAAACCCACGCCACTTGCGCCAGCGCAGGACGTCTGGGAGCGGATGCGTCAGGGCTTTCAGTTGCAACAAGGCAACGACCTGAACCCGCGAATCGATCAACAGCGCCTCTGGTTCGCCAACAACCCATCGTTCCTCGAGAACGCCGGTGAGCGTGGCAGCCTGTATATGCATTACATCGTCGAGCGTCTTGAAGAGCGCAACATGCCGCTGGAACTGGCCCTGCTGCCAGTTATCGAAAGCGCCTACAACCCAATGGCCGTGTCCCGCAGCAGTGCCGTCGGCCTGTGGCAGTTCATCCCGTCCACCGGTCGCTACTTCAACCTGCGTCAGACCAGCTTCTACGATGGCCGCCGTGACGTTCAGGCGTCGACCGTTGCCGCGCTGGATTACCTGAGCAAGCTGCACGACATGTTCAACGGCGACTGGCTGCTGGCCCTGGCCGCCTACAACGCTGGCGAAGGCACGGTCAGCCGCGCCATCGAACGCAATGACAAGCTCAACCTGCCGACTGATTACTGGAACCTGCCACTGCCGCAGGAAACCAAGGATTACGTGCCCAAACTGCTCGCGCTTTCCCAGGTTGTCCTGGCGCCTGAAGCCTATGGCGTGAACCTGAACCCGATCGCCAACCGGCCTTACTTTGAAGTCGTCGAACTGAACCAGCGGATGGACCTGTCCAAGGTCGCCGCCATGGCCAACATCGATGAAGACGAATTGTTCCAGCTCAATCCGGCCTTCAAGAAGCGCATGACCGTTGATGGCCCGCAGCACTTGCTGGTGCCCACGTCCAAGGCTCAGCTGCTGACCGCCAGCCTGTCGACCATGAAGCCTCAGGAACTGGTCGACTGGCAGCAATACCGCGTGCGTCCCGGCGACACCCTCGCCAGTCTCGCCAGCCGTTATCAGGTATCTGTCAGTTCGTTGAAAAGCAGCAACAAGATTGCCGGCAACAACCTGCGCGTCGGCCAGGCCCTGACCATTCCGACCCAACCTGGCATGAGCCCGGCGCAACCGGTGTTCGAAGAAGTGGCCCGTAACGACAAGCCTGTGCGCAGCCGCAGCTACAAGGTCAAACCCGGCGAGAACCTGACCATGATCGCCAAGGCGAACAAGGTCGACGTCAAGGATCTGCAGCATTGGAACAAGTTGTCCGGGCAGGGCCTGAAAGTCGGCCAGACACTGGTGATGGAAGACAACACCAAGGCCAGAAGCACGGTTGTCGCCAGCACCAAGGCCAAGCCGGGTACCAAGGAAGCGGACAAAAAATCCATGCAGTACAAAATCCAGAAAGGCGACTCGATGTACCTGGTCGCCAAGCGCTTCAACGTCGAGATGCAACATCTCAAGCGCTGGAACCCTCGCACAGGTTCGGCACTCAAGCCAGGCCAGACGCTGACGGTTTATCTGCCGCATTGAGTCCCACCGCCCCATGGACTGACGCCCGTGGGAGCAAGCTTGCTTGCGAAGACAATATTCCAGCCGCAGATGATGTGGCGCTCGGACTACTCCCTTCGCGAGCAAGCTCGCTCCCACATGTCCGTGTTCTACTGTGGGACTCAGCCCTTTGGGCTGTGGTCTTTTTCCTGCCGATACAAGCTGTTACTGTTACCGGCCTAAAGCCCAAGCCGTCTGGATCGTGATACGTCCCTTCCTGCTACTCATTAGCCTGGCCTTGAGCTTTCCCGTCTGCGCAGCCATCAGCGAAAGCCACGGCTATGCGCAATTCGGCGTGCTCAAGTATCCGGCCAGCTTCACGCATTTCGACTGGGTCAATCCCGAGGCGCCGAAGGGTGGCACCTTGCGAATGATGGCTTTTGGCACGTTCGATACGCTCAACCCTTATACCTTCAAGGGCAGCAGCCCGATTTCCACCGGTAATTTCCTGCAGTACGGCGTCAGTGAGCTGAACGAGCCGCTGATGGTCGGCACCGGCCAGTACGACCCTTCCGGGGATGAGCCGACCTCAAGTTATGGCTTGATCGCACAGAGCGTGGAGTTCAGCGAAGATCGCAGCTGGGTGGTGTTCAACTTGCGCCCCCAGGCGCGTTTTCACGACGGCAAGCCGATTACCGCCTACGACGTGGCCTTCTCCTATCGCACGTTGCTGAAAGATGGCCATCCGCAATACCGCACGGCGTTGCAGGAGGTGCAGCGGGTCGACATCCTCAATCGACATCGCATTCGCTTCGTCTTCAAGCGCGCCGGGAATCCGCTGCTGATTCTGCGTCTGGGCGAGCTGCCTGTACTGCCGCAGCACTATTGGAAAGACCGCGACTTCAAGGCCACCACCTATGAACCGCCGCTGGGCAGCGGGCCATACCGCATCACGCGAGTGCAGCCCGGTCGCCAGCTGGTGTTCGAACGGGTCAAGGATTACTGGGGCAAGGACTTGCCGGTGAATCGCGGCAAGTACAATTTTGATCGCGTCGAAGTCGAGTTCTATCGCGACAGCGATGTGGCCTTCGAAGCCTTCAAGGCCGGTGAGTTCGACATTTATATCGAGCATCAGGCCAAGAATTGGGCCACCGGGTATAACTTCCCGGCGGTGGCCAGCGGCGACGTGATCAAGGCGCAAATCCCGCACAAGATCCCGACCCAGACCCAGGGTTTGTTCATGAACACCCGGCGCGCCACCTTTGCCGACGTGAAAACCCGCGAAGCCCTGGGCCTGATGTTCAACTTCGAGTGGACCAACCGCACGCTGTTCAGCGATGCCTACCAGCGCTCGACCAGTTACTACCCCAACAGCGAGTTCTCCGCCAGCGGTCTGCCGACGGGCGCGGAGTGGCTGCTGCTGTCGCAGTATCGCGAGCAATTGCCGCCGAGCCTGTTCACCCAACCCTTTGCGGTGTCAAAAACCGATGGCGGCGGTATCCCACGGGAAACCCTGCGCAAGGCCTTGGGACTGTTCGGCGAAGCGGGCTGGAAGCTGGCGGATCAGCGTTTGATGAATCGTGATGGCCAGCCATTGCGCTTCGAGATCCTGCTGGTCAATCCCAATCTCGAACGCATTCTGCAACCCTATATCGAAGACCTGCGGCGCATCGGTATCGACGCGCGGCTGCGTACGGTGGATCGCGCCCAGTACAAGCAGCGCCTGGATCAGTTCGATTTCGACATGATTCTCATGACCCTCAACCAGACGCTCAGCCCAGGCCTGGAGCAATGGCAGTACTTCCATTCCAGCCAGGCGGCGATTACCGGCAGCAAAAATTACGCTGGTGTCGCCAACCCGGTGGTCGACGGCCTGCTCAATCAATTGCTCGCCGCGCAAACCCGCGACACCCAGGTGGCCGCCGCCCGTGCGCTGGACCGTGTCCTGTTGTCGCAGCACTACAGCATTCCAAACTGGTACCTCAATAATCATCGCCTGGCGTACCGCAACCGGTTCGCCATGGTCACCACCCCGCCCTATACGCTGGGGTTGCGCGCGTGGTGGCTCAAGCCCCTGGAGAAGATTCAATGACCGTTTTGCGTTCCCTGCTGATGCAGGCTGGCGGCCTCTTCCTCGCCGGCCTGGCCTGTACCGCTCAGGCTGCACCCGAACATGCCGTGACCATGTACGACGAAGCACCAAAGTACCCGGCCAACTTCACCCACTTCGACTACGTCAACCCCGATGCACCCAAGGGCGGGCTCTTTCGCCAGGCTGGCTTTGGCAGCTTCGACAGCCTCAACCCGTTCATCAACAAGGGCACCGCCGCCGATGACGTCGGCATGATCTACGACACACTGGCCCGCTCCAGCCTGGACGAGCCGATGACCGAATACGGCCTGATCGCCAGCAAGATTGAAAAGGCTCCGGATAACAGCTGGGTGCGCTTCTACCTGCGTCCGCAGGCACGCTTCCATGACGGCCATCCAATCCGCGCCGAAGACGTGGAATTTTCCTTCAATACCCTGATCAAGGATGGCACCCCGATGTACCGGGCCTATTACGCCGGTGTCGACAAAGTGGTCGTCGAGGATCCGCTGCGGGTGCTTTTCAAGTTCAAGGACAACCAAAGCCGCGAGTTGCCGCTGATCCTCGGCCAATTGCCCGTGCTTCCCAAACATTTCTGGGCCAGCCGCGAGTTCACCAAGGGCAACCTCGAATTTCCGCTGGGCAGCGGCCCCTACAAGGTCGCCGAGGTTAACGCTGGCCGCTCCGTGCGCTACGAGCGAGTCAAGGACTATTGGGCCAAAGACCTGCCAGTCAACCGCGGGCAGTTCAACTTCGATGTCATGAGCTACGACTATTACCGGGACATGGACGTGGCCCTTCAGGCTGGCAAGGCCGGACAGTTCGACTATTGGCTGGAAACCAGCGCGAAGAACTGGGCAACCGCCTACGACACGCCCGCTGTGCGCGAAGGCCGCCTCATCAAGGAAGAACTGCCCAACGGCAACCCTCAAGGCATGCAGGGCTTTGTCATGAACCTGCGTCGCCCGCTGTTCCAGGATCCAAAGGTACGCGAGGCGCTGACCCTGCTGCTCGATTTCGAATGGACCAACAAACAGATGTTCAATGGTTCGTACAGTCGGACCAAGAGCTATTTCGACAACTCGGAAATGGCCGCCAGTGGCCTGCCGTCCGCCGAGGAACTGAAAATCCTCGAGCCGTGGCGCGGCAAGATCCCCGAGCGCGTGTTCAGCGAACCTTTCCAACTGCCGGTCAACGACGGCAGCGGCATGATTCGTCCGCAATTACGGCGTGCCTTCCAGTTATTGCAGGAGGCTGGCTGGACCATCAAGAACGACAAGATGAGCGATGCCGAGGGCAACCCGATGAAACTGGAGTTTCTTCTGGCCCAGACCCAATTCGAACGCATCCTGCTGCCCTACAAACGCAACCTCAGCGATCTGGGGATTGAACTGACAATTCGCAGGGTTGACGCATCGGAATACATCAACCGCCTGCGCTCGCGGGACTACGACATGATTGTCAGCAGCTTTCCCCAGTCCAGCTCGCCGGGCAATGAACAACGCGAATACTTTCACTCCGTCAGCGCCGACCGCACCGGCAGCCGCAATTTCATGGGCCTCAAAGACCCGGCGGTGGACAGCCTGGTGGACGGCCTGATCAACGCCGACTCCCGACAAAGCCTGGTCGACCACGCCCGGGCGCTGGATCGGGTGCTGCTCTGGGGCTTCTATGTGCTGCCGAACTGGCACATCAAGACCTGGCGTGTCGCGTATTGGGATCACATCGCTCATCCCGGCGTAAAAGCGCTATCCGACATCGGTACCAACACCTGGTGGTACAAGCCTGACGCCCGTCCGGCAGCGCCCCAACCAACGGGCAATGCGCCTGCCAGTACGGAGCGCTGAGATGCTGGCTTATATTTTCCGCCGCCTGCTGCTGATCATTCCGACCCTGTTCGGCATCCTGCTCATCAACTTCGTGATCATTCAGGCTGCACCGGGCGGCCCGGTGGAACAGATGATTGCCAAGCTCGAAGGCTTTGAGGGCGCCACCAGCCGCATCGCCGGTGGCGGCGCCGAGGTGTCGGTGGCGGGCTCGACCTATCGCGGCGCCCAGGGCCTTGACCCAGGTTTGGTCAAAGAGATCGAGCACATGTACGGCTTCGACAAGTCGGCGCCGGAACGCCTGTGGATCATGGTCAAGAACTACGCGCACCTGGATTTTGGCGACAGCTTCTTTCGGGACGCCAAGGTCATCGATCTGATTGTCGAGAAAATGCCGGTGTCCATTTCCCTCGGGTTATGGAGCACGCTGATCATGTACCTGGTGTCGATTCCGCTGGGCATCGCCAAGGCCACGCGACACGGCAGTCACTTCGATGTGTGGACCAGTTCGCTGATCATTGTCGGTTACGCGATCCCGGCGTTTCTGTTCGCGATCCTGCTGATCGTGGTGTTCGCCGGCGGCAGTTATCTGGACTGGTTCCCTTTGCGCGGCCTGACCTCCAACAACTTCGACGAACTGAGCACCGGCGGCAAGATCCTCGACTACTTCTGGCACCTGGTGCTGCCCGTCACCGCGCTGGTGATCGGCAACTTCGCCACCATGACTCTGCTGACCAAAAACAGCTTCCTCGATGAAATCGGCAAGCAATACGTGATCACCGCCAAAGCCAAGGGCTTGAGCAATCATCGCGTGCTTTACGGCCATGTATTCCGCAACGCGATGTTGCTGGTGATCGCCGGATTCCCTTCTGCGTTCATCGGCATCTTCTTCACCGGTTCGCTGCTGGTCGAGGTGATCTTTTCCCTGGACGGCCTGGGCCTGATGAGTTTCGAAGCGGCCATCAACCGCGATTACCCGGTGGTGTTCGGCACGCTGTTCATCTTCACCCTGCTCGGGTTGGTGGTGAAGCTGATCGGCGATATCACCTACACGCTGGTAGACCCGCGCATCGACTTTGAAAGCAGGAAACATTGATATGAAGTTGTCTCCTCTCAATCGTCGCCGCTTCGAACGATTCAAGGCTAACAAGCGGGGCTGGTGGTCGTTGTGGTTATTCTTGATCCTGTTCGGCCTCAGCCTTGGCGCAGAACTGATCGCCAACGATAAACCGCTGGCCGTGCGCTATGACGGCAGCTGGTATTTCCCGGTGCTTGAGCGCTACCCGGAAACCACGTTCGGCGGCGAATTCCCGCTGGAAGCCAACTACAAAAGCCCCTACATCAAGGAACTGCTGGCCGCCAAAAACGGCTGGGTGTTGTGGGCGCCGATTCCGTTCAGCTACCAGAGCATCAACTACGACCTGAAAGTTCCGGCACCTGCACCACCATCGGCAGAAAACCTGTTCGGCACCGATGACCAGGGCCGTGACGTGTTGGCCCGAGTCATCTATGGTTTCCGGGTTTCGGTGCTGTTCGCCCTGACCCTGACCATCCTCAGCTCGATCATCGGCGTGATTGCCGGTGCCTTGCAGGGCTTTTACGGCGGCTGGGTGGACCTGCTCGGGCAGCGCTTCCTGGAAATCTGGTCGGGACTGCCAGTGCTGTATCTGCTGATCATTCTCGCCAGCTTCGTCCAGCCCAACTTCTGGTGGCTGCTGGGCATCATGCTGCTATTTTCCTGGATGAGCCTGGTGGACGTGGTGCGCGCCGAATTCCTGCGTGGGCGCAACCTGGAATACGTGCGTGCCGCCCGGGCGCTAGGCATGGAGAACGGCGCGATCATGTTCCGCCATATCCTGCCCAACGCGATGGTGTCGACCATGACGTTCATGCCGTTCATCCTCACCGGCGCAATCGGCACCCTGACGGCGCTGGATTTCCTCGGCTTTGGCCTACCCGCCGGCTCGCCATCGCTGGGCGAACTGGTGGCGCAGGGCAAATCCAACCTGCAGGCTCCGTGGCTCGGCATCAGCGCCTTCGCCGTGCTGGCCTTGATGCTCAGCCTGCTGGTGTTTATCGGTGAATCCGCCCGCGACGCTTTCGACCCAAGGAAATGAGATGAACAATGACAATCTGATCGAGATTCGCGATCTGGCCGTCGAGTTCGTGGCAGGCGAAGGCTGTCAGCGCGTGGTCGAAGGCATCAGCTTTGATATCCGCCGTGGGGAAACCCTTGCGCTGGTGGGTGAAAGTGGCTCGGGCAAGTCGGTGACGGCGCACTCGATCCTGCGCCTGCTGCCCTACCCGCTCGCCCGTCATCCAAGCGGCACGATTCATTATGCCGGGCAGGACTTACTGACCCTGAGCGAGAAAAAACTGCGGGCGATCCGTGGCAATAAAATCGCCATGATCTTTCAAGAACCGATGACCTCGCTGAACCCGCTGCAATCGATCGAAAAGCAGATCAACGAAGTGCTCGGCCTGCACAAAGGGCTAATGGGCAAGGCGGCCACACATCGCACCCTGGAGCTGCTGGAGCTGGTAGGCATACCCGAGCCGCAAAAAAGACTCAAAGCCCTGCCACATGAGCTCTCAGGCGGTCAACGCCAGCGTGTGATGATTGCCATGGCCCTGGCCAACGAGCCCGAGCTGCTGATCGCCGATGAACCGACCACCGCGCTGGACGTTACGGTGCAGCTGAAAATCCTCGAATTGCTCAAGGAATTGCAGGCGCGCCTGGGCATGGCACTGCTGCTGATCAGCCATGACCTGAACGTGGTCAAGCAAATAGCCAATCGCGTATGTGTCATGCAGCGCGGTTGCATCGTCGAACAAGCATCCTGTGAGGAGCTGTTCCGTTCGCCTCAGCATCCGTACACGAAAATTCTGCTCAGCGCGGAGCCCAGCGGCGGTCCTGCGGCCAATCCGGCCGGTGCGCCACTGCTGGAAGTGGAGGATCTGCGGGTCTGGTTTCCGATCAAGAAAGGTCTGCTCAAACGGACCGTGGATCATGTCAAGGCAGTGGACGGCGTTCAGTTCAGTCTGCCTCAGGGGCAAACGCTGGGGATTGTCGGCGAAAGCGGTTCGGGCAAATCGACCATGGGCCTGGCGATTCTCCGGCTGATCGGTAGCCAGGGCGTCATACGGTTTCAGGGCAAGACGCTAGACTGCCTGTCGCAGCAGGAGATTCGCCCGCTGCGCCGACAGATGCAGGTGGTGTTTCAGGACCCGTTCGGCAGCCTGAGCCCGCGTATGTCGGTGGGGGAAATCGTCGGCGAAGGCCTGCGTATTCATCGCCTGGGCACCGCAGCCGAGCAGGAAATGGCAATCATCGCGGCGCTCAGGGAAGTAGGTCTGGATCCGGAAACCCGGCACCGCTACCCCCACGAGTTTTCCGGTGGGCAGCGGCAGAGAATCGCCATTGCCCGGGCATTAGTGTTAAAACCGGCGCTGATTTTGCTGGACGAGCCCACTTCGGCGCTCGACCGGACAGTCCAGCGTCAGGTAGTGGAGCTGCTGCGTTCACTGCAAACCAAGTACAACCTGACGTATTTGTTTATCAGCCATGACCTGGCGGTCGTCAAAGCGCTTAGCCATCAGTTGATGGTGGTCAAGCAGGGCCAAGTGGTCGAACAGGGTGACGCGCAAGCTATCTTTGCCGCACCGCAACATCCTTATACACAGCAGCTGCTGGAAGCCGCCTTTTTGGCGCCGGTAGCTGTCGATTAACCTGAAGAGGAACAACACATGGGTTTTCTCGCCGGTAAGCGCGTCCTGATCGTCGGTGTCGCTAGCAAACTGTCCATCGCATCCGGCATCGCTGCCGCCATGCATCGCGAGGGTGCAGAGCTTGCCTTCACCTATCAGAACGACAAACTCAAAGGTCGTGTCGAAGAATTCGCCGCAGGCTGGGGCTCCAATCCTGAACTGTGCTTCCCTTGCGACGTCGCCAGCGACGAAGAAATCGCCAAGGTCTTCGAAGAACTGAGCAAGAAATGGGACGGCCTGGACGTGATCGTTCACTCCGTGGGCTTCGCACCGGGCGACCAGCTCGACGGCGACTTCACCCAAGCCACCACCCGCGAAGGCTTCCGCATCGCGCACGACATCAGCGCCTACAGCTTCGTGGCCCTGGCCAAGGCCGGCCGCGAAATGATGAAAGGCCGCAATGGCAGCCTGCTGACCCTGTCGTACCTGGGCGCAGAGCGCACCATGCCTAACTACAACGTGATGGGCATGGCCAAGGCCAGTCTGGAAGCGGGCGTACGTTATCTGGCTGGTAGCCTTGGCCCGGAAGGCACGCGCGTCAACGCGGTATCGGCTGGCCCTATCCGCACCCTCGCCGCTTCCGGGATCAAAAACTTCCGCAAAATGCTGGCAGCCAACGAAGCGCAAACCCCACTGCGTCGCAACGTGACCATCGATGAAGTCGGCAACGCCGGCGCGTTCCTGTGCTCGGACCTGGCGTCCGGCATCAGCGGCGAAATCATGTACGTCGACGGCGGCTTCAACACCACCGCGATGGGTAACCTCGAAGAGTAATCTTCACGGCGTTACCCAGGCCCGCCGCTCGCAAGAGTGGCGGGCTTTTTCGTGGGCAATCTGTCACGGGCAAATCGCGAACCCAGTGGGACCGGATTTATCCGGGAAGGCGATGAGACTGAATACATATCCAACCCAAGTGTATCCATCAGCATTCGCGGGCAAGCCCGCTCCAACGAGACAACGCAAAAAAAAGCCGCTCAATGAGCGGCCTTCTTTTTTGTCGTCAGATCAGAGCATCAGAACCGCTCGATCTTCGCCTTGCTTTCCAGCTGTGCACGGTAAGCAGCGAAATCCTGCTGGCCGGCACGGGATGCCAGGAAACGACGGTATTGTGTTTTCTCTTCTTCAGATGGCGCAGCCGCTTGATTGACGCCGTTGAGGCGCACAACCACATAGCTGCCATCAGCCAGCGTCAGGCTGGTGAAAGCAGGTTTGTCCTTGCCTTCAGGCTTGGGCATGCGGAACAGCGCCTGCAGCACGGCTGGCTCTACGCCTTCCTGACTGCGAGTCACCGCTTCCATGACCTTCCAGCTCTGACCATCCTGCTTGGCGGCCATCGGAACCTTGCCATCGCGCAAACCGGCCAGCAGAGCATCGCCCCTGGCCTTGACTGCAGCGCTGGCGTGTTCCTTGATCAACTGAGCGCGAATGACACTGGCAACGCTTTCCAGCGGCAGCTGTTCAGGTTGACGGTGCTCCTTGGAGCGCACGACCACTACGGTTTCCGGGTCGAGTTCCAGCGCGTTGCTGTTGGAACCTTCTTCCAGCACTTCCGGACTGAACGCGGCCTGCAGCACTGCGCGGTTAGCCGTAAGACCTTCGCCGCCTTCACGACCAAACGGTGCGGTCGTCTGGACTTTCAAACCCAGATCCTGAGCCGGCTGGACCAGATCGGACGACTCGAATGCCGAATCTTCAAGCTGCTTGGTCGCTTCCACGAAGCGCTGCTCAACCTGCTGGGATTTCAGGTCGTTGGTGAGCTTGCCCTTCAGACTGGCAAAGGTAGGCACCGACGGTGCTTCCACACCCAACAACTTGATCAAATGCCAACCGTAGGAACTTTGCACGGGCGCTGAAACCTGGTCTTTGTTCAAGGCATACAGCGCGTCTTCAAATGCCGGATCGTAGACACCCTTGCCTGCGTAACCCAGGTCACCACCTTTGGATGCCGAACCCGGATCCTGGGAGAATTCCTTGGCCAGAGCCGCAAAATCTTCGCCTTTGGCGAGACGCTGTTGAATTTCTTCAATCTTCGCCTTGGCCTGTGCTTCGTTCAGCTTGTCGCTGACTTCGATCAGAATGTGCGCAGCGCGACGTTGCTCAGCCAGATTGGCGATTTCTTTCTGATACGCCGCCTGGAGGTCTGCGTCCTTGACTTGCACCTTGTCGAAGAAGGAAGACTTCTTCAGCTCGACGTAATCAAGTACGACCTGTTCCGGACTCAAGAACTCTTTGGCGTGCTCGTCGTAATGCGCCTTGATCTCGTCGTCGGTGACTTTGACTGCTGCGGAATCGGCAGTCAGGGTCAGGGTTGCGAAATCGCGGGTCTGTTTTTCCAGACGGGCGAAAGCTTCGACTTGCGTATCGGTCACAAAAGCACTGCCAGCGACACCGGCGCGAACCTGACCGATCAGCATTTCCTGAGCCAGCATCTGGCGGAACTGCAAACGGGTGAAGCCCAGCTGACGAATCACCTGATCGAAACGATCTGCGTTGAATTTGCCGTCCACCTGAAACTCGGGTGTTTGCAGGATCTGTTGGTCCAGCGCAGCTTCCGAGAAGGAAAACTTCGCCTTGGCGGCACCTTGCAACAGGAGCTTGCGGTCAACCAGACCTTTCAAGGCGGCGTCGTGCAGCATTTTCTCATCGAGCAGAGCAGGATCGAAATCCTTGCCCAACTGCTGCATGAGCTGGCGGCGTTGCATGTCGATTGCCTGGCTCAGCTCGGTCTTGGTGATTTCATCACCATTGACCTTGGCGGCGTCCTGCTTGGTGCTGGTCGCCGAAAAAAGAGCGTCGAATCCCGTCAATGCCATCAAGGCAATGATGACCCCGATAATGGTCTTGGCAATCCAGCCCTGTGAATTGTCCCTGATGTTCTGCAGCATGCGTCCCCCAAAACGGTTGTACTGACTATCCAACCGCGGAGCGTGGGTAGAAAGCGGATAGAAGAAAGGCGCATCCGAGGATGCGCCTTCTCGTAACGGGCGAAGCGGACGGGGTAGCTACTTGCGACCCCGGTGTGCCAGGCCGGATTCAAACCGACCGCACTACCGCTCCGCTGCCGATGCAGAATAGTTCTGCTTCGGTTGGGCAAAGGCTTTGAGAACTTAGTTGACAGCTTCTTTCAGGGCTTTACCGGCTTTGAAACCTGGTTTTTTAGCAGCAGCGATTTCCAGTGTCTTACCGGTCTGAGGGTTACGACCGATACGTGCTGGACGATCAGTCACGGAAAATGTTCCGAAACCCACCAGTACAACGGAGTCGCCAGCCTTCAGAGCGCCAGTGACGGATTCGATCACTGCATCCAGCGCACGGCCGGCAGCAGCTTTCGGGATATCAGCAGATGCAGCGATAGCATCAATCAGTTCCGACTTGTTCACTCTAAGTCCCCTTATGTCTATATTGAGTATGTTTCTAAGTTTTTTGGTAAAGCCAAACGAACGCTGAGCGGCTTGCAGATGCTTAAAAGAGCCGCTTTATAACAAGGGCTCTAAAAAGCTGTCAAGGAAGGCCGCCCAGACTAATGCGTGCTAATCCTTTCCTTAGAGTCAGACTCGCGCTTTTCATCCTTAGCAACCATCTCCGGAGCCACATCCGGCAAGGGCTCCGGCGCGTATTGCAGCGCAATTTGCAGGACTTCGTCAATCCATTTAACCGGCTTGATCTGCAGGTCACGCTTGATGTTGTCCGGAATCTCTTTCAGGTCACGGACGTTTTCTTCCGGAATGATCACCGTTTTGATACCGCCACGGTGCGCAGCCAGGAGTTTTTCCTTGAGCCCGCCAATTGCCAGAACCTGCCCGCGAAGGGTGATTTCGCCGGTCATTGCCACGTCCGCACGCACAGGGATCTGTGTCAGCGCCGAAACAAGGGCCGTGCACATGCCTACGCCTGCGCTAGGGCCATCTTTGGGCGTCGCGCCTTCTGGCATGTGGATGTGCGTGTCGCGCTTCTCGTGGAAGTCCACAGGGATGCCGAGACTTTTCGCGCGACTGCGTACCACGGTCAGTGCCGCCGTGATGGATTCAACCATCACATCGCCCAGCGAACCGGTCTTGATCAGCTGACCTTTGCCCGGCACAACCGCCGCTTCGATGGTCAGCAATTCACCGCCCACTTGCGTCCACGCCAGGCCGGTAACCTGACCGATCTGGTCCTGCTGCTCAGCCAGGCCGTAGCGGAATTTGCGCACACCGAGGAAATGCTCAAGCATTTCGGCCGTGACACGAATTGCAAAACGTTTTTCCAGCGCGTGCTCTTTGACCGCCTTGCGGCAGACCTTGGCAATCTGGCGCTCAAGGCTACGCACGCCCGCTTCACGGGTGTAGTAACGGATGATGTCGCGAATCGCTTCCTCGTCGAATTCCACTTCGCCTTTTTTCAAGCCGTTGGCCTGAATCTGCTTGGGCGAAAGGTATTTGACGGCGATGTTGATCTTCTCGTCTTCGGTATAGCCAGGCAGACGGATGACTTCCATCCGGTCCAGCAATGCCGCAGGAATGTTCATCGAGTTCGCGGTGCACAGGAACATTACGTCGGACAGGTCGTAGTCGACTTCCAGGTAATGGTCGTTGAAGTTGTGGTTCTGCTCCGGATCGAGCACTTCAAGCAATGCCGAAGCCGGGTCGCCGCGCATGTCACTGCCCATCTTGTCGATTTCATCGAGCAGGAACAGTGGGTTGCGAACCCCAACCTTTGTCATCTTTTGAATCAATCTTCCTGGCATCGAACCGATATAAGTCCGACGATGACCACGAATTTCGGCCTCATCACGTACGCCACCCAAGGCCATGCGCACAAATTTACGGTTGGTTGCGTGGGCAATGGACTCAGCCAGAGAGGTTTTACCCACACCAGGCGGGCCAACCAGACACAGCACCGGGCCACGAATCTTCTTCACGCGCTTTTGCACGGCGAGGTATTCGAGAATGCGTTCTTTGACTTCATCAAGGCCGTAGTGGTCAGCGTCGAGAATGTCTTCGGCGCGAGCCAGATCCAGGCGAACCTTGCTCTGAGCCTTCCACGGCACTTGAACCAGCCAGTCGATATACGAGCGAACCACGGTGGCTTCTGCTGACATCGGCGACATCTGCTTAAGCTTGTTCAGCTCGGAAGTTGCCTTGGCCAGTGCGTCTTTTGGCAGGCCAGCGGCATCGATACGCTTTTTCAGGTCCTCGATTTCGTTGTGACCTTCCTCGCTGTCGCCGAGCTCTTTCTGAATGGCCTTCATCTGCTCGTTCAGGTAGTACTCGCGCTGACTGCGCTCCATCTGCTTTTTGACGCGACCGCGGATACGCTTCTCGACCTGCAACAGGTCAATCTCGGCATCAAGCAGCGCCAGCACGTGCTCGACACGGGCGGCCAGATCGATAATTTCGAGAATTTCCTGCTTCTGCTCGATTTTCAGCGCCATGTGCGCCGCCATGGTATCCACCAGGCGACCCGGCTCATCGATGCTGTTAAGCGAGGACAGCACTTCAGCCGGGACTTTCTTGCCCAACTGAACATATTGTTCGAACTGCGCCAACAGGCTGCGCACGAAGACTTCAGACTCACGATCAGGCGCGTCTGTTTCTTCGATCAGCGCGACTTCTGCGCGGCAGTGGCCGTCGACTTCCATGAAGCGTTCGACCGAGCCGCGCTGCTCGCCTTCGACCAGCACCTTGACGGTACCGTCGGGCAATTTGAGCAGCTGCAATACGGTTGCAATGGTGCCGACGCTATAAAGAGCTTCTTCACCAGGATCATCATCAGCAGGATTTCTTTGCGCGAGCAACAGGATCTGTTTGTCGCCTGTCATCGCAGCCTCAAGGGCTTCGATAGACTTCTCGCGCCCCACGAACAGCGGGATAACCATGTGCGGATAAACCACAACATCACGCAATGGCAAGAGAGGCAATTCAATGGTCGTTTTCATGATTTCGCCTCTACGGCGGCCAAGTGGCCGTGACAGGTTGAATGAGCTTGAATTCAAGATGGGGGTAGATCCTGAAAAAAACAAGCTCTGAAGCAGGAAATGCAAAAGGGGCCCGAAGGCCCCTTCTTTATTCATGCAGCAGTGTCACTCACGCGTCCGGAGCAACCTTGGCAGGCGGCTCGCTGTTTTCATATATCAACAGCGGCTTGGACGTGCCATCAATGACGCTCTCGTCGATCACCACCTTGCTCACCTCGGATTGCGAGGGGATCTCGAACATGGTGTCGAGCAGGACACCTTCGAGAATGGAGCGCAAACCACGGGCGCCGGTTTTGCGCTCAAGCGCGCGACGGGCAACCGATTTCAGCGCATCGGCACGGAACTCAAGGTCCACACCTTCCATTTCGAACAACTTGGCATACTGCTTGGTCAGGGCGTTTTTCGGCTCGGTGAGAATCTGCATCAGCGCAGCCTCATCCAGCTCGTCCAACGTAGCCAGAACCGGCAGGCGACCCACGAACTCTGGAATCAGACCGAACTTGACCAGATCGTCAGGCTCGACTTCACGCAGGGATTCACCGACCTTCTTGCCTTCTTCCTTGCTGCGCACTTCGGCGTTGAAACCGATGCCGCCCTTGGTGGAACGGTTTTGAATAACCTTTTCCAGACCAGAGAACGCGCCGCCGCAGATGAAGAGGATGTTCCGGGTGTCAACCTGAAGGAATTCCTGCTGCGGATGCTTGCGACCACCTTGAGGCGGAACGGAAGCGACCGTGCCTTCGATCAACTTGAGCAAGGCCTGCTGCACGCCTTCACCGGAAACGTCTCGGGTGATCGACGGGTTGTCAGACTTGCGCGAGATCTTGTCGATCTCATCGATGTAGACAATGCCCATCTGAGCTTTTTCTACGTCGTAATCGCACTTCTGCAGCAGCTTCTGAATGATGTTCTCGACATCCTCACCCACATAACCCGCCTCAGTGAGGGTGGTTGCATCGGCAATGGTGAACGGAACGTTCAGCAAACGGGCCAGTGTTTCGGCAAGCAGGGTTTTACCCGAGCCTGTCGGGCCGATCAGCAAAATGTTGCTCTTGCCGAGTTCGACGTCGTCATTCTTCTTGTCACGCTGATTCAGACGCTTGTAGTGGTTATACACCGCTACGGCGAGAACCTTTTTGGCACGCTCCTGACCGATCACGTACTGATCAAGGATGCCGCTGATTTCTTTAGGCGAAGGCAATTTATGCGCGCTGCTTTCGGCCTGGGCTTCCTGCACCTCCTCACGGATGATGTCATTGCACAGGTCGACGCACTCGTCGCAAATAAACACCGAGGGGCCGGCAATCAATTTGCGCACTTCATGCTGGCTTTTGCCACAGAAGGAGCAATAGAGCAATTTGCCGTTGTCCTCGCCGTTGCGGGTGTCAGTCATTCGTTCGATCCAAATCCGATAGGCTTGCAACACAAGATGAAGGCTATTGCAGGCTTTTTCAAGCCCGCAAGTGATCTGAACAGCCGACCAACCCTATTTTGAGCTGCTTATTAAGCGGGGCGCTGACTGATCACTTCATCGATCAGCCCGTACTCACGTGCGGCTTCTGCGCTCATGAAGTTATCGCGGTTGGTATCACGTTCGATCTCTTCGAGCGTGTGCCCACTGTGTTTGGCCATCAGCGTGTTGAGGCGCTCACGAATGAAAAGGATTTCCTTGGCATGGATTTCGATATCCGAAGCCTGGCCCTGGAAACCGCCCAGTGGCTGGTGAATCATCACGCGCGAGTTCGGCAGGCAGTAGCGTTTACCAGCGGCACCGGCTGTCAGCAGGAACGCACCCATGCTGCACGCCTGTCCGATGCAGGTAGTCGATACATTGGGCTTGATGAACTGCATGGTGTCGTAGATCGACATGCCAGCTGTCACCGAACCGCCCGGTGAGTTGATGTAGAGATGGATATCCTTGTCCGGGTTTTCCGCTTCAAGGAACAGCAGTTGCGCACAGATCAGGTTGGCCATGTAGTCTTCTACCGGGCCGACCAGAAAGATCACTCGCTCCTTGAGCAGGCGCGAGTAGATGTCATAGGCGCGTTCGCCACGGGCGGACTGCTCGATAACCATCGGGACCAGGCCGCCAGCGGCCTGGATGTCAGAGTTCTGCTGAATATAAGAATTGCGGGACATGTCTCGCATTCACTCCCAAATAGTCATTTCTTGAATACGCACAAGCCAGCGCGAAGGCTGGCTTGTAGGTGTTTTCGAACGAGAGAAAACAATCAGTCGGCTTGTGGAGCTTCTACCGGCTTGACTGCTTCTTCGTAGGAGACCGACTTGTCGGTCACGCTAGCCTTCTGCAAAACAGTATCCACAACTTGCTCTTCAAGCACAACAGAACGCACTTCGTTCATTTGCTGCTCGTTCTTGTAGTACCAGGCCACAACCTGCTCTGGCTCCTGGTAAGCGGATGCCATTTCCTGGATCAGCTCGCGAACACGAGTATCGTCAGGCTTGAGGTCGAACTGCTTGACGACTTCAGCAACGATCAGGCCCAGCTCCACACGACGCTTGGCTTGCTCTTCGAACAGCTCTGCCGGCAGTTGATCAGGCTTGATGTTGCCGCCGAACTGCTGAACAGCCTGCACGCGCAGACGGTTTACTTCGTTTTCCAGCAACGATTTAGGCACTTCGATCGGGTTGGCGGCCAGCAAGCCGTCCATTACCTGATTCTTGACCTTGGACTTGATCGCCTGACGCAGTTCGCGCTCCATGTTCTTGCGAACTTCGGTGCGGAAGCCGTCAATGCCGGTTTCCTTGATGCCGAACTGCTTGAAGAACTCTTCGTTCAGCTCAGGCAGTTTAGGCTCGGAAACAGTGTTGACTGTCACGGTGAACTCGGCGGCTTTACCAGCCAGTTCCAGGTTCTGATAGTCTTCCGGGAAAGTCAGGTTCAGAACACGTTCTTCGCCGGCTTTAGCGCCAACCAGACCGTCTTCGAAGCCAGGGATCATGCGGCCGGAGCCCAACACCAACTGGGTGCCAGTTGCCGAACCGCCAGCGAACACTTCGCCGTCAACCTTGCCAACGAAATCGATGTTCAGCTGATCTTCGTTCTGGGCAGCACGATCGGCCACTTCGAAACGAACGTTTTGCTTGCGCAGGATTTCCAGCATGTTGTCGAGATCGGCATCAGCCACGTCGGCAGCCAGACGCTCAACAGCGATGGATTCGAAACCTGCAACCGTGAACTCAGGGAACACTTCGAAAGTCGCGACGTATTCCAGATCCTTGCCCTTTTCGAAGGACTTGGGCTCTACAGAAGGAGCGCCAGCCGGGTTCAGCTTCTGCTCAACCACTGCTTCGTAAAAGGTAGCCTGGATCAGGTCGCCCAGCGCTTCCTGACGCGCGCCATCTTCATAACGCTGGCGGATCACGCTCATAGGCACTTTGCCTGGGCGGAAGCCCGGGATCTTGGCTTTACGTGCGGTCTGCTGCAGACGCTTGTTGACTTCAGTCTCGATGCGTTCGGCAGGCACGCCAATGGTCATGCGGCGCTCAAGAGCGGAAGTATTTTCAACAGAAACTTGCATGGATATTCCTCGTTGCACAGACGTTAGCCGGCCGTTTCCGACCCCAGAATCAAGGGCATGCATTCTAGTGGGTCAAACTCAAGAAGTCACCCTACTGAAAAAGGGCAAATGAAGAGGACGGATTCAGCGAGCCCGCAGGTGACAACCATCATGGGCTCCCACCGACCAAAACGCGTCTGGCACGGCCTTATAGAAGGCATCGCATGCACATGCTCGTCGCCGACTCCCTCCCCAAAAGCACGTCTTGCGCGACCGACGGCAGCCGGGCTGAGCGATCGGGCAAAACGATAAAAGCATAATCCTGAAACAAAAAAAGCCGCACTAGGCGGCTTTCTTCAGTCGTCAGTGCTGAACCAGCAACAACGCTCGTATCTTGGTGCGGACGGAGAGACTCGAACTCTCACACCTTGCGGCGCTGGAACCTAAATCCAGTGTGTCTACCAATTCCACCACATCCGCATTCAATCGTTAAAGCAAAGGCGCCAGATTATAAGTCTGGCGCCTCTCTGAATATGGGGTGGACGAAGGGGATCGAACCCTCGACAACGGGAGTCACAATCCCGTGCTCTACCAACTGAGCTACGCCCACCATATTGCGTTGTAACCGTGACATCTTACTTGTGCCAAAGCTGCCTTTAATGGCGCACCCGGCAGGACTCGAACCTGCGACCATCCGCTTAGAAGGCGGATGCTCTATCCAGCTGAGCTACGGGCACTTATATAATCTGTATTCTTTAACGATCACAAATTAAAAGGCTTTCAATCACACCGAGCCAATCTGCAACTCTGCCTGACCAAATCAACCAGTGCTAGCTTAACCAGTGCTGGGCTGTGCCCGACAAGTGCGACGAATCTTATAGACGGCCCCCAGGGTCGTCAACTCTTTTTTCGAAAAAATTCAGTTAGATAAAGGAGTTAGCTGAATTCGCGGACCAAGCGCCTTTGCCCGTGCGTCGTGACATGCGAGAATGCGCGCTCTTTTCCAATCCCTCTCGATGGTTAATCACGCGTAATGACTGCAAAACTTATCGACGGCAAAGCGATCGCAGCCAGCCTGCGCCAGCAGATCGCCAAACGTGTCGCCGAACGTCGCGATCAAGGCCTGCGCACACCTGGCCTCGCGGTGATTCTGGTGGGCAGCGACCCCGCCTCTCAGGTTTATGTCTCGCACAAGCGTAAAGACTGCGAGGAAGTCGGCTTCATCTCGCAAGCTTATGATCTTCCTGCCGAAACCACCCAGACCGCGCTGACCGAGTTGATCGATCGTCTGAACGACGACCCAACTATCGACGGCGTGCTGCTGCAATTGCCGCTGCCCGCGCATCTGGATGCATCGTTGCTGCTGGAACGCATTCGCCCGGACAAGGACGTGGATGGCTTCCATCCTTATAACGTCGGCCGTCTGGCCCAGCGTATTCCGCTGCTGCGCCCTTGCACCCCGAAAGGCATCATGACGCTGCTGGAGAGCACTGGCGTTGATCTCTACGGGATGGACGCGGTTGTCGTTGGTGCCTCGAACATCGTCGGGCGTCCAATGGCGATGGAGCTGCTGCTGGCAGGTTGCACCGTTACCGTCACGCACCGCTTCACTCAGGATCTGGCCGGCCATGTGGGCCGTGCCGATCTGGTGGTGGTCGCGGCGGGCAAGCCGGGCCTGGTCAAAGGCGAATGGATCAAGCCGGGCGCCATCGTCATCGACGTCGGCATCAATCGTCAGGAAGACGGCAAGCTGGTCGGTGACGTAGTGTACGAAACCGCCCTGCCCCGCGCGGGCTGGATCACACCGGTTCCGGGCGGTGTTGGCCCGATGACCCGTGCCTGCCTGCTGGAAAACACCTTGTATGCCGCAGAAACCCTGCACGGCTGATCAAGTCGGCAATCCGCGGCATAAAAAAAGCACCCGAACGGGTGCTTTTTTATTCACGTCGACTGGAGCTTATTTCTTGGCGCTTTCCCAGCTTTTGAGCAGTTCCGAGTAAGCGATGGTTTCGCCTTTAGGCTTCTCGTTGGCCAGTTTGCGTTGCGGAGCGGCCCAGCCGTCCGGCGATGCCTCGCCTTTCTTGTACCAGGCTTCGGCCGTGGTTTCCGGATTCATCTTCGGTGCACAGCCGCTGGCGTCCTGGACCTTGGAGCGCTCGATTCGGGTCATGATTGCATCCTGATCCTTGGCCAGGCCGTCCAGCGCCACTTGCGCAGTCTTCTCGCCCGTTACCGCTTCAGCCACATGACTCCACCACAGCTGCGCCAGCTTCGGATAATCCGGTACGTTGGTGCCGGTCGGCGACCATTGCACCCGCGCCGGGCTGCGATAGAACTCCACCAGGCCACCGAGTTTCGGTGCCAGCGCGGTCATCTCCTTGGAGTTGATGTCCGATTCGCGAATCGGCGTCAGGCCAACAATGGTTTTCTTCAAGGAAACACTTTTCGAGGTCACGAACTGCGCATACAGCCAGGCAGCCAGACGGCGTTTCTCGTCAGAGGCTTTCAGGAAGGTCCAGGAACCTACGTCCTGATAACCCAGTTTCATGCCTTCTTTCCAGTACGGACCTTTAGGCGACGGCGCCATCCGCCATTTTGGCGTGCCATCGGCGTTCATCACGGGCAGACCAGGTTTGGTCATGTCCGCCGTAAACGCGGTGTACCAGAAGATTTGCTGTGCGACGTTGCCCTGAGCTGGCACCGGTCCGGATTCGGAGAAGGTCATGCCCGCCGCTTCAGGCGGCGCATAAGCCTTGAGCCAGTCGATGTATTTCTGGGTTGCGAATACCGCCGCAGGCCCGTTGGTATCGCCACCACGAGTGATGCTCGAACCGACAGGATGGCAATCCTCTACGCGAATGCCCCACTCATCCACCGGCAGACCGTTGGGCAAGCCTTTGTCGCCACTACCAGCCATGGAGAACCAGGCATCGGTGAAGCGCCAACCCAGCGACGGGTCTTTCTTGCCGTAGTCCATGTGACCATAAACGCGTTTGCCGTCGATTTCCTTGACGTCTTCGCTGAAGAATTTGGCAATGTCTTCATAAGCCGACCAGTTGACCGGCACGCCCAGCTCGTAACCGTACTTGTCCTTGAATTTCTTTTTCAGGTCCGCACGTTCAAACCAGTCGGCGCGGAACCAGTAGAGGTTGGCGAACTGCTGGTCGGGCAGCTGATACAGCTTGCCGTCCGGCGCGGTAGTGAACGACGTACCGATGAAGTCCTTGATATCCAGGGTTGGCGAGGTGGCTTTCGCCCCTTCCGGACTGGCCATCATTTCTGTAATCGACAGCGCCTTGCCATAGCGGAAGTGAGTACCAATCAGGTCGGAATCGTTTACCCAGCCGTCATAAATACTCTTGTCCGACTGCATGGCGGTTTGCAGCTTCTCGATTACGTCACCTTCCTGCAGCAAGTCGTGAGTGACCTTGATGCCGGTGATCTCGGTGAACGCCTTGGCCAGGGTTTTCGACTCGTATTCATGGGTGGTCAAGGTTTCTGAAACCACCTTGATGTCCATGCCACGGAACGGCTCGGCGGCCTTGATGAACCACTTCAACTCCTCCAGTTGCTGCTCGGGGCTGAGGGTTGACGGTCTGAACTCACTGCCAGCCCATTTCTTTGCAGCGTCTTCGTACTGATCCGCCCACGCCGACATGCTCAAGCCGCTGATCGTCAGCATCGTGGCGATTGTCACGCTATGTCGCAGCTTGTTTTTGTTATTGAACATAGACACCTCCAGTGTTGATTCTTATTGGTCCACTAAAAATCCCGCTTTCGCCTAACCCCAGCGCATTACTACCAACAGCCAAGCCAGGGAAATCCCCGAAGCAACCCAGATACTCCAGTCAGTCGCGCCAATGACCAAAAGGTGCAGGTAGGCGCTGCCGAGTAGCCCGATGAACAACCGATCGCCACGGGTGGTGGCAATCGGCAAGAAACCCCTGCGCTCGATACTCGCCGAACGCAACTCCCATACCGTCATCCCCGCCAGGATCAGGGCGATGCTGGCGAAGAAGGCAGCGGTCGGTAAAGTCCAGGACATCCACTCCATTTTTCGACTCCTCAGACCCGGCCGAGGGCAAAGCCCTTGACCACGTGATTACGAACGAACCAGATCACCAGCATGCCCGGCAGAATAGTCAGTACTCCCGCTGCCGCCAGTACGCCCCAGTCAATCCCCGAGGCCGAGACGGTGCGGGTCATGACCGCTGCAATCGGCTTGGCGTTGACCGACGTCAACGTGCGCGCCAGCAACAGCTCGACCCACGAGAACATGAAGCAGAAGAACGCCGTCACGCCGATGCCGGAGCCAATCAGCGGGACGAATATCTTCACGAAGAACTTGGGAAAGCTATAACCGTCGATATAAGCCGTTTCGTCGATTTCCTTGGGCACGCCCGACATGAAGCCTTCGAGAATCCACACCGCCAGCGGAACGTTGAACAGGCAATGCGCCAGCGCTACGGCGATGTGCGTGTCAAACAGCCCGATGGACGAGTACAGCTGGAAAAACGGCAACAGAAACACTGCCGGTGGCGCCATGCGGTTGGTCAGCAACCAGAAGAACAAGTGCTTGTCGCCGAGAAAACGATAGCGTGAAAAAGCGTAGGCCGCAGGCAGCGCGACACTCAGCGATATCACGGTATTCAGACAAACGTAGTACAGCGAATTGATATAGCCGCTGTACCAGCTCTCGTCGGTGAAAATCACCTTGTAATTGGCGAAGGTGAAATCCTGTGGGAACAGCGTCAGGCCGCCGAGGATTTCCGTGTTGGTCTTGAACGACATATTGATCAGCCAGTAGATCGGCACCAGCAGGAACAGCAGGTAGATCCACAACGGCACTATCTTGCGCAGGTTCATGGCCGCTCCTCAGTTCTTTTCGCCGTGGGTCATGGCGGTGTAGAACACCCACGACACCAACAGAATGATCAGGAAGTACACCAGCGAGAACGCGGCCGCCGGCCCCAGGTCGAATTGGCCCAAGGCCATGGTGGTCAGTGTCTGGCTGAGGAACGTGGTCGAGTTGCCCGGCCCGCCGCCGGTCAGCACGAACGGCTCGGTGTAAATCATGAAGCTGTCCATAAAGCGCAGCATTACGGCGATGAGCAGCACACTCTTCATTTTCGGCAGCTGGATGTGTCGGAATACCGCCCAGCCGGACGCACGATCAATGCGCGCGGCCTGGTAGTAAACGTCCGGGATGGCACGCAGACCGGAGTAGCACAGCAGCGCCACCAGCGAGGTCCAGTGCCAGACATCAATGACCAGCACTGTCACCCAGGCATCCGAAGCGTTGGCTGCATAGTTGTAGCTGATGCCGATCTTGTTCAGCGCGTAGCCCATCAGCCCGATATCGGCGCGGCCGAAGATCTGCCAGATGGTGCCGACCACGTTGAACGGGATCAGTAGCGGGATGGTCATGACGATCAGGCACAACGAAGACCAGCGGCCTTTGGTCGGCATGGTCAGCGCGATGGCGATGCCCAGAGGAATTTCGATCAGCAGCACACAACCGGAATAGATGAACTGACGCAGCAACGAGTCATGCAGGCGCGGGTCCTGCAGCACCTGTTTGAACCAGTCGGTACCGACAAAATAGCGACTGGACTGATCGAAGATGTCCTGCACCGAGTAATTGACCACCGTCATCATCGGAATGATGGCGCTGAACGCCACCAGCAGGAAAACCGGCAGTACCAGCCACCAGGCCTTGTTGTTCTGCACCTTACGCATGGGACACCTCACTTTCGGAGCTGGCCTGGAGCAGATACTCGTCGGCGTACAACATCAGCCATTGCCCCGGAAAACTGATCCACGCCTGGCCTTGCGGCACGGGCTTGTCTTCCTGCAGGCGCACTTTCAACGACTGGCCAGCCAGCTTCAGGGTCAGAATCTTGTAGGTGCCGAGATCTTCAACGTAAGTCACATCGGCACACATCGCATCGTCATAGGGCCCGTCCCACACGTGGATGAATTCCGGGCGGATACCGACTTTAAGGCTGCTCCACTGCGTACTGGCGAGCTTCTGTTGCAGGCCTTCGGACAGCGGCAGATGAATGTCACCGAAGCCGACGCCCCCGGCTTGCGGGGTGACTTCAATCAGATTCATCCCAGGGCTGCCGATGAAATAGCCGACAAAGGTGTGGGAAGGTTTTTCGAACAGCTCGCGCGGCGTGCCGAACTGCACGATCTGCCCGCCATACATCACCGCAATCTTGTCGGCGAAGGTCGAAGCCTCCAGCTGATCGTGGGTGACGTAGACCATGGTGATGTTGAATTGCTCGTGAATCTGCTTGAGCTTGCGCCGCAGCTTCCATTTCAGATGCGGGTCGATGACCGTCAGCGGCTCATCGAAGAGGATCGCCGACACGTCATCACGCACCAGGCCGCGGCCCATGGAGACTTTCTGTTTTTCGTCGGCTGAGAGGTTCTTGGCTTTGTTCTTCAGTACGGCTTGCAGGTCCAGCACCTCGGCGATTTCCTGAACCTTGGCCTGGATGCGCTTTTCGTCCATGCCTTGATTGCGCAGCGGGAACGCCAGGTTGTCGTACACCGTCATGGTGTCGTAGACCACCGGGAACTGGAAAACCTGGGCGATGTTGCGCTTCTCGGGGGTCAGGTCGTTGACCACTTTCGAGTCAAACATCACCTGGCCTTCCGAAGGGCTGAGCAGGCCGGAAATAATATTAAGCAAGGTCGATTTGCCGCAGCCCGAAGGCCCTAACAAAGCATAGGCGCCGCCCTGCTCCCAGATATGGCTCATCTCGCGGATCGCGTAGTCGTCGGGGCCCGACGGTGCGCTGCTGTAACTGTGGGCGAGGTTCTGCAAACGAATTTCAGCCATCAGGCAACCCTCGCCATACGCAAGCCCGGCGCCTGGATCAGGCGACCTTGCTCATCGAAGACAAACAGTTTGTGGGTCGGGATATACACCCGAATCGAAGCATCGACGTCGTAGGCGTGCACGCCCGGCAAATGCAGGACCAGCGAGAAGTGCTCGTTGCGCACGTGCAGAAAGGTTTCCGAACCGCTGATTTCTGCCAGCTCCACGGTAACTGCCAGCTCAAGGTCGTCATCGTTGGAGGGCACCAGGCTCAGATGACTGGGGCGCACGCCAAAACGGAACGGACCATCGCCGACTTTGCGCAGATCCACATTGAGCGGGAAATGCACGAAGTTGGCGAAGCTGACTTCATTGCCGTCAATGCGCCCCGGCATCAGGTTGATCGGCGGCTCGGAAAACAATTCAGCAGCCAGCACGGTCTTGGGCTGGTGATAGACCTCTGGCGTCCTGCCGCTCTGCACAATCCGCCCTTCGTGCAGGATCGTTGTGGTGCCGCCCAGCGCCAGGGCTTCGTTGGGTTCGGTGGTGGCGTAGATGGCGATGGTATGCCGCGCTTCAAACAGCTCGCGCATTTCCTGGCGCAGTTCTTCCCGGAGTTTGTAGTCGAGGTTGACCAACGGCTCATCAAACAGAATCAACTCGGCATCCTTGACCAGCGCCCGGGCCATGGCCGTGCGCTGCTGCTGTCCACCGGACAACTCCAGCGGATAACGCTGCAGAAAGCGCTCGATGCGCAGCATCTTTGCGGTTTCATGCACCTTGCTGTGGATAACTTCTTTGGATTCCCCGGCCTGGCGCAGTGGCGAAGCGATGTTTTCGAACACCGTCATGCTCGGGTAATTGATGAACTGCTGATAAACCATCGACACGTTGCGGTGCCGCACTGCGGTCTGCGTGACATCCTTGCCGTTCATCAGGATTCGGCCGCTGTCGGGTTTATCCAGCCCCGCCATCAAGCGCATCAGGCTGGTTTTGCCTGACAGGGTGCGGCCCAGCAGAACATTGAAAGATCCGGGTTCGAAGCTCAAGGATGCGTCGTCGATCCATGTTTGGCCGTCGACAGCGCGGCTGACGTGCTCCAGCGTGAGTGACATGGCGTGCCCTTTATTGTTGGTTCTTATCAGGGGTGTTGCAATCAGTCGAAACCTGCATCGAAATTTTTTTCGAATGTTTACGGCTATTTCAACGAGCATTGCGACAAGCGTGCCAAGTGAGCGCGGCTCAAGTCGACAGCAGCAAAGCTGCGGATTAGAGCCTTCACCTGGAATCAGCTGCGCAGTGGGGTTTCAGTGCTGAACAAAAATGAACAGCAAACGCTGAACACTTGAACAATCCAGAGGTTGACTTTGAACAATATTGAACAACACTGGAGAAACGTTTCGAGCCAAGGCTCGTGCAGGTCGCACAACAAAAACAATAAAAGTACTCGCAGGATTTCCTCTCATGTCCACACCCAGTGCCTCCCTTGCTCACGACATCATCGTTCAGGATTCATGGGCCCGTTGTCGGGAGTTCGGTCTGAGCCATCAGTCCAGCCCTTCATTCGGTCAGTTGCCAGGCGCGCAAGTGATTGAACTGCTGGAACGGCACGACCCGCTGGTGCAGACCACCCATCAGGAAGTGCTGCCCTTCTACGAGAACATCCTCGCCAACTCCAATTGCCTGATTCTGCTGGCCGACAATCAAGGCCAACTGCTCAAGTCCTGGGGCGCCCAACGCTTCATCGAACCTTCGCGTACGCAAGGCTTCATGGCCGGCGCCAGCTGGGTCGAGCGCGGCACCGGCACCAACGCCATCGGCACCGCGCTGGCCTGTGAACAGGCCGTGCACATCGAACACGACGAACACTTCCTCAAGGCCAACCGCTTCATGACCGGTTCCGCCGCGCCGATCTTCGACGCCAACCGGCGCATCATCGGCGTGCTCGATGTGTCCAGCGACAGCTTCCTGCCGCCCTCCCACACGCTGGGCATGGTGAAAATGATGAGCCAGTCGGTGGAGAACCGGCTGATCCTTGACCAGTTTCAGGACACGCATTTCCAGCTGACCTTCAATACCGGGCTGAATAATCTGGATAGCCAATGGGCCGGGTTGCTGATCTTTGATGAAACCGGGCGAATCGTCAGCGCCAATCGCCGCGCCGATAATCTGTTGGGCGTTAGCCTGTTGCGGGCCAATATCGAAAATCTGTTCAAAAGCCCGGTCGCGCGTTTGCTGGATGAGACCGAGGGGCAACCGTTTGCCCTCCAGGCCTCTGGACATAACCGTTTCCACGGTTTGCTCAGACGTCCGAAACGCAAACCGACGCATCTTCATGCGGTCCCGCCGCCCACCAAAACACTGCCGAGCGATGTATTGCCGCTGGCAGCCGTGGGCCTGGGCGATGCAAAAGTCGAGAAAGCCGTGCGCCAGGCCGAACGGCTGCTGGAAAAAGACATTCCGCTGCTGATCCACGGCGAAACAGGGGTTGGCAAAGAAGTGTTTGTCAAAGCCCTGCACCAGGCCAGCTCACGTGCAGCCCGGCCGCTGATCGCCGTGAATTGCGCAGCCATACCCGCTGAATTGGTGGAGTCCGAGCTGTTTGGTTATGAGAAAGGCGCCTTCACCGGCGCCCACCACAAAGGCAGCATCGGCCTGATTCGCAAGGCGGACAAAGGCACCCTGTTTCTCGATGAAATCGGCGACATGCCGTTGGCCGTTCAAGCCCGCCTGTTGCGGGTCTTGCAGGAACGCTGCGTGCAACCGCTGGGCAGCAGCGAGCAATATCCGGTGGATATCCGCTTGATATCCGCCACCAACCGCAACCTGCGCGAACAGGTGCAGACCGGGCATTTCCGCCAGGATTTGTACTATCGGATCAGCGGATTGAATCTGGAGCTGCCGCCGCTACGCCAACGTACGGACAAGGCCGCTCTGATCCAGCGGCTCTGGGAACAGCATCGCGAAGTTCAACAACATAGGGGCTTCGAGCCGAAAGTCCTGGCCCTGTTCGAGGAGCATCCATGGCCCGGCAACCTGCGCCAGCTAAGCAACGTGATTCAGGTTGCCTTGGCCCTTGCCGACGATCAGCCGATCGGCCTTGAGCATCTGCCCGATGATTTTTTTGCCGATCTGGAACGGGCAAACCCCGTTGGAGCGACTTTAGTCGCGAAGGCGTCAATTGCTCTCCCGGCTAAAGCCGGTCCTACAGAGCGCCTCGCGCCAACAGATTTGAATGATTTGTTGCAAGCCACTGGCGGCAACATTTCCCAGCTGGCAAAACGCCTCGGCGTGAGCCGCAATACCCTTTACAAAAGGTTGCGGGAACGGGATCAATGAAACTTGTGGGACCGGATTTATCCGGGAAGGCGCCAGTACAGACGATAGATAAGCATCGAATGTACTGGCCTCTTCGGGAATAAATTCCCTCCTACAGGACTCGGCCGCTCGTCATCAATCCGCCAATCGCCAGGTCGTTGCGCCTTTGCCGTCTTCCAGCACCACGCCCATGGCGGTGAGCTGGTCGCGGATGCGGTCGGATTCGCCCCAGTTCTTGGCGACACGTGCTGCCAGACGGGCTTCGATCAAGGCTTCGACTTGCGCCGCATCAACCCGACCTTCAGCGCCAGCGCGCAAAAAGTCGTCCGCTTCCAGTTGCAGGACGCCCAAAACGCTGGCCAATTCCTTCAAGCGTGCCGCCAATCCAGCCGCAGCAGCCAGATCGGTATCGCGCAGGCGGTTGATCTCGCGCACCATCTCGAACAACACCGCACACGCTTCCGGCGTACCGAAGTCGTCGTTCATGGCAGTTGAGAAACGCTCGACAAACGCTTCGCCACCCACAGGTTCGGCAACCGGCAAGCCACGCAGCGCGTGATAGAACCGTTCCAGTGCGCTCTTGGACTCTTTCAGGCTGTCTTCGGAGTAGTTGATGGCGCTGCGATAATGGCTCGAAACCAGCAGATAACGCACCACTTCCGGATGATATTTCTCCAGCACGTCGCGAATGGTGAAGAAGTTGTTCAAGGACTTGGACATCTTCTCGCCATTGATGCGAATCATGCCGCAGTGCATCCAGGCATTGGCGTAGGTCTTGCCGGTCGCGGCTTCGCTCTGGGCGATTTCGTTTTCGTGGTGCGGAAACTCAAGATCGCTGCCGCCGCCATGAATATCGAAGGTCTCGCCCAGGCAGCAAGTGGACATCACCGAGCATTCGATGTGCCAGCCCGGACGCCCGGCGCCCCAAGGCGATTCCCAGCTTGGCTCGCCCGGTTTGACGCCTTTCCAGAGCACGAAATCCAGTGGGTCGTCCTTGGACTCATCCACTTCGATACGCGCGCCGATGCGCAGGTCTTCGATCTTCTTGCGCGACAGCTTGCCGTAACCGAGGAACTTGCCGACGCGGTAGTACACGTCGCCATTGCCCGGTGCGTAGGCGTAACCCTTGTCGATCAAGGTCTGAATCATGGCGTGCATGCCAGCGATGTGATCGGTGGCGCGTGGCTCCATGTCCGGCGGCAGAATGTTCAGCCGCGCCTCGTCCTCGTGCATCGCATCAATCATGCGCGCGGTCAGGGCATCGAACGTTTCGCCGTTGTCACGGGCTCGGTTGATGATCTTGTCGTCAATATCGGTGATGTTGCGCACGTACGTCAGGTCATAGCCGCTGAAACGCAGCCAGCGCGTGACGAGGTCGAACGCCACCATGCTGCGGCCATGGCCAAGGTGGCAGTAGTCGTAGACGGTCATCCCGCAAACGTACATGCGCACCTTGTTGCCATCCAGCGGCTTGAAGACTTCTTTGCTCTTGGTGAGCGTGTTGTAGATCGAAAGCACTGGGGCTCCTTAGCTCCACGAATCTCGTAGCGTTACAGTCCGGTTGAATACCGGCTGACCTGGTTTCGAGTCCTTGATGTCCGCGCAGAAATAACCTTCGCGTTCGAACTGGAAACGGTCTTCCGGTTGCGCGTTTGCCAAAGAAGGTTCGGCACGACAACCGGTGAGGACCTGCAGCGAATCAGGATTGATGTTGTCCAGGAAGCTGGCGCCGTCTTCGGCCTTTTCCGGGTTCGGCGAGCGGAACAGGCGATCATACAAACGCACTTCGCATTCGACGCTGGCTGCGGCCGGCACCCAGTGCACCACGCCTTTGACCTTGCGGCCTTCAGGGTTCTTGCCCAGGGTTTCCGGGTCGTATGAGCAACGCAGCTCAACGATGTTGCCGCAGGCATCCTTGATCGCTTCGTCGGCACGAATCACATAGCTGCCGCGCAGGCGCACTTCGCCGTTGGGCTCCAGGCGCTTGTAGCCTTTCGGCGGTTCTTCCATGTAGTCGTCGCGATCGATGTAGATCTCGCGAGCAAACGGCAACTCGCGCACGCCGAGGTCTTCTTTCGGGTGACGGGGCAGTTCCAGCTTCTCGACCTGGCCTTCCGGATAGTTGGTAATCACGACTTTCAGCGGACGCAGCACGCACATGGCACGCGGCGCGCTGTGGTCCAGATCATCGCGGATGCTGAATTCGAGCATGGCGAAATCCACGACGCCATCAGAGCGATTGGTACCGATCATCTCGCAGAAGTTGCGAATCGACGCGGGCGTGTAGCCACGACGACGGAATCCGGAAATGGTCGACATGCGCGGGTCATCCCAGCCGGAGACGTGCTGCTCGTCGACCAGTTGCTTGAGTTTGCGCTTGCTGGTGACCGTGTAGCTCAGGTTCAGACGCGAGAATTCGTACTGACGCGGATGGCAAGGTACTGGCAGATTCTCCAGGAACCAGTCATACAGCGGACGATGGCCTTCAAACTCCAGGGTGCAGATCGAGTGCGTGATGCCTTCGATGGCATCGGACTGACCGTGGGTGAAGTCATAGTTGGGGTAGATGCACCATTTGTCGCCGGTCTGGTGATGATGGGCATGACGGATGCGATAGAGGATCGGGTCGCGCAGGTTCATGTTCGGCGAGGCCATGTCGATCTTGGCGCGCAGCACGCGTGCGCCGTCCGGGAACTCACCGGCCTTCATGCGGGCGAACAGGTCCAGGCTTTCCTCGACGCTGCGCTCGCGAAACGGGCTGTTCTTGCCCGGCTCGGTCAGGCTGCCGCGATATTCGCGGGCCTGCTCGGGGGTCAGATCGTCGACATAGGCCTTGCCCGACTTGATCAGCTCGACTGCCCAGTCGTGCAATTGGTCGAAATATTGCGAGGCATAGCGCACTTCGCCGGACCATTCGAAGCCCAGCCACTTGATGTCATTTTCGATGGCGTCGATGTATTCCTGGTCTTCCTTGGCCGGGTTCGTATCGTCAAAGCGCAGGTGCGTTTCGCCGCCAAATTCCTTGGCGAGCCCGAAATTCACACAGATCGACTTGGCATGACCGATATGCAGATAGCCGTTGGGCTCAGGCGGAAAGCGCGTGACGATCTTCGTGTGCTTGCCGGCATCCAGGTCAGCCTGGACGATCGGGCGCAGGAAATTGGTCGGGACAGCAGGGCCTGCCTTGGAATTCGCAACGGGGTCTTGAGTGGGCTTGCTCATAGGATCCTTGGACAATACAAGTGCGCGGCCAGGGTAGGCCGACTAAATCAAAGCGCCTATCATAGCCGATGCCGTCAAGAGGCTAACAGCACACTCTGCGAAAACACGCGAGTTAAAAACTCGACCGAATTATGTAACCACCTCTGTAAACTGCGCGTCAGGGTTATATCGCGCCCCATCCATGAATCAAAAAGAGCGACTTTTCCATGTCCAAAGTAAAACTGACTACTAACCACGGCGACATCGTTTTAGAGCTTAACGCTGAAAAAGCGCCGCTGACCGTTGCCAACTTCATCGAATACGTCAACGCCGGCCACTACGAAAACACCATTTTTCACCGTGTCATCGGCAACTTCATGGTCCAGGGCGGCGGTTTTGAGCCAGGCATGAAAGAAAAGAAAGACAAGCGCCCAAGCATCCAGAACGAAGCTGACAACGGCTTGCCGAACAACAAGTACACCGTTGCCATGGCCCGCACCATGGAGCCGCATTCGGCATCCGCGCAGTTCTTCATCAACGTGTCTGACAACAGCTTCCTGAACCACAGCACCAAGACCACTCAGGGCTGGGGCTACGCAGTATTTGCCAAAGTCGTTGACGGCACCGACGTGGTCGACAAGATCAAAGGTGTTTCCACCACCAGCAAAGCCGGCCATCAAGACGTACCGGCTGAAGACGTGATCATCGAGAAAGCCGAGATCATTGAGTGATATTGCTGATCTCCGATCTGCATCTTGAGGAGGAGCGCGCGGACATTACCCGGGCGTTTCTGGATCTGCTCGCCGGCCGCGCCCGCGCTGCCGAGTCGCTGTATATCCTCGGGGATTTTTTCGAAGCCTGGATCGGTGATGACGCCATGTCACCGTTCCAGCGCTCGATCTGCGAAGCCCTGCGCGAGTTAAGCGACAGCGGCACGCACATTTTTCTGATGCATGGCAATCGTGACTTCATGATTGGCCGCGCATTCTGCAAGGCGGCAGGCTGCACGCTGCTGCGCGACCCCAGCGTCGTACAAATGAATGGTGAGCCGGTGCTGTTGATGCACGGCGACAGCCTGTGTACCCGGGATGAAGCCTACATCCGCATGCGTCGTATCCTGCGCAATCCGTTGACGTTATGGGTGTTGCGCAATCTGCCCAAAAGTACGCGCTACAAGCTGGCGCGCAAGCTGCGCAGCGAAAGCCGGGCGCAGACCCGCATGAAAACCAACGACATCGTTGACGTCACGCCCGAGGAAGTGCCGAAGGTCATGACCCAATATGGCGTACGCACCCTGATCCACGGTCATACCCATCGACCGGCGATCCACAAGCTGCAAATCGGCGATGACGCCGCCCGCCGCATCGTGCTCGGCGATTGGGACAAACAAGGCTGGGCCTTGCAGGTCGACGAACAGGGCTTCGCCTTGAGTGCGTTTGATTTTTTAACGCCTGAATGAGCTGTGGGAGCGAGCTTGCTCGCGAAGGCTGTACCGACCCCTTCGCGAGCAAGCTCGCTCCCACGGTTTGTCACCGCTCAAAGGATCAATGCCCGCCCCCAGCCGCTGGTCCGGCCTTGGCGGCAAACGGCGGTTTGGCCAGCCACACCAGCAAGATCAGCCCCATGAACACCCAACCCAGCAAGTAGAAATAATCCACCGTGGACATCATGTACGCCTGACTGTTGAGCGTCTGCTCCAGCTGCGCGTAAGCCTGTGGACTGGCGCCGCCCAGGCTGTTCAGTGCGTCGCGCGTGGCTGGATCATAAGTGCTGAGGTTCTCGCTCAGGTACGCATGATGCTGGTCCGCCCGGCGAATCCAGATCCAGGTGGTCAATGACGCGGCAAAGCTGCCGCCGAGCGTGCGCAGGAACGTCGCCAGCCCGGAACCGTCGGCGATCTGATTGGGCGGTAAATCCGACAACAGGATGCTCAAGGTCGGCATGAAGAACAGCGCCACGCCCGCGCCCATGAACAGCTGCACCAGGGCGATGTGCTCGAAATCCACCTGATTGGTAAACCCGGCGCGCATGAAGCAGCTGGTGCCGATTGCCAGGAAAGCCAGGCCAGCCAGCAAGCGCAGGTCGAACTTATGAGCATATTTGCCGACAAAAGGCGACATCAGCACCGGCAGGATACCGATGGGGGCCACCGCCAGCCCGGCGTAGGTCGCGGTGTAACCCATCTGAGTCTGCAACCATTGCGGCAACAGCAGATTGATCCCGAAGAAACCTGCGTAGCCACCCACCAGCACCATGGTGCCGATGCGGAAATTGCGAAACGCGAACAGGCGCAGATTGACGATGGGATGCTTGTCGGTCATTTCCCAAATGATGAACACCGACAAGGCGATAGCGGAAATGATCGAGCCAATCACAATGAAGTTGGATTCGAACCAGTCCAGGTCGTTGCCCTTGTCGAGCACGATCTGCAGCGCTCCCACGCCAATGATCAACGTCAGCAGGCCCACGTAGTCCATAGGCTGATAGCTGGTCACCACCGGACGCTTGGCCATCTGCATGCGCACTACCAGCACGGCGAACAGACCAATCGGGATATTAATGAAGAAAATCCATGGCCAGCTGTAACTGTCAGTGATCCAGCCGCCAAGTATCGGCCCGGCAATGGGCGCGACCACAGTGACCATCGCCAGCAATGCCAGGGCCATCCCCCGTTTGGCCGGAGGATAGACCGCAATCAGCAAGGTTTGCGTCATCGGGTACAACGGCCCGGCGACCACGCCTTGCAACACCCGAAAGCCAACCAGCTCGGGCATCGACTGGGAAATCCCGCAGAGGAACGAGGCGACGACGAACAGAATCGTCGCCCACAAAAACAGTTTCACTTCGCCGAACCGGCGGCTCAACCAGCCAGTCAACGGCAAGGCAATTGCGTTGCTGACGGCAAACGAGGTGATGACCCAGGTGCCCTGCTCCGAACTGACCCCGAGGTTCCCCGAGATGGTCGGCAAGGCGACGTTGGCGATGGTGGTGTCCAGCACCTGCATGAACGTCGCCAGGGACAGGCCGATGGTGCATAACAGGAGGCTGGGCGGCGTAAATGAAGCGGGGGCGTTGGCACTCATCGCGAATCCCTGAAAACTCTGGCGGCGCCCCGGCCTGACCGGCCGAGGCTACGGATGGGCGGTTCAGCGCTGGGCAGTCTTGCCGGTCGCGGCGCTGTTTTCGTGGATCAGGCGCGCGATCAAAGCATCGGCCTGAGCCAGTTGCTGCTCATACACGTTGGTGCTGAACGAGGCTTTTTTCGGCGGCTGCTGGGCCAGTACAGGGCCGCTTTGATCATGCAGATTGACGTCGACCACCGTGGACAGGCCGATGCGCAACGGATGCTCGGCCAGTTCGTCGGCATTGATGTGGATCCGCACCGGCACACGCTGAACGATCTTGATCCAGTTGCCGGTGGCATTCTGGGCAGGCAACAACGCAAACGCGCTGCCGGTGCCCGCGCCCAGGCTGTCGATGGTGCCGCTGTACTTCACGTCGCTGCCGTACAGGTCAGACTCGATTTCCACCGGCTGCCCGATGCGCATCTTGCCCAACTGGGTTTCCTTGAAGTTGGCGTCGATCCACAGCTGATCGAGCGGGATCACCGCCATCATTGCCGTGCCCGGCTGCACGCGCTGGCCCAACTGCACGGTGCGTTTCGCCACATAACCGGTTACCGGAGCGATCAAGGTGCTGCGGGCATCGGCCAGATAGGCCTGCCGCAACTGCGCAGCGGCGGCTTTCACGTCGGGATGCGACGAGACTTCGGTGTCATCCACCAGGGCAACGCTGCTGGCCAATTGTTGCTGCAGATTGTTCAAGGCACTTTGCGCGCTGGTCAGATCGTCCTGTGCATGGGAAAGCTCTTCCTGGGAAATCGCCCCGCCAGCAGCAAGATTCTTCCGGCGGCTGTAATTGTCCTGCGCCCTCTTCACTTCAGCGCGCTGCGCCGCCAATTGAGCTTTCATGCCGTCGACGTTGCTGTACAAGCCGCGCACCTGCCGCACGGTCTTGGCCAGATTGGCCTCGGCGCTTTGCAGGCCGACTTCGGCATCGCTCGGGTCAAACTTGAGCAGCACCTGACCTTCGCGGACCAGATCGCCATCGTCAGCGCCGATGCTGATTACGGTGCCGGTGACCAGCGGAGTGATTTCCACCACGTTGCCGTTCACATAGGCGTCGTCGGTGCTCTCGCTCCAGCGCCCGTAAAGCTCGTGCCAGGCCCAGATGCCCAACCCGCCCAGAATCACGATCAATAACAGTCCCAGCAGAAGGAATTTACGCTTGCGTGGATTGCTGTCTTTTTTGCCATCCTGCGCCTTGGCGTTGTCAGCCTGGTCTTTGAGCGCGGGTGTGTTTTCGCTAGCGGCAGTGGCCATGACGATTACCTTGAGTTAGTCAGCGAAGCAGTTGAGGAAGTGGCCGGTCTGGTTGATACCGAAGGGACTTGCCCCTCGAAACCGCCGCCCAGGGCCTGCATCAACTGGATCGACAAATCGATTCGTTCGGCGTTGAGATCAGCCAGTTGGCGTTGGGATTGCAGCAGTTGCTGTTCGATGGTCAGCACATCCAGGTAATTGCCGATGCCCGAGCCGTAACGCTGGGTCACGGTGTCGAACGACTGCTGAATGACATCGGTGGCGTGCTGCCGCGCCTGGATCTGGCCGTCCATGGCGCGCAGCTGACCAATGTTGTCACTGACGTCGCCCAAGGCCCGAATCAGGCTTTTATTGTATTGCGCCACGGCCAGGTCGTAATCGGCATCCCGCGCATCCAGGTCGGCACGCAGTCGGCCGCCATCGAACAGCGGCAGGGAAATGGTCGGCGCGATATTAAAGAAGCGACTGGCCGAGCCGAACAACGCATCGCCCAGCAACGACTCGGTGCCCGCAGCGGCGCTCAGGTTGAGGTTCGGATAGAAGTTGGTCTTGCCGGCCACGATGTTCTTGCTCGCCGCCTCGACCCGCCAACGCGCGGCGACGATGTCCGGACGGCGCCCCAACAGTTCGGCCGGCAAAGACGATGGCAACGCCACGACAGCAGGCTTGAGTACGTTGGGCCGGGAAATATCCTCGCCACGGTCCGGGCCTTTGCCGAGCAACACCGCCAGGGCGATTTTCGCGCTGCGCAGACGCTTGTCGGCGTCGATCAGCTGTTCCTGGGAGTTCGCCTCCAGGCTCTCGGTCTGCTGATATTGATACTGGCTGTCGATCCCGGATTGCAGGCGACGGCTGCCCAGATCGAGCAATTGCCGGGTGCGCTTGAGATCTTCAGTCGCCAGATCATGAACCACATAAGCCTGACCGAGATCGCTGTAGGCCCGCGCCACATCGGCAGCCAACGTCAATTGCGCCGCCTGTTGATCGACTTCGGCAGCCCGGGCCTGGCCCAGCGCCGCTTCCCAGGCGGCACGCTGGCCGCCCCACAGGTCGAAGTTGTAATTGAAATTGACCGCCATGCTGCGCAGGGTGCTGTAACGCCCGCCCACACCGCTCGGATCCTGATCCCTGGCCAGGCGCGAACGGCTGACGCTGGCGTCGGCATCAACGGTCGGCATACGAGCGGCATCGGCAGCATAAGCAGTCGCCATCGCCTGATGAGTGCGCGCGCTGGCAACCTGCATGTCCGGGCTGTCGCGCAGAGCTTCCGCGATCAAACCGTCAAGCTGCGGATCGCCGAGGTTTTTCCACCAGTCACGTTTGGGCCATGCAGCGGGAGAGAGGGTGATGTCGCGCAGATTACGTTCGCTGTGCAGGGTCTTGGCATCAAGGCTTTGACCCTCGGTGACCAGACCGCTGTAATTGGCGCAGCCAGCAAGGCTCAGGGCAATCAGCAACAGGCTGTGACGCGCCTGCAAAATCGTGCGGTTCATGTTGCACCTGTGTCTTTGAAGCTCAAGCGGGTAATGGTGATGTGGTCGTTGGCATTGACCAGCACCTTGGTCAGGATCCGCTCCAGACTGGCGACTTCCTCCTCATCGAGAACACCCAGCAGTTCATTCATCGCGTCGGCGCCGATCTGCGGCAAACGATCAGTAATTGCCCTGCCCTCTGCCGTCAGTGCCAGTTGCACCTGACGTCGATCGGCAGCCGAACGCGTGCGCGTGATCAGCTGTTTTTGCTCAAGTCGATCCAGCATGCGGGTCATGGATCCGCTGTCCAGAGACAGGTGACGACACAACTCTGCAGGTGTATCCGCCCTGAACTGAGCAACGATGATCAGCACCTTGAACTGCGAAGACGTTACGCCGTAAGGCACCAATTGCTGGTCTAGAATGCGATCCTTGAGCGAATTGGAGCGGCCGATGAGCATGCCCATGATGGTCGACTGAGAGTCCGCAGGGCTGAAATGTGTCATGAATACACCAAAGTAGCTGCCTAGGCAGAGAGTTACACGATGTTACTGCTTAGGCAGCAAATGGCCAAGCTTTTATTAGCTTGCTTACTATTCAGATGTAAAAAAGGCGTCCGAGGACGCCTTTCGATACCTAAGGAGAAATCAAGCCAGCGCCGGCACACCACTATGAAAGCGGAACTCTTCATCAGGGCTTTCGATCAACTCGCGCTCGGCGAGCAGAATTTCCTGGATCTTAGCCTCCACATCCGCCTTGTCGCCGTAGGTATGGGCCAACTTCAGATAATCCTGAAAATGCCGGGCCTCGGATTTCAGCAGGCTGGAATAGAACTTGGCCAGATCCTCGTCCAGATGCGGGACCAACGCTGCAAAACGCTCGCAGGAGCGCGCTTCGACAATCGCGCCGACAATCAGCGCGTCCGTCAGGCGGTACGGATTGTGATTGCGCACCAGCTTGCGCAACGAACCGGCGTAACGGGCGGAGCTGATGTTGACCAGCGGGATCGCGCGTTTGCGGATGATGGCGATGACTTGTTCGAAATGGCGCAGTTCTTCCCGCGCCAGCCGGGACATCTTGCTCAGCAGGTCGAATTTGTCGTTGTACTGGAACATGAACTGAAATGCCGCCCCGGCAGCCTTCTTTTCATTGTTCGCATGATCGATCAACAGGATGTCCAGATTGCGCAAAGCGGCCTGGACCCAGCTGTCGGGGGTGCGGCAAAGCAGGAAGGCTTCTATTTCAGGGATCGGGTACATGAGTTCACGGCTGGCTGGGTGGGCAAAGCCCGGCATTATACGAGGGCAGCCGAACTCCCGCGATAGAAATGAAATTGACCTGAATCAACGCCCGATTCCGGGCAGCACAACTATAGTTATCCGGTGCTCATGCAGCCGGGAGATCCAACTCATGCAAGCCATTCGCAGCATCCTAGTGGTCATCGAACCCGACCATCCTGACAGCCTGGCGCTCAAACGAGCGCGGTTGATTGCGGGCGTCACTCAGGCACATCTGCATTTGCTGATCTGCGACCGCAAAAACCATCCGCATAACGCCCTGCTGGTCGAGCTCAAACGGCGCCTGCATGACGAAGGCTTCACCGCCACGGCCGAGCAAGCGTGGAATGAAAGCCCGCACAAAACCATCATTCAGGTACAGCAGGCCGAAGGCTGCGGGCTGGTGATCAAACAGCACTTTGCGGACAACCCGCTGAAGAAAGCGCTGCTGACGCCCGAGGACTGGAAACTGCTGCGTCAGTGCCCGAGCCCGGTATTGATGGTCAAGACCGACAGATCATGGGTGAACGGCGTGGTGCTGGCGGCGGTTGATGTGGGTAACGCCGACGGCGAGCACCGCGCCCTGCACTTCGACATCATCGATCGTGGTTATGACATCGCCGCCCTGGCCAAGGCCCAGCTGCACGTGATCGCCGCCCATCCGTCGCCAATGCTGTCGGCGGCCGACCCGGTATTCCAGCTCAAGGAAACCATCGAAGCGCGCTATCGCGAGCAGTGCCAGGCGTTCCAGACCGAATTCGACATAGATGACAATCATCTGCACATCGCCGAAGGGCCTGCCGATGTCCTGATCCCGTTCACCGCCCGTCAGCTGGGTGCCAGCGTGACCATCATCGGCACCGTGGCCCGCAGCGGAATTTCCGGCGCACTGATCGGCAACACTGCCGAAGTGGTGCTGGACTCACTGGAAAGCGACGTATTGGTGCTCAAGACCGAGGAAATCGTCGCGCATCTGGAAGAGGTCTGGGTGAAGGGTTGAAGCTGAAAATCGATCATAGGAGCGAGGCTTGCCCGCAAACACTGCGTATTGCGCGCTATAGAAGTCTGTATCTGTGGGACCGGCTTTAGCCGGGAAAATGCCTTCCCGGCTAAAGCCGGTCCCACAATCACCCCCCGAACGCATCCTTCAGAAACCCCGGCGCGATGTAGCGCTCGTAGTGCGCCTCGGAAAGCAGAAAAAACTCCCGATCAATGGCGTCGCGCAGATCCGGCAGCGGCCAGTCGCGAAATTCCGGCAATAGCGCAAGACCATAGGCTTCTATATTGGAGATCACCCGCGCACCGCGGGCGATCAGCTGATAGGCCCAGCAATACTCGGACTGGTTGGGCACGAAGCGAATCTTGCGCTGCACCAGTTGCAGGCGCAGTTTTTCGGCGTCGAATACTTCGAGCTTGGCGGTCATCACCTGCACCAGCAACTGCTCAAGGCGCAGCCACACCGCACGTTTTTCAGCCTCGTTATAGCCGTTCCAGTTGATCACTTCATGATGAAAACGCTTGCAGCCACGACAGACCAGATCCCCGTAAACGGTGGAACAGAGGCCTACGCAGGGCGTTTTGATGATTTGATTGGGCATGGCGGACAGGGCGGCAACAGGCGAAACAAGCCCGCATGTTAGCCCTTTGTCTAACAGGGGTCACCCCCGAAGGTGTAGGGCTTAACTTACCTTTAGCAAAGTTTTCCCGTAGAATCAGCGAGCCTTTTAAGGCGCCAATGTCCGTTGGAAGCTGTTTTCAAAGCGTCACGAGCACAGTCAAGTTAACCCCGCAGTCGGTGTTGACGCAGGTTTCGCGCCTTCGTCAACACTCATCAGCCGTCCTGCAGGCGTAAAACTTTGAAAACAGCTTCTGTAAGGAATTGCCGATTTACCCTGGCCAAGGAACTCAAAAAGTTTCGTCGTGCAGGTATCGGGTAATTCCTGGATGAGCGTCCCGGACACCCATTTGGGACCACTGATGAGGGTAATACTGTGCTTGAAGCCTACCGTAAACACATCGAAGAGCGTGCCGCCCAGGGTATCGTGCCCCAGCCGCTTAACGCCGAACAAACTGCAGGCCTGATCGAGCTGCTGAAGAATCCCCCGGCTGGCGAAGAAGCTTTCCTTGTCGACCTGATTACCAATCGCGTTCCACCTGGCGTTGACGAAGCTGCCTACGTCAAGGCCGGTTTCCTGTCTGCCCTGGCCAAGGGTGAAGCCACTTCGCCATTGATTGATAAAAAGCGCGCTGTCGAACTGCTCGGCACCATGCAGGGCGGCTACAACATCGTCACGCTGGTCGACCTGCTGGATGACGCTACCCTCGCGCCGGTTGCCGCCAAAGAACTCAAGCACACGCTGCTGATGTTCGATGCGTTCCACGACGTCGCTGAAAAAGCCAAGAACGGCAACGCTCAAGCCAAGGAAGTCCTGCAATCCTGGGCTGACGGCGAATGGTTCCAGAAGCGTCCGACCCTGGCCGACAAGATCAGCCTGCGCGTCTTCAAGGTGACTGGCGAAACCAACACCGACGACCTGTCCCCGGCACCCGATGCATGGTCCCGTCCGGACATCCCGCTGCACGCCCTCGCCATGCTGAAAATGGCCCGCGAAGGTATCGAGCCGGACGTTCAAGGCTCCATCGGTCCGATGAAGCAGATCGAAGAAATGCGCGCTCAGGGCTTCCCGATTGCCTATGTTGGCGACGTGGTCGGTACCGGTTCTTCGCGTAAATCCGCGACCAACTCGGTGCTGTGGTTCTTCGGCGATGACGTTCCTTACGTGCCGAACAAGCGCGCTGGCGGTTTCTGCTTCGGCAGCAAAATCGCTCCGATCTTCTACAACACCATGGAAGATGCTGGCGCACTGCCGATCGAATTCGACGTCACCAACATGAACATGGGCGACGTGATCGACCTGTATCCGCATGCTGGCAAAGTCTGCAAACACGGCACCGATGAAGTCCTGACCACCTTCGAAATGAAGACGCCGGTCCTGTTGGACGAAGTCCGTGCTGGCGGTCGTATCCCGCTGATTATCGGCCGTGGTCTGACCGAAAAAGCCCGTACCGAACTGGGTCTGCCACCTTCGACGCTGTTCAAGCTGCCTGAGCCTCCGGCTGAAAGCGACAAGGGTTACACCCTGGCGCAGAAAATGGTCGGCAAGGCATGCGGCCTGCCAGAAGGCAAAGGCGTTCGTCCAGGCACCTACTGCGAACCGAAGATGACCACCGTCGGTTCCCAGGACACTACTGGCCCGATGACCCGCGACGAACTGAAAGACCTGGCTTGCCTGGGTTTCTCTACCGATCTGGTCATGCAGTCGTTCTGCCACACCGCTGCTTATCCAAAGCCGATCGACGTCACCACGCACCACACGCTGCCTGACTTCATCATGACCCGCGGCGGCGTTTCCCTGCGTCCGGGCGACGGCATCATCCACAGCTGGCTGAACCGCATGCTGCTGCCGGACACCGTCGGTACCGGTGGTGACTCCCACACCCGTTTCCCGATGGGCATTTCGTTCCCGGCCGGTTCCGGTCTGGTGGCGTTTGCCGCTGCCACTGGCGTGATGCCGCTGGACATGCCGGAATCGATCCTGGTGCGCTTCAAAGGCAAGATGCAACCTGGCATCACCTTGCGCGACCTGGTTCACGCCATTCCTTACTTCGCGATTCAGGCTGGCCTGTTGACCGTCGAGAAGAAAGGCAAGAAGAACGCCTTCTCCGGCCGCATCCTGGAAATCGAAGGTCTGGACGACCTGAGCATCGAGCAGGCATTTGAACTGTCCGACGCCTCGGCCGAACGTTCCGCTGCCGGTTGCACCATCAAGCTGTCGAAAGAGTCCATCAGCGAATACCTGAAGTCCAACATCACCCTGCTGCGCTGGATGATCGGCGAAGGCTACGGCGATGCACGGACTCTGGAACGTCGCGCGCAAGCGATGGAAGCCTGGGTTGCCAATCCGGAACTGATGGTTGCCGATGCCGACGCGGAATACGCCGAAATCATCGAAATCGACCTGGCCGACGTCAAGGAGCCTGTGCTCTGCGCGCCGAATGACCCGGACGACGCCCGTCTGCTGTCCAGCGTTGCTGGCGAGAAGATCGACGAAGTGTTCATCGGTTCCTGCATGACCAACATCGGCCACTTCCGCGCAGCGGGCAAGTTGCTGGATCAGGTCAAAGGGCAACTGCCAACACGTCTGTGGCTGTCGCCGCCGACCAAGATGGACGCTCACCAGCTGACCGAAGAAGGCTACTACGGCATCTACGGCAAGGCTGGCGCGCGCATGGAAATGCCGGGCTGCTCGCTGTGCATGGGTAACCAGGCACGTGTGGAGCCGAACTCGACAGTCGTTTCGACGTCGACCCGTAACTTCCCGAACCGTCTGGGCGACGGCGCGAACGTCTACCTGGCTTCGGCCGAGCTGGCGTCTGTTGCTTCCATCCTGGGTCGCCTGCCGACCGTCGAAGAGTACATGGGCTACGCGAACCAGATCGACACCATGGCAGCGGACGTATACCGCTACCTGAGCTTCGATCAGATCGCTGAGTTCCGCGAAGTCGCAGCGAATGCCAAGATTCCGGTTATTCAAGCGTAAGCGCGAAACACAGCGTTAAAAGAACCCCGTCCTGGTGACGGGGTTTTTTATTGGGCTCATATAAGTCGCCGCAAAACCTGTGGGACCGGCTTTAGCCGGGAAGGGGCCAGTGATGGTTAACAAGATTGAGTACATATCCGTTGCTGCGGTAACGGCGGCTAAGGGTTCCCGGCAAAAGCCGGTCCCACAATGGTCGACATCCCGGAAAAAACCGTCAATACAACACCCATAAAAAACCCCACATCTCTCGATGCAGGGTTTTTCACTACCACTCGATCAAACCATCAAGCCGCGACGGTTTGCCCGCTCATGGCCAGGTCCAGCAGCTCACGGTTGGCGACTGCATACATGGCGTAATCCGTGCCGCTTGCCGCACGGATATCCACCAGCATTGCGCGCCAGCGGTCGACCATCGAACCGTGCTGTTCCAGCCACACGGTCAGACGCTCTTCCACATCTTCAGGGCCGTCCGGCATCTGCAGGACCGAGACCGTGATCGCCCGCTGTTGCCAGTCGATGTCGTCACGGAAGGCTTCACGGGCCAGCGCCTGCCAGTTGTTTTCCACCGGTAGGTTGCTGATCTGTTGCAGGTACCAGGTCACGTCCAGCGCGCTGCCCACGGCGAAGTAAACCTTGGCCACATCGGCAGCGTTCTGCCCGGTGACGTCGGAGGCTTCGATGATCGGCAGCAAGGTGTACAAGTGGCTTGTACCAGCCACCATCCGCGCCAACAATTCCGGTACGCCAGCTTCGACGTAAGCCTGATAACGAGTCTGCCAGACTTCCCGGGTCGGGCCTTCCAGCAGTTCGTCGAGTTTCAGACCCAATGCCGCGATGTGCGGACCAAAGTGCGCCACGTCGCGACCGGCATCCAGTTCATTGCGACGGCTGCGCAGGAACCAGCGGGTGGCACGGCGGCCCAGACGCATCAGCTCGTCCATCAGGGCCAGCTGGATTTCAGCAGGAACCTTGTAGTCCAGCGCTTCGATCTGACGGAACCAGTGCGGCAGGTGGAAGATGTCCCGCACGATCACGTAAGCGCCCGCCACGTTGGCCGCACTCATGCCGGTGGACTCTTTGAGTCGCTGCACGAAGGTGATGCCCATGTGGTTGACCAGATCGTTGGCGATCTGGGTGCTGACGATTTCGCGCTTCAGACGATGCTGACGCATGGAATCCGAGAACTTCGCCGCCAGGGACGGCGGGAACGCGGTTTCCATGTCGCGCGCCAGGTAATCGTCGTCCGGAACACGAGATTCCAGCAACGCTTCCTTGAGATCGATCTTGCTGTAGGAGATCAACACCGACAGCTCGGGACGGGTCAGCCCCTTGCCATCCGCAACGCGCTCGGCGATCTGATCCTCGGCAGGCAGGAACTCGATGGCGCGATCCAGCTTGCCACGAGCTTCCAGATCGCTCATCAGGCGCTTGTATTCGGCGATGCGCTCGTAGGCGCGACGCGTCGCCAGGGACAATGCCTGAGTCTGTTTGTAGTTGTTGCCCAACACCAGATGGCCGACTTCATCGGTCATGCTTTCCAGCAGCTGGTTGCGCTGCTTCTCGGTCATGTCACCGGCCTGCACCACTTCGTTGAGCAGGATCTTGATGTTCACTTCGTGGTCGGAGCAGTCAACGCCGCCGGCGTTATCAATGAAGTCGGTGTTGGAACCGCCGCCATTGAGGCCGAACTCGACACGACCCAGTTGCGTCATGCCCAGGTTACCGCCCTCGCCCACCACCTTGCAGCGCAGCTCGTTGCCGTTGACCCGCAGTGCGTCGTTGGCCTTGTCGCCCACATCGGCATGGGTTTCCAGGCTGGATTTGACGTAAGTACCGATACCGCCGTTCCACAGCAGATCAACCGGCGCCTTGAGCAAGGCGTTGAGCAACTCGGTCGGCGTCAGCTTGTCAGCCTTGATGTCGAAGCGCTCTTTCATCTCAGGACTGATGGCGATGCTTTTCAGGCTACGCGGGAAGATACCGCCGCCAGCGGACATGATGCTGGTGTCGTAGTCGGTCCAGGCCGAACGCGGCAAGTCGAACAGACGCTGACGCTCAGCAAAGCTGCTGGCCGGTTCCGGGTTTGGATCGATGAAGATATGCAAATGGTTAAACGCGGCAACCAGCTGCAATTTATCCGACATCAGCAAACCATTGCCGAACACGTCACCGGCCATGTCGCCGATGCCGATCACGCTAATGTTGTCTTGCTGAACGTTGATATCGCGCTCACGGAAGTGGCGCTGCACACCAACCCACGCGCCTTTGGCGGTGATGCCCATCTTCTTGTGGTCATAACCGGCCGAGCCACCGGAGGCGAATGCATCGCCCAACCAGAAGCCGTAGTCGATGGCGATGCCGTTGGCGATGTCGGAGAAGGTTGCCGTGCCTTTGTCGGCCGCAACCACGAGGTACGGGTCATCATCGTCATGACGCACGACGTTGACCGGCGGCACCAATGTCCCTTCCTTGAGGTTGTCGGTGATGTCGAGCAAACCGGAAATGAAGATGCGATAGCAGGCGATGCCCTCGGCCTGGATTTCGTCGCGACCGCCACCCAGTGGCAGACGACGCGGCAGGAAACCGCCCTTGGCGCCAACCGGCACGATCACCGAGTTTTTCACTTGCTGGGCTTTCACCAGGCCCAGCACTTCGGTGCGGTAGTCTTCCTCACGGTCGGACCAACGCAGGCCGCCGCGTGCAACGTTACCGAAGCGCAGATGCACGCCTTCGACACGCGGCGAATACACGAAAATCTCGAACTTGGGCACCGGCTTCGGCAGTTCGGGAATCTGCCGTGGGTTGAACTTGAAGCTGAAGTAGCTCTTGTTCTGGCCGTTGGCGTCGGTCTGATAGAAGTTGGTGCGCTGGGTCGCCTTGATCAGGTCCAGGTAACGACGCAGGATGCGGTCTTCGTTGAGCACCTGAACGTCGTCCAGAGCGGCCAGAATCGCTTGTTCCAGACGTTGCTGCTTGTCGTCCAGATCGTCGGCCGCCAGCTTGCGCGCCAGATAGAAGCGGGTCTTGAACAGTCGCGTCAGTTCACGGGCGATATCCGTGTGATTGTTCAGGGTCGCCGCGATATAACCCAGGTCGAAGCCCAGGCGAATCTGTTTCAGATAACGGGCATAAGCGCGCAGCAATGCCACATCACGCCATGGCAAACCAGCGGTGAGCACCAGGCGGTTGAACGCATCGTTCTCGGCTTCGCCACGCACGATGTGGACAAAAGCGTCCTGCAAAGTGTCGTTGAGCTGCTGGATGTCCAGGTTCAGACCTTCGCCATAGGTAAAGGCGAAATCATGAATCCAGAACTCGCGGCCATTGCTGTGATGCAGGCGATACGGGAACTCACCCAGGACACGCAGGCCGAGGTTTTCCAGGATCGGCAGCACGTCGGACAGCGCCAGTGGCGTATCGGCGTGGTACAGCTTGCAATGCAGCTGCTGTTTGCCACCGGTCAGCGGCTGATAAAAGCTCATCACCAACGGATTGGCTTCGTTCAGGCTCAACAGATGCTGCATGTCGACCACAGCCGAATGCGCGGCGAAACGCTCGCGATAGCCGGCCGGGAAACCTTTCGGGAAGTCCGCCAGAACGTTGGTGCCGTGGGCTTCGCCGAAGCTTTCCACAACCAGACTGGCGTAATCGTCTTTCCACGAACGGCAAGCCTGAATGACTTCGTTTTCCAGCTGAATCGGATCGATGTTCAGATTGACCTTCGGGTCCACCCGCAGGATCAGCTGCACACGTGCCAACACGGATTCAGAGAAGAACGTCCAGAACTCGCAATCGCTCGCCTTCAGGCGATCCATCAGCACTTGCTGGATTTTCTGGCGAACTTCGGTGGAGTACACGTCACGCGGTACGTAAGCCAGGCAATAACAGAAGCGGCCGTACGGGTCCTTGCGCAGGAATACGCGAATCTTGTTGCGCTCCTGGATCTGCACGATGGACATCACGGTGTTGAACAATTCATCCACCGGCGTCTGGAACAGATCATCACGCGGCAATACTTCGACCACCTGAGCCAGTTCCTTGCCCAGGTGCGCCTTGGCATCGAAACCGGAACGGCGTTCAACTTCTGCGACCTTGCGGCGGATGTACGGGATTTCCCGAACGCTCTCGCCATACACCGAGGAGGTGTAAAGGCCCATGAAGCGGCATTCCTTGATGACCTTGCCGGACGCATCGATCTGGCGGATCGACACGTAATCAGGGTAAGCAGGACGATGCACGCGACTCGGATGGGCGGCCTTGGCGAACGACAGCAGCGTCGGCTCGTGCAGGTAGTTCACTGCGTAGCCTTCGATATGCAGATCGTCTTCGGTCAGCCCGGCGCGCAGGCGTTTGGTCAGGCCCAGGAACGAGGATTCGTCATAAATCAGCTGGCCACCATCGGCCTCACCGCGCACCTGGAATTCTTCGTAGCCCAGGAACGTGAAGTGGTTGTTCACCAGCCACTGCAGAAACGCCTTGATCTCGGACTTTTCGCCTTCATCGACGCCGTACTGCACCTCATCGATGCCGGCCAGCAGCTCGTGGAGCTTGGCTTTCATCGGTTCGAAATCTTCCACCGCAACCCGCACTTCACCCAGCACCTGCTCCAGCTCGCGGGCCAGCACATTCAGCTCGCTGGTGTTGGCGCAGCGATCGATCTCCAGATACATCAGCGATTCTTGCAGCACGTTTTCGCCGGTCGTGCCCTTGGGCAGCAACTCCAGCAATTCACCTTTGCTGCCACGACGCACACTCAACACCGTGGTCTGCAAAGTGTGAATGCTGTAGCCGCGACGGTTCAGCTCGGTACGCACCGAATCCACCAGGAATGGCAGGTCGTGATGCAGCACTTCGACGGCGGTATGTGTCGATTGCCAGCCATGCCGTTCGTAATCGGGGTTGTAGACCCGCACCAGCGGCTGAGCGTGTTCGAAGCGCTCAAGCAGGCGCCAGGCCGACAGGGTGCAACCGACCAGATCAGACAACCGACGCTGGGTCAGTTCATCCAGGGAAATGATGCCGAAGAATTGCTCGGCAAACAGCGCCACTTGTGGCAGTGCCTGTTCGCTGATGTGCTGGGCCAGTGCCGCTTGCAGTTGATGCTGGAAGTCGGGCTTGCTGGCTGCGGTGAAGAACGCCATCTGTGGTACTCCGCTTTGGCTTTTATAAGGAGGAAGCTGGATGGTTAGGTCGCGGACCATGCTCTGCCGTGGGTAACGGGGCAGAACAGCAAAGCATGGCTGAGTGTAAAGCTAAAGAACTAACGCTTGCGGTGTGCGACTCGTCACATTGAAATGCCGAAAAACGCTGTCAGAAAAGTCAACCCATGGCGCAGGACACTTTCACCGCCGGTTATATAGGCTCCAGCTTAACGACAGCAGGCGGCCAACTGCTTGCGAGGCTGCGACATATTCGGTCATCGGCTCGTAGCGCGGTAGCCGATGATCACTCAGGAAGAGAACGGAGATTGCCGCCAGCCTGGCAGAAGTCATGGCCTCAAGATCCAGGCCTCCTGCCAATTGCTGCCAACGCCTGGCTCGAACTGGGTGTTGCTGCTGCTCCATTGAATGCAATAGCCGCTGTAAGGGAACGGTTTACACTCGTAAATACGTTGATTTTTCGGTTGGAGCACTGTCGTTCCCGCCTTATAACCCGCCACCGCCTCCGGAAAGAGGTAGTCGTATTCAGCAGCGTCTTTCAGCTGGAGCGTCTTAACCGTCATGAGTTGTTTCGAGGGCTCGCCCCAGATATTCACGGTGGCAATCATGGTCAGTGGCCCGACCCATTCATCCGCGGCGTGCACATCAAAAACCGGCGCATAAGTCGCACTGACTGTTGCCTGCTTGAAGGTCACACGCCTGTCAGTCCCGCCATCGAAAACACTCACAGCCACGTTTCGAATCTCCGGACCTCCACCGCCGCCAACCTGAAAAGTGAAGTTAGTGCCTTTTTCAACGATGGACGGCGCGTCAAAAATGATGGCTCCGGCATCATCTTCAGGTTGGGCGGTCACCCCGCCGCCCACATGATGGACCTCACTGATCGCGCGGGAATACATGCCTGGTTTGACGGCGTAGAAGTAGCGCGTCGCCGCGCCCCAACCGTAGTTTTCCAACCCACCATGATTCACATTGGGATTGCCGGGCAGCACCCCGATGTCGGCTTTTTGTATCTGGGCCAGCAGGCGCAATGCCCAGCGATGACTGCCTTTATCGTCCTCGCTCACCGTGGTAGAGAAGCTATACAGTTCCTCATTGGAGGGTGAGAAAAAACGGACTTTGACGACGTCACCTGATTGTCGTGGCTCATACATATTGAGCCCACCCAGGAACTTCCAGTTTTTCCAGTCTGAAAGGGGTATTACATTCTGGTTGGTCTCAACCATGGGCGAGGCACCAGCAAACTGTCCCGCCATACCGGCAGTGACCATGCTCAGCAGCACCAAGGTTTTGCTGATTTTCTTTCTTGGATTGCAATGTTTCATCGAAGACCTCCCTGGTCTTGTCAGCTTCTGGAAAACTCGATGGGGCCCGGTATTCAACGTTCAGATCGCATGCCTTATCCAAGGTAGACGCCGTATGAATTTACGATTCAATGAAGATTTTCAAAAGGTTACGGCGGTGTGGAGTGCATGCCGCATTTGCCCAGCAAAAATCAGCCAACACTGGCAAAATTGGCCAATCCCCGGTCAGATCAGGAACTCCCCCATGCAAATCACCACTGCCAGCCTCATCGTCAACCCATGCGACGACGAATATGACGATATGGCCCTGCTCTGCTGCCACAGTGAAGAGGGCGAGCTGTTTTCCCTGACCCGTTTCCCGGATGAAAACGAGGTAGAAATCACCATTCGTGACGACAAGACGCACACCGTTTCCAGCCTGAAGGTGACCTTCAGCGCCGAGCGCCTGCTGGTGGAACTCGATCCGGCCGACGGCAACGAACTGGATGGCCATCAGCTATTTGAAATCCTTCACTCCACTTCAGCCGATGAGCTGCGCGACGTCGAAGAGACGTTGCAGATAATTCTGGAAAATGTCGGTACATATGTCAGCGAGATCGCTTAAGTCATTGTGAGTAAATAGGGCGCTCTCAGTACACGGACCGGAGCCGTCATGACCCAGCTGATTTTCGACGCCCATTGCCACATCATTGACCCGCGCTTTCCCCTCAAGGCCAATGAAGGCTATGTGCCCAAGCCGTTTTGCGTTGCCAACTATCAGGCGTTGGCCGCTCCGTTAGGGGTGGTTGGCGGCGCTGTAGTGTCAGGCTCATTTCAGGGCTTTGATCAGGGATACCTGCTTGAAGCGCTACGCCGACTGGGCTCCGGCTTCGTTGGCGTGACCCAGGTGCCCGCCAACGTCACCAACGCCGAACTGGAAACCCTCAACGGGTTTGGCGTCCGTGCAGTGCGCTTCAACCTCAGGCGCGGCGGCTCGGAGCAACTGGATCAGCTGGAGTTCCTGGCAAGGCGAGTATTTGAGCGAGTAGGCTGGCATACCGAGTTGTATGTGGATTCCAGCGAACTGCCAGAGATCGAAAGCCGCCTGCTGCAACTGCCGAAAGTCAGCATCGATCATCTGGGCCTGAGCGCGGAAGGCCTGCCCAGCCTGCTCCGGCTGGTGGAAGGCGGCGTACATATCAAAGCCAGCGGTTTTGGCCGGGTGGACTTTCCGGTTGCAATCGTCCTGAAGGCAATCTTCGCCGCCAATCCCCACGCTCTGATGTTCGGTACCGATCTGCCATCCACCCGCGCGCCTCGGCCGTTTCGAACCAGCGATATCGACCTGATCAGGGACGCCATTGGCGAGCGCGATGCGCAGATGGTGCTGTGGGAAAACGCGTCGATGTTTTATCGGGCGCGATTTGTGTAAACCGGAGGCGATAACCTGAACAAGGTCAACATATTGCTGCTTATCGCCTCAATTCCTACAAACTTTCAACACATGCTGTAGGACAATTCAGATCTACTCGTAAGCTTCTGCCCGGAATACCAGAAAAAACCCGTAGCCGTTAGTCGGAACACCCCTCTATGGATTAAAGTAACGCCCCCAGCTTCGGTGTCACCTGACGCCGCTGATTACCTGCCAGGAACAGTCATCGATGGAACATCGTGAAGCGCTGATTGCGCTGCGAACATTTCTTTCTACGCAGATTCTCGGCCAGGAAAAACTGATCGAACGCTTGTTGATCGCCCTGCTCGCCGACGGCCACATGCTGGTCGAAGGTGCGCCCGGTCTGGCCAAGACCAAAGCGATCAAGGAACTGGCTGAAGGCATCGAAGCGCAATTCCATCGCATCCAGTTCACCCCTGACCTGCTGCCTGCCGACATCACCGGGACCGAGATCTATCGTCCGGAAACGGGCAGCTTCGTCTTCCAACAGGGGCCGATCTTCCACAATCTGGTGCTGGCTGACGAAATCAACCGAGCACCGGCCAAGGTTCAGTCGGCCCTGCTCGAAGCCATGGCCGAGCGACAAGTCAGCGTCGGTCGCAGCACTTACGAGCTGTCCCCGCTGTTCCTGGTGATGGCGACCCAGAACCCGATTGAACAGGAAGGCACTTACCCGCTGCCGGAAGCACAGCTCGACCGGTTCCTGATGCACGTCAAGATCGGCTTCCCGGACGCTGCTGTCGAACGCAAGATTCTGCAGCAGGCCCGTGGCGAAGCGCTCAATGGTGAAACCAAACCCGAGCGCCGGGTCAGCCAGCAGGCGATTTTTGCTGCCCGCAAGGAAATCCTCAACCTCTACATGGCCGATGCGGTAGAGGAATATCTGGTGCAACTGGTCATGGCCACGCGCACGCCGGGCAAGTTCGATCCGGAAATGGCCGAGTGGATATCCTATGGCGCCAGCCCGCGCGGCTCCATTGCCCTGGATCGCTGCTCACGGGCCCACGCGTGGCTGGCCGGACGCGACTTCGTCAGCCCGGAAGATATTCAGGCGGTGCTGTTCGATGTCCTGCGTCACCGGATCATCCTGTCCTTCGAAGCAGAAGCGGCCGGCATCGATCAGGACCGGGTCATCCAGCGCATCCTTGATGTCGTGGCAGTCGCGTGACGCCATGCAACCCTATCTGATCCCGCAGCCAGGCATTCGCGTCAGCCTCGCCGAACTGATCGAAATGCGCCATCGCGTTCGCGAAGTGCAACTGTTCTCCACGCCGAGTCGGCGCAGCCCGCTGATCGGCCTGCATCACTCCAAGCTGCGCGGCCGTGGCGTCGATTTCGATCAGGTCCGGGTTTATCAGGCCGGCGATGACGTGCGCAGCATCGACTGGCGCGTCACGGCCCGCACCCAGGAACCGCACACCAAGCTGTTCCATGAGGAACGCGAGCGGCCGATTTTTATCCTGGTCGAGCAAAGTCGCCGCTTGTTCTTCGGTTCCGGCCTGATGTTTAAATCGGTGCTGGCAGCCCAGGCTGCGGCGCTGATTGGCTGGGCGGCGCTGATCCACAATGATCGGGTTGGCGGGTTGGTGTTCGGTGACAACGAGCATTACGAAATCAAACCACGGCGCAGCAAGCAAAGTCTGTTGCAGCTGCTCAACCGTCTGGTGCGGATCAATCAATCGCTGCACACCGAAATCGCCGCCGACCGGGACGCGTTCGGTATCGCCTTGCGTCGCGCGCGGGAGGTATTACGTCCGGGCAGTCTGGTCGTCGTGCTGTGCGATGAACGCGCACTCTCGGACGCCGCCGAACAACAGCTGAGCCTGTTGTCACGGCATTGTGATCTGCTGCTGCTGCCTTTGTCCGACCCACTGGATCACGCACTGCCCGCAGCGGGCCTGCTGCGTTTCGCCGAACGCGGCGCGCAACTGGAGCTGGATACTCTCGATCCGCAACTGCGTCAGACCTACCGAGCGCAAGGCGAAGAACGTGCCGCGCGCTGGGAATTGCTCGCGCAGAAACTCCGGGTGTTGCTGATGCCTTTGAGCACGCAACGGGAGATGGTGGAACAACTGCGCGAATACCTGAACGCCCAGCGTCCGGTAAAACACAAATGAACCCGCTGGATCACCTTCAGCCGCTGATAGCGCCACAAGCCATCGGCTTCTGGCCCCCTGCGCCAGGTTGGTGGCTGCTGCTGTTGTTGATCCCGATTGCGGGCTGGGGACTGTGGCGCGTGCGGCATGTGATTCCGGTCAAAGCCGGTATCCGCCGCGCAGAGCAACCACTGGACCCGGTGCGGATTGCCGCGCTGGTGGAATTGGCACAGATGCCCAAACCGTACGACGGCGCTCCGGCCGGAGCCTGGTTGCAGCAAATCAACGGCCTACTCAAACGTCTTTGCCGCAATCACTATCCCTACAGCCAGAGCCACACGTTGAACGGCCGCAAATGGCTGGCTTTCCTGGATAACCGTTGCCCGGCTGCCGGCCTGACACGCTGGATGGTGCTGGTCGAAGGCGCGTACAAACCGGAATGCAAACTGGACGACAAGGCCATTTCCGGCCTGACCCAGGCGGTTGAAACCTGGATTCGCAAACATGTTTGAGTTCGCCTGGCCGTGGGTCTTCGCCCTGCTGCCCCTGCCCTGGGTGATGCGCATACTGCTGCCTGCGGCCGACAGCGGCGAGGCGGCACTGAAAGTCAGTTTCCTCACTGATCTGGAAGGTCTGGTGGGCCGTCGCGCCAAGGCCAACCTGCCAGCATGGCGCCAGCAGTTGCCGTTCATTCTGTTGTGGCTGCTGCTGTTGATCGCCGCCGCACGCCCACAATGGCTGGGTGAACCGCTGCCGGTCGCGTCCAGCGGTCGGGATTTGCTGGTGGCGGTAGATGTGTCCGGTTCCATGGACTACCCCGACATGCAATGGAAAGCAGACGAAGTCAGCCGACTGGTACTGGTCCAGCATCTGTTGGGGGATTTTCTTGAAGGCCGCCAGGGCGATCGGGTCGGGCTGATCCTGTTCGGCAGCCAGGCGTTCGTCCAGGCGCCGCTGACCTTTGATAGGCACACCGTGCGTGTCTGGCTGGATGAAGCGCGAATCGGCATTGCAGGTAAAAACACGGCCATTGGCGATGCCATTGGCCTGGCCCTCAAGCGCTTGCGGCTGCGTCCGGCACAAAGCCGGATTCTGGTGCTGGTTACCGATGGCGCCAACAACGGCGGCCAGATCGATCCGGTGACTGCCGCCCGACTGGCCGCCGAAGAAGGCGTGAAAATTTACCCGATTGGTATTGGCGCCGACCCGGAAAAAGCCGGTTCGCTGGGCATGCTCGGGCTCAATCCAAGCCTGGATCTGGACGAACCGACCCTCAAGCAAATCGCCGAAATCAGCGGCGGCCAGTATTTCCGGGCCCGCGACGGTGATCAGCTGGAGAGGATCCGCAAAAGTCTCGACGCGCTGGAACCGGTCGCGCAACAACCGACCCAGGCGCGCCCGGCGCTGGCGCTTTATCAGTGGCCGCTGGCTGGCGCCATGTTGCTGAGCCTGATCCTGGTCATACATGAGCGTTGGCCGAACAATCCGCTGCAACGCCTGCTCAACCGGCAACGCTTCATGCGCGACGACCGCCAATGGCGCGAGCGAATCAAGCGCCTGGGGAGGCGCACATGATCAGCCTCTGGCCGCACTGGTTTCGTCCCTGGTGGCTGCTGTTATTGCCGCTGCTGATCTGGCTGTTCTGGCGGCTCTGGCATCGTCAGAAACGCGCCGGGCGCTGGCAGATGATCTTGCCGGTGGCGTTCCATTCGGTGCTGCTCAATGGTGGCAAGGGTCGCGACAATAAAACCCCGTGGATTTTCCTCGGGGTGGCGTGGATGCTGGCTTTGCTCGCCTTGCTCGGCCCTGGCTGGCAGCGCGTGGAACAATTCAGCCAGAAACCGGTAGACCCACTGGTGATATTACTGGAGGTCACTCCGGAAATGCTCGCCACTGACAGCCCGCCAACCCGGCTGGAGCAGGCCAAACGCAAACTGCAGGATCTGTTGCAGGCGCGCAGCGATTCGCAAACCGCCATCATTGTCTACGCGGGCAGCGCCCACACGCTGGTGCCCCTGTCGGACGATCTGGCCACCATCCGCAACCTTCTGGATGCGGTCAAACCGTCGATCATGCCGCAGGCCGGGCACCGCGCAGACCTCGCCATGCATCAGGCATTGGGCTTGCTCAAGCAAGCAGCGCTGGGCCGTGGGCGAATCCTGCTGATCGGTTCGTCGTTGAGCGAACAGGAGCGCCAGGGGATTCGTCAGGCATTGGTAGGCCAGAGTCCGCCGCTGTTGATCCTGGGTGTCGGTACAGCCGAAGGTGCGCCGGTACTTCAGGAAAAAGGCGGGTTGCTCAAGGACCGTCAGGGAGCAATTTTGCTGCCGCGTCTGGACAGCGCCAGCCTGACGGACTTCGCTGGCCAGCTCGGCGGCCAATACCGGCAAGTGCGCATGGATGACAACGACCTGCGCGAGCTTGGCTTGCTCGATGGGCCAAAAGCCCTGCGCAGCGACGGGCAACTGATCCAGCTGGACAGCTGGGCCGACCAGGGACACTGGTTTCTGCTGCCGCTGCTCTTGCTGGCTGCCTGCGCGGGTCGGCGCGGCTGGTTGCTGTGCCTGCCGCTGCTGATGCTGCTGCCGCAGAACAGCTATGCGTTCGACTTTCAGGACTTGTGGTTACGTCCCGATCAGCAGGGCCAGCGGTTGCTGGAGCAGCATCGTCCTGCCGAAGCTGCCAGGCAGTTCGAAAACCCGCAATGGAAAGGCATTGCGCTTTACGAAGCAGGTGACTATGCCAGTGCCGCCCAGCGCTTCGCTGAAGGTAATAGTGCGGCTGACCACTACAATCGCGGCAACGCGCTGGCGCGCAGCGGCGAACTGGAGGCAGCGCTGGACGCCTACGAACAAGCGCTGGAGCGGCAGCCGGAGCTGCAAGCAGCAGTGAAGAACAAGGCGCTGGTCGAACAGATCCTTGAGCAGAGCAAGCAACCCAAAGCAGCGGAACCCGCCGAGACCAAGCCCAGCGACGGTGACGACGACGGCGACAACGCCCAAAGCCAGACGGCGACCGAGCAACAGTCTCAAGACAAGGACAAGGAGCCCACCGAGCCCGGTGAGGAAAACAGTCCCGGTACTGCTCCCCCGCCGCGTAATGGCGGCAATCCGGCGCCCGGCTCGCCTCTGGACGATAACGAAACCACTCAACCGCCGATCCGCCCTGCGGACCGCCCGATGGATGGCGAACGTCGGCAAGCGCTGGAGCAATGGCTGCGCCAGATTCCGGATGATCCAGGGGAATTGCTGCGCCGCAAATTCTGGTACCAACAGCAACAGCGTCAGGAAAAAACCCGATGAGTCGCGTGTACACCTTATTGATCAGCCTGCTGCTCTGTCTGGTCGCACTGCCCAACCAGGCGGCGGAATTGACCGCGAGCGTGGATCGCGCACGGCTCAATTCCGGGGAAACCGTCGAACTGACCCTGGAAACCAGCGACGTCACCCAATTCGGCAAACCTGACCTCAGCTCTCTGGAGCGCGACTTCGACGTGCGCGGTACGCGCCAGGTCAATCGCCTCAATACGCTGGACGGCGGCAATCAGGCGACCACGCGCTGGATCATCACCTTGCTGCCCAGGCAAACCGGATCGGTGATCATTCCGGCGCTGGAGCTGGGGGAGCTGAAGAGCGAGCCGATCACCCTGCAGGTGATCCAGAGCAACGAACAGGATCAGTCCGGCAAACTGGCGCCGGTATTCTTCGACGCCAGCCTCGATCAGGACAGCGTTTACGTGCAGGCGCAGGCGGTGCTGAACCTGCGCATCTATCACTCGGTTGCGCTGTTCGACGACAGCAACCTCACGCCCCTTGAAGTGCCGGATGCGCGCATCGAAAAACTCGGCGAATCCAAGACCTACGAGAAACTCATCAACGGCATCCGGCATGGCGTGATCGAGATGCGTTATGCGATTTATCCACAGCACAGCGGCACCCTGGTGATTCCGCCGCAAGTATTCAACGCTACCCTGGTCCAGCCCGCCTCGGAAAACACCCAAAGCAACGATCCGGTCAATCCGTTCGGCCCGCAGCCGGGCAAGGTGATGCGGGTCAATTCGGCACCGCTGCCGCTGACGGTGAAGGCCAAGCCTGCCGACTATCCGGCCGATGCGCCCTGGCTGCCGGCCCGCAGTGTCAATCTGAGCGAAAGCTGGAGCCCGGAACCGGGACACAGCCAGGTGGGTGAATCCTTGACGCGGATCCTGACGCTCAAGGTCGAGGGCCTATCCAGCGCTCAACTGCCGCCATTGCCGGCCACCGACCTCAGCAGCCTGCGGCGCTATCCCGACCAGCCGCAGCTGGCCAATCTGGCCAGCGAGCGCGGCATCATCGGCACGCGTGAGGAACGCGAAGCACTGGTGCCGAACCGGGTCGGCGCCATCGAACTGCCCGCCGTCGATATTGTCTGGTGGAACACCCGCGAAGATCACCTGGAACATACCTCACTGGCCGCCCGCACCTTACAGATCAGCAGCAACCCAAGCCTGGAAGTGGACACGCCGGTAAATAATGATTTGGGCGGCGTCACAGTGATCGGCCCGCCGGTCTGGCCATGGCAGATGAGTACATTGTTTTTTGCCTTTACCACGCTGATCGGGGTAATTCTCTGGTGGCGGGCGCGCTGGCAACCGGCGGTGGCGCGGGTCGCCCAGGCCGGGCCGAGTCCGCGCACAGTGCTGGATGATCTCAAACGCGCCAGCCTGGCCAACGACCCACATGCGACCCGTCAGGCGCTGGACGCCTGGGCGCGTCAGCAACCGGAAACCCTGGCTGACATGGCGGCACGTTTTGTCCCGCTGTCCGACGCCCTCGATGGTCTGAACGGCGCGCTGTACAGTGAGACCGGCCAACTGTGGCTGGGCGAAGACCTGTGGCGCGCGATCCGCACGCTGCCTGCCTCGGAACATGTTCCGGATGCAGCGACGGACCAGAGTCTGCCGCCGTTGTATCCCAAGTAGAAGGTTTTGCGGAATTGAACGCTGTTGGAGATTCTATGTCCGAGGGCAACCGCCAGGCGCCAGACGTATTGTCTGAACCGACGTCTTCCCGGCTAAAGCCGGTTCCACTGTGGGACCGGCTTTAGCCGGGAAGACGGCATTCCAGTAGACGCATATGCATCGGCTGTACGTGCAGATCCGTTGGAGGCTTGCCCGCGAATCAAGCGCCTCGGTAGACCAGGCCCACCGCGCTACAGTTCTTCGCGGGCAAGCCTCGCCAACGAATATTTGCGCATCGCCAAGCCTCACGACACACAATTTTGAATTGAGAAAAACACATGCGACTGTTCCACACCTCCGACTGGCACCTTGGCCAGAACCTTCATGGCCAGGAGCGGGACTTTGAACACGCCAGCTTCCTGACCTGGCTGCTGGCCCGTCTGGCCGAGCGTCAGCCTGATGTGCTGCTGATTGCCGGGGACATTTTTGACACGGTCAATCCGCCGATCAAAGCCCAGGAGCGACTCTACGACTTCATCGTCAATGCTCACGAGCAGCAGCCGAAGCTGACCATCGTGATGATCGCTGGCAACCATGATTCGGGTTCGCGCATCGAATTGCCCGCGCCGCTCATGCGCCGTCTGCGCACTCACGCGCTTGGCCGGGTGTTGTGGCTCGATGACGGCACGCTGGATGTCGAACGCCTGCTGTTGCCGCTGCCCGATGCCAACGGCGAGATCGGCGTCTGGTGCCTCGCCCTGCCCTTTCTGCGTCCGGCTGAAGTCACCGGCGCGACTCTGGGCGACAACTATTTACGCGGCATCGGCCGGGTCCATGAACTGCTGATCGAAGCCGCCAATCTCAAGCGCCAGCCGGGCCAGGCCCTGATTGCCATCAGTCATGCGCACATGGCCGGTGGCTCAGTCTCGGAAGACTCCGAGCGCAGCCTGATCATCGGCAACGCCGAAGCCCTGCCCGCCAGTCTGTTCGGCCCGAGCATCACCTATGTCGCCCTCGGCCACTTGCACAAACCGCAACGGGTCAATGGCGAAGAACGTATTCGCTACAGCGGATCGCCCATTCCGCTGTCATTTTCGGAAATCGGCTACGCACACCAGATCCTGGAAATCACCTGCGAAGGCGACCAGCTGCGCAGCGTCGAAACCCTGCTGATTCCTCGCGCAGTCAATCTGCAACGGATCGGCCCTGCTCCGTTCGCCGAATTGCTGGTGCAACTCAAGGATTTGCCGGACATCGATCTGCTGGCTGATATCGAACGCCAGCCGTGGCTGGAAGTCCGCGTACGCCTGGATGAGCCGCAACCGGATTTGCGCAACCAGATCGAAGGCGCCCTGCAAGGCAAGGCCGTGCGTCTGGTGCGCATTGCCGCCGAATATGCCGGCAACGGCCGTGGCGACGGCAGCGATGACGGTGAAGGCCTGATCGAACTCGATCAGCTCAACCCGCTGGAACTGTTCAGCCGAGCCTGGCAGGAAAATTACGGCAGCGAGGTCGATGAGCAAACCCTGACCGATTTCGCCACGCTGTTGCAGGAAGTCCAGCTGGAGAGCGAACAACCATGAAAATTCTCGCCATCCGCCTGAAGAATCTTGCCTCCCTGGCTGGCCCTTTTGAACTGGATTTCACCGCCGAACCCCTGGCCAGCGCCGGGCTGTTCGCTATTACCGGCCCCACCGGCGCGGGCAAAAGCACCTTGCTTGATGCCTTGTGCCTGGCGTTGTTTGGCGCCATTCCGCGCCTGAGCAACATTGGCCAATCGAAAGTGCCGGAAATCGACGGCGACATCAGCACCAACGATCCGCGCACCCTGTTGCGACGCGGAACCGGCAGCGGCTTTGCCGAAGTGGATTTCGTCGGCATCGACAACCGTCGTTATCGCGCCCGTTGGGAAACCAATCGCGCGCGGGATAACGCCAGCAAGAAACTCCAGGCCAGTCGCCAGACGCTCACCGATCTGGACAGCGAGCAAATCCTCAGCAGCCAGAACAAGACCGAATACAAAACCCTGCTCGAAGCTCGCCTCGGTCTCAACTTCGAGCAGTTCACCCGGGCGGTCATGCTGGCCCAGAGCGAGTTCAGCGCCTTTCTCAAGGCCGACGACCGGGAACGCAGCGAGCTGCTGGAAAAACTCACCGACACCGCAATCTACAGCCAGTTGGGGCGACGCGCCTTCAGCAAGAGCCAGGAAGCGAAAAAGGCCCACGACGATCTTCAGGCCTTGGCTACTGGTGTCACACCCATGGCGGCGGAAGATCGCGTCGAGCTGGATCAGCGTTTCGAATCAGCCCAACTGACGCTCAAGACCCAGCAAAGCGAACTGCGCCAGCTTGAACTGCAACAGCAATGGCACAAGCTCCTGCTGCAACTTCAGCAAGAACAGCAAAGCGCCGCCGAACAGTTGCAACAGGCGCAACTGCATTGGCAAAGCCAGAGCGGCGAACGGCTAAATCTGGCCCGCCTGGAACAACTGGCGCCGCAGCGTCACCAGTTCCTGCGGCAAACCGAATTGACTGCTCAACTCAGTCCGTTGGCCAGCCAGATCCAGCAACAGATCAGCCAGCAGAGCGAACTGCATACTCGACAAAGCCAATTGCAACAGACGTGCGTCGAAGCGCAGGCCGCGTCGCTCAACTCGCAACAGCAGCACAGCGATGCCGCGCCGCTGCTGCGTCAGGCCTTTGACATCCAGAGCAATGTGGCCCGATTGGCGGACGACTTGCGCCAGGCCGATGAGCACAGGCAACAGGCCGAGCACAGCTACGCCCAAGGGCAAAGCGCCTTGCAAAGCCTGCTTGAGCAACAGGCCCGGGTTGCCGAGCGTCTGCAACGGATTGCCGGGCAGCTGGAACTCAGCCAGGCGCTGGCCCCTCTTGGCGAAGCCTGGAATGCTTATCGCGATCGCTTGAAACAACTGATGCAGATCGGCGCGCGCCTCAAACAAGGCCAGACCGAACTGCCGAGCCTGGAACAGCGCGCCAATGCTGCCAACCAGCAAGCCGGCGAATTGCGCAGCGCATTGGATCTGCTGTATCGCGAAGCGGGCGCTGAAGCCGAAGCGGTGGGCGAGCAGATTCAGATCCTTGGCAGCCTGCTGCAAGACAATCGCAAACAGCAGCGGGCCCTCGAAGAACTGACGCGGCTCTGGACCAGCCAGCAGGAACTCGACAGCCGCGCGCTGGAGCTGACGGACAAACAGCAACAGGTCCAGCTTCAGCGCGAACAACTCAATCGCGAAGGTCTGCAAGCCAAAAACCAGCTGCAAGTCGCCGAGCAAACCCTCACCGTGACCCGCCAGCTACTGGAACGCCAGCGCCTGGCCCGCAGCGCCAGTGTCGAAGAACTGCGTTTACAGTTGCAGGATGACCAGCCGTGTCCGGTGTGCGGCAGCAACGAGCATCCGTGGCATGAGCCGCAAGTTTTGCTGCAAAGCCTCACCCAGCATGACGAAAACGAAGAGAACAACGCGCAAAAAGCGGTGGATGCCCTCAAGGAAACGCTGGCCGAGTTGCGCACCACGGTGGGCGGACTGATTGCCCAGCAGAAGGAATTCCTGCACCAACAGGAACAACTCGCCACCCGCCAGCAAGCACTCGCACCCGCGTTTGAAGCGCATCCGCTGGGCACACGCTTGCTGGAGCAGGACGCCGCCAAACGCGATGCCTGGTTGAACCAGCAACTGACGCAATTGACGCAAAACATCACTCAGGACGAACAGCGCCAGGACGCCTTGCTCACCCTGCAAAAAGAGGCTGCGCGCCTGCAACAGCAACTCTTGAGCGCTAACGAAGCCAGTCAGGCCGCCACGCAACAACTGGCCGAACAGCAGCGCGCGCTGAACAGCGACCGCGAACGTCTCGAAGAAGAGCTGACCGCCTTCGCGCCGCTGCTAAGCGCCGAGCAGCTCGACGGCCTGCGCCACGATGCCGCTACCACGGTCATGCATCTGGACCAGCAGGTCACCCAGCGCCTCGAGCAACTGGAACAACAACGCGATGAACAAGTAGAACAACGGGAACGCCAGCAGAAGATCGAACTGGAACAGTCCCAGCAGCAAACCCGTACCCGGCAGTTGAGCGAACTGCAACAACGTTGCACCGTGCTTGGCGACCAACAGACCGCCGGCCAGCAAGCCCTGGCGCAATTGCTTGGCGAGCACGCCAAGGCCGAGCAATGGCAGCAACAACTGGAATCCGCAGTGGAACAGTCGCGGCACGCCGAAAACGCGGCGAGTCAGGCATTGCAGGAGGTCAGCAGCCAGTTGATTCAGCTGGCCGCCGAACTTCAGGCGCGCCAGGAACGCTTGCGCGGCATGCAGCAGGAAAGCGCCGAACTGAACGCGCGAATTGCCGAGTGGCGCAGCCGTCATAGCGAACTGGATGACAGCGGTCTGCAACAGTTGCTCAGCGTTGACGATGAGCAGGTCAGCGAACTGCGCGGCCAACTGCAAGCCAGCGAAAAAGCCGTCGAGCAGTTCAAGGTATTGCTGCAGGAGCGCGAACAGCGCTTGCACAGCCATCAGGCGCAGCAACCTGGCAGCATCGACGCCGAACATCTGCAAAATGCAGCGGCTGAGCTACACGGATTGATCGCCGCAAGTGAACAACTGTGCGCCGACTTGCGCGCCCGGCAAGCCGACGACCAGCGTCGCCAGGACGCCAATCAGGCGCTGGCGCAGCGGATCAGCCAGGCCTATGACGAATGGCAACGCTGGGCGCGGCTCAATGCGTTGATCGGCTCGGCCACCGGCGACACCTTCCGCAAGATTGCCCAGGCCTACAACCTCGACCTGCTGGTGCATCACGCCAACGCACAACTCAAGCAACTGGTGCGTCGCTATCGGCTCAAACGTGGCGGCAGCATGCTGGGTCTGTTGGTGATGGACACGGAAATGGGCGACGAACTGCGCTCGGTGCATTCGTTGTCCGGTGGCGAAACCTTCCTGGTTTCCCTGGCCTTGGCGTTGGGCCTGGCCTCGATGGCTTCCAGCACACTGAAAATCGAATCGCTGTTCATCGATGAAGGCTTCGGCAGCCTCGATCCGGAATCCCTGCAACTGGCCATGGATGCGCTGGACGGGCTTCAGGCTCAAGGCCGCAAGGTGGGCGTTATTTCCCACGTTCAGGAAATGCACGAACGAATACCGGTGCAGATCCAGGTTCGTCGTCAAGGCAATGGCTTGAGCACTATCGAGGTCAGCAGTTGATTCCGGTTCTGTATTCGTTTCGACGTTGCCCGTATGCCATGCGTGCGCGCATGGCCGTGCGCTATGCCGGCTGCGAGGTGCGCATTCAGGAAGTCAGCCTCAAGGCCAAGCCGCCGCAAATGCTGGAGCGCTCACCGAAAGGAACGGTGCCGGTCCTGATCCTTGATGACCGGGTGCTGGAACAGAGCCTGGATATCATGCATTGGGCGCTGGCGCAGAACGATCCGGACAACTGGTTGATGATCAATGACGGTGATGCTCGGCGGCAGATTCAGGCGCTCATCGAAGAGAACGATCAGGTGTTCAAAGTGCATCTGGACCGCTATAAATATTTTGTCCGCCACCCTGAATATCCTCAGCAACATTACCGCCAGTTGGCTGAAGGGTTTCTGCAACAACTGGAAGACCGGCTGCAACAGCGGGACTTTCTGGTGGGCAGTCATCTGACGTTGGCGGATATCGCCCTGGCGCCTTTTATCCGGCAATTCAGCGCTGTGGATCCCGACTGGTTTGCCAACAGTGATTACCCGAAGTTGCGTGGCTGGTTGCAGCGGTTTATCGCGTCGGCGTTGTTCAAGGCGGTGATGGTTAAGTAAAACTATCGAGTGGGCGTTGGGGCCGCCTCACGAATAAATTCACACATTTTCGAAATCGGCACGATCTGGTGGGACCGGATTTATCCGGGAAGACGTCGGTTCAGTCAGCGAGATAGTTGAAGCCTGTCCCGCCCCCCTCGCGAATAAATTCGCTCCTACAGGCTTAAATCAGGTCGCCCACCCTTTCCGGCCGATTCCCCGCCACCATGTTCTGTGCCCTGGACCGTTCAATGGCGTGGGCGATCTCGTGTCGGCATTCGATACTGCGCGCTAATCCGCCCACCGAGCCTTGGCCAACGCCCAGCAATGAACCGCCATTGATCAATACCGCGAGCCCGGCCGTTACCCATAACTTCCCGCCACTCACGACGCACGCTCTTGCGCATTAGTCGCCGTACGCTCAACCAGGGTTTGCGCCGAGGGCGTTGTAAGTTGTGGATTCATGCTGGTAACAGTGACCACGGCGATGAAGACAACATAAAGCGAAATGGCGATATAAGCGCCTTGTTTGATTGAATTAAGAATGGCAGTGGCCATGGGTGTAACTCCGTGATGTGTTTCCAGGCCGACAGGATCGTGGAAAAGCGCACTATTTAAAAACGATGGCTGGGCATAGCGGTTATCAGGTCGGTTGATAATGGGCAGACAAACATCGAAGCAAAAAAAACCCCGCGACCTTTACAGGCGCGGGCCAAGGGGAAGTCATCTGACGCTTTCGCGAGCAGGCTCACTGGCAGAATTTGCAGGGTCTGATACGCAATGATCAGTGGGCGCAAAAACCTGGGTAAGCGAACATGCTCGCGAAAGCGGCGGTAACATAAAACTTTGACTGCGAATCCATTCCCCGGTATTGAACCGTTCATTAACGGGGAATGGATTCACTTGTTAACCAAGTTCATTGTTGAGTCTTGTGATCCAGTGCTGCATAGAACTTGGCGCTTTGTTGCAGATACTTGGGAGAGTAGGTCTGGGTAGAGTGAGCTTTTTTGTCGGCAACTTCGACACTGGCGTGGGCTGGCAGCGCAACAGTGGCAGAGATGGCGGACGCGGCGATGATGGAGAAGATATTGAAGTTCATGGCGGTAACCCTCGGATGTTCTGTGGAAGCTTCGTTTCAAGTCTTGACCGTCTTGGCCGTGACTCAAACTTACCCCCGAGGGCCGATCATTCGAAATGTTTTGTAGCACTAGCTCATATCAGCCGGATTAATACATACGCCAGCCCGCGCATTTGGCGGGCTGGCGCCGATCCACAGCTACTTGCGCGTCAGGAAACGGAAGTCCGAAGGCGAATCGAAGTCGACCTTTTGCACGGTCTCGCCGAGCAATCCGGTTTTCGGATCGACCTTGACGGTGACGATCTGATTGCTTTTCTGGTTGGCGATCAGCATGAAGTGGCCGCTGGGGTCAAAACTGAACTCCCGGGGCTCGGTGCCTTCCACGGAACGGCGCTGAATTTCCTTGAGTTGGCCTTTGCCGTCGATGGCAAATACCAGCAACTGGTTGGCCTCGCCGCGATTGGCCACGTACAGGAACTTGCCGTCCGCCGAAGTGTGCAAGCCGCCCCCGCCGACTTTCTGCTGCACGCCTTTATTCTTCAGGTCCACCCGTTGCGTCTGCTTGAACGCACCGTCGTGGTAATCGAACACCGCAACCTGGGCAACCATTTCCAGAGTCAGCCAGGCGTGCTTGCCGTCCTTGCTGAACAACAGATGCCGAGGACCACTGCCCGGCGCCAGCACTACGGTCGGATGTTTGGCGGGCTGTAACGGCTGGGTTTTCTGGCCGTCGTAGCTGAACACGAATAGCTTGTCGGCGCCCAGATCGCTGGCCACCAGATACTTGCCGTCCGGCGTTGGAACCGCTGAGTGCACGTGGGAAGAGGCCTGGCGTTCCGCGTTGACCTTGCTGGCGCCGTGATTGTTGCTGACTTGCGCAACATCAGACAGCTTGCCGTCCTTGCCGACGGGAATCACCGCCAGAGCGCCACCCGGATCGGGATGCACCGCGTAGTTGGAGACAAACAGGAAACGCTCATCCGGGCTCAGGCTCGAATGGGTCGGCTCGTCGCCACGGCTGACCACTTGATTGATCAGGGTTATATCATGGGTCTTGGGGTCAATGGCAAAACTGCTGACCTTGCCCACCACATCGCTGCCGCCGGGGCCGTTTTCGTAAACCGCAAACAGATGACGCTGATCTTTGGACAGCGTCAGCCAGGACGGATTTTCACTCTTGATCACTTGCAGCGGCTTGGCGTCGAGCTTGCCGGTCTGGCTGTCGAAACGATAACGGTAGATACCTTCGCTGGCACCCTGGGTATATGAACCAATCAGTACATCGTAGTCGGTCATGCTTTGAGCCTGTAGCGGCAGAGCGCTCATTGCGCTGACCAGCGTCAGCAACGGCAGGAGTTTACGAGTCATGGGCATATCTCTTGTGGATTGTTATCGGGCGCCATCGACGCGGGAATCACCTCTATGACACTGCCTGCCCCGGATTGGTTTTATACGGATCCGTCCTCTTCAAGCTCGTCCACGTCATTGCTCGGAGTGAACGCATCCAGGCATTTCAAGCTGTGATCGCTGGTGCCGTCGTTGATCGTCCAGCTTTGCAGCGCTGCGTCGAACGTCGCCGCATGAATCTGCTCAAGACTGAAACGCCAGGTCTTGCGCTCGCGACCGTCCATGCATTCCAGAGTCAGGAAGTCGCCGAGGAAGAAATCCCAGGCGTGCAGGCCGTCGATTTCCAGCATGGTCGCGGTCTTCAGGGATTCGTGCAGGGTGGCAGGAGCGTCGGTCATTTCATTCGCCTTCATGAAAAAGGCGAATGATAGGCCAAAATGCCCTGCTCGGTCAGGCCGGGGCTTGTGCCGGTGATGCAATCGGCTTGTCGTGAATGGTCTCACGCACGTAATAGCGATTCGGTATGCCCCAGATAATCAGCGCCGTGGCCAGCACGCAGACGGCGCACAGCACATACAGCGCAGGCGTGGCGACACCGGTCAGGTCCTTGATCCGGCCGACCATGAACGGCGCAATGATCCCGCCGAGCTGACCAATGGAGTTGATCAGCGCGATGCCCGCAGCCGCCGCCAGTCCGCTGAGAAAGCGCGGCGGAATGGTCCAGAAGATCGGCATCCAGGCGATGATTCCGGTCATGATCATGGTCATGCCGACCATCAATGGCACCAGCTGCCCAGGGAAACTGGCGCAGACCAGATAACCTGCGGCGGTCAGTGAAGCGCAACCGGCCATGTGCCAGCGTCGCTCGCCATGCCGGTCCGAGCTGGCACCGATCAGCAGATTGCCGACGACGGCGCCCAGATACGGGATCACGGTCAATAGCCCGATGTTCATCGTATCGGCCACGCCAGCGGTCTTGATCAACTGCGGCATCCAGAACAGCAGGCCGGTCAGCGCCATCACCAGGCACAGATAAATCACCGACATCACGTAAGTGGTCGGGTGTTTCCAGATGTCCTTGAAGGTCTGCGGAATCTCCGGCTGCACTTCCTTGGCCATCCGCGCCAACAAGACTTTCTTCTCCCGGTCATTCAACCACGGCGCATCCTCGATCCGGTCGCAGACGAACCAGAACACCACGATGCCGAGCAGCACCGAAGGAATGCCCTCAAGCAGGAACAACCAGCGCCAGCCGGGCATGCCCAGCACGCCATCGAAATGGCCAAGAATCAATCCGGCAATCGGACCGCCGACAATACCGCACAGGCAGATCGAACTCTTGAAGTAGGAATTGACCCGCGCCCGACGATTACCCGGATACCACTGGGTAAAGAAATACAGCACTCCGGGAACGAAGCCAGCTTCCATCACGCCGATCAGAAACCGCAAGGTGTAGAACCAGAATTCGTTCTGCACGAACATCATGCAGGCCGAGGTAATGCCCCAGGTCACCATGATCCGCGCAATCCACACTCGCGCACCGATCTTGTGCAGCAGCATGTTGCTGGGCACTTCGAACAGGAAATAACCGACGAAAAACAGGCTGGCGCCGAGGCCGTAAACCGTTTCGCTGAAACCCAGATCGCTCTGCATTTGCAACTTGGCGAAACTGATGTTGACCCGATCCAGATAAGCGAACAGGAAACAGGCGATGAACAACGGGATGATCCGCCAGTTCACCTTGCGATAAATCCGGTCCTCGAAAGCGTCCTCGTCGAAGCCTTCGACGGGCACAGTAGTGTTGGTCATGTGCACACCTCGTTATTTTTATTGGTGTCGTAGAACATGTGGGAGCCAACTTGTTGGCGAGACGCTGGGTCTGCGTACACAGCAATAGCGCCTCGCGAACAAGTTCGCTCCTACCTCGGCCGCGTGTTAAAGCTTGCCAATTCCCCCCGGCTGAAACGCGGTTTCACTGGTGGCTATGCCGTTGACCAGTGGTTTACCGAATTCGGCCTGGCTGATTTCGAACTGGTCGCCCGGCTGGGTACGAATGCCATCGGCGAACGATAGGGTCGCGGTGCCGAAGAAATGCACATGCACATCGCCTGGACGCAGGAACTGGGCGTATTTGAAGTGGTGGTATTCGAGGTTTTCCAGGCTGTGGCACATGTTGGCCTCGCCGCTGAGGAACTCTTTCTCCCAGAGCACGGCGCCGTCACGAATGACCCGACTGGTGCCGGCCAGATTCTGCGGCAGTTCGCCCACACGCAGTTCAGGTCCGAACGAGCAGGCGCGCAGCTTGGAATGCGCCAGATACAGGTAGTTTCTGCGCTCCATGATGTGATCGGAGTATTCGTTGCCGATGGCAAAACCCAGCCGATAAGGCTTGCCGTCGTTGCCGATCACGTACAGCCCGCTCAGCTCGGGCTCTTCGCCGCCATCTTCGGCAAACGGTGGCAATGGAAAAGCCGCGCCAGGACGCACGACAATGCCGCCATCACCTTTATAGAACCACTCAGGTTGCACACCTGCCTGACCTGCCTCGGGTTTACCGCCCTCCACGCCCCATTTGAAGATGCGCATGGTGTCAGTCATCGACGCTTCGTCGCCCGCCTGCTGGTGCATCTTGTCCCGCGCCGCAGCGCTGCCCAGATGCGTCAGGCCGGTACCGCTGACCAGCAAGTGCGCAGGATCGGGATGATCCAGCGGCGGCAGGATGCGCTGCTCGGTGAGCAGTTGCGCATAATCGTGGCTGTCACCGAGGCCCTGGCTGTCGACCTGCCGAGCCAGATCGATGCCCGCATCAATGGCTGACAACGCCAGTTCGCGCACGCTTTGTGCGCCTTGCACTTCACGGATCAGATCGCCGTCCACCAGACCGACACGACGCTGGCCGTTGCTCAACTCAAATTGCACGAGGTTCATTGGGATCTCCTTTCATACAGTACGGACTGTGGGAGCGAGCTTGCTCGCGAAAACGCCAGCACATTCACCGCCTTCGCGAGCAAGCTCGCTCCCACAAAACAGATCAGGCTTGGCGGCTGCGCGCACTCGCCGCGAAATCGGTGGCGGGCAAGACGTGTTTGCGCTCCAGCAGGCGATACACCACGCCGGTCAGCACCAGGCCGAAGACCATCACGCCAGACAGGAAATACAGCCCGGACGCGAGATTGCCGGTGTATTCCTTGAGCGCGCCGATCACGAACGGACCGATGTAGCCGCCCAGGTTGCCCACCGAGTTGATCAAGGCAATCCCGGCGGCGGCGCTGGCACCGGCAAAAAAACGTCCCGGCAAGGTCCAGAATACGGCGGTGCAGGAAAACAGCGAGAAGGCCACCAGGCACAAAGCCGCCAGTTGCGCGACCGGAATGGCCAGCCAGGCACTGAGGAACAGGCCGATGGCGCCCAGCACATAAAGCACGGCCAGATGTCCGTAACGGTCATTGAGACGGTCGGAACTGCGCGGCACGATCAACAGGCCGACGATGCCGAAAATGTACGGCACTGAAGACACGAAGCCGGTCACCAGATCGGTGCCGCCGAACTGTTTGATCAGCGTCGGCAACCACAGGCCCAGACCATAGATGCTCAAGGTCACTGGCAGATAGAACAGCGCCAGCAGCAACACGCGCTTGTCTTTCAAGGCATGCAGCGGATTGCCGTGGCGGGTCTGGCCGTATTCTTCGAGGTCTTTTTTCAGTTCGCCGGTGAGCCAGTCCTTCTCGGCCTGGTCCATCCATTTGACTTGTTTCGGACCGTCCGGCAACCAGCGCAGGACCGGCCAGGTGAGCAGAATCGCTGGCGTGCCAATCACGATGAACAGCCACTGCCAGCCGTGCAGGCCGAGTACGCCGTCCATGCCCAAAAGACCACCGGACACGGGGCCGGTGATCATCATGGCGATAGGTTGGGAGAGGATGAACAAACCAAGGATCTTGCCGCGATGGCGAACCGGGAACCACTGGGTGATGTAGTACAGCACGCCAGGGAAGAAGCCGGCTTCCGCCGCACCGAGCAGGAAACGCATGACATAAAAGCTGTGCGCGCCCTGAACGAACGCCATGCCGATGGTGATTGCGCCCCAGGTGATCATGATCCGGGCGAACCAGCGCCGCGCGCCAAAGCGCTCAAGCATCAGATTGCTGGGGATTTCCAGGAGGAAATAGCCGATGAAGAACAGACCCGCACCCAGGCCATAAGCCGCATCACCGATGCCGATGTCCGCGCTCATGTGCAGCTTGGCGAAGCCGACGGCGGAGCGGTCAACGTAAGCAATCAGGTAGAGCAGGATCAGAAAGGGGATCAGTTTCAGGGTGATGCGACGAATAAGCCTGAGTTCCTGGCTCATGAAAGCGGTCTCCAATTGTTTTTGTTATGGAACCTCTGGGGCCGCCTCTGGCTTTGAGCGTGAGCTTTTGCCAGGGTCATTCCCTCATTGAAAACCGACTATATAGTATTACTATTTAGCTCACAACTCTTCCAATGGAGCGAATTTGCGCTTACTTTAACCGTCATAAACGCCATTAAGTCTTACAATAAGAGAGCCGATCATGTCTGATTCCGATAAAAAACCCACCCTGCGTTCTGCCCAATGGTTTGGTACCGCCGACAAGAACGGCTTTATGTACCGCAGCTGGATGAAGAATCAGGGCATCGCCGATCATCAATTTCAGGGCAAGCCGATTATCGGCATCTGCAACACCTGGTCCGAGCTGACGCCCTGCAACGCGCACTTCCGGCAGATCGCCGAACACGTCAAGCGCGGCGTGATCGAGGCCGGTGGCTGGCCGGTGGAATTCCCGGTGTTCTCCAACGGCGAATCCAACCTGCGCCCCACCGCGATGTTCACCCGCAACCTGACCAGCATGGACGTCGAAGAAGCGATTCGCGGCAATCCCATTGATGGCGTGGTGTTGCTCACCGGTTGCGACAAGACCACTCCGGCGTTGCTGATGGGCGCGGCCAGTTGTGACGTGCCAGCCATCGTCGTCACCGGCGGTCCGATGCTCAACGGCAAGCACAAAGGCAAGGACATCGGCTCCGGCACCGTGGTCTGGCAAATGCACGAAGCCTATAAGGGCGGGCAGATTACCCTCGACGATTTCCTCGCGGCGGAAGGCGACATGTCGCGCTCGGCAGGCACCTGCAACACCATGGGCACCGCATCGACCATGGCCTGCATGGCTGAAGCACTGGGCACTTCCCTGCCCCACAACGCTGCGATCCCGGCCGTGGATTCGCGTCGTTATGTGCTGGCGCATATGTCGGGTATGCGCGCGGTGGAGATGGTCCGCGAAGACTTGCGCCTGTCGAAGATTCTTACTAAAGAGGCGTTCGAAAACGCGATTCGCGTCAACGCGGCCATCGGCGGTTCAACCAACGCCGTGATCCACCTCAAAGCCATTGCCGGGCGCATTGGCGTGGACCTGGAGCTGGACGACTGGACACGCATCGGCCGTGGCATGCCGACCATCGTCGACTTGCAGCCGTCCGGGCGTTTCCTGATGGAAGAGTTTTACTACGCAGGCGGCTTGCCCGCCGTGCTGCGCCGCATGGATGAGGCCAAGCTGTTGCCCAACCCTGACGCGTTGACGGTCAACGGCAAATCCATCCGCGAAAACACCAAAAACGCACCGATCTACGGCGAAGACGAAGTGATCCGCGCCCTGGACAACCCGATCCGCGCCGATGGCGGCATCTGCGTGCTGCGCGGCAACCTCGCACCATTGGGCGCAGTGCTCAAGCCGTCCGCTGCCACCGCATCATTAATGCAGCATCGTGGCCGCGCCGTGGTCTTCGAGAACTTCGACATGTACAAGGCGCGGATCAACGATCCCGATCTGGACATCGACGCCAACTCGGTGATGGTCATGAAAAACTGCGGGCCCAAGGGTTACCCAGGCATGGCCGAGGTCGGCAACATGGGCCTGCCCGCCAAGCTGCTCGCCCAAGGCGTGACTGACATGGTGCGGATTTCCGATGCACGCATGAGCGGCACCGCCTACGGCACGGTGGTTTTGCACGTGGCGCCGGAAGCGGCTGCGGGCGGACCGCTGGCCGTGGTGCAGGAAGGTGACTGGATCGAACTCGATTGCGCGACGGGTCGCCTGCATCTGGATATCTCCGACGCCGAACTGGCCGCACGCCTCGCGGACTGGCAAGCCCCGCCAAAACTGTTGGTCGGTGGTTATCGTGAGTTGTATGTCGAGCACGTGTTGCAGGCCGACCAGGGTTGCGATTTCGACTTCCTGGTCGGTTGCCGTGGGGCCGAGGTGCCGCGTCATTCGCACTAGTTGACAGCTGTTGGAGCGAGGCTTGCCCGCGAAGAACGATCACGCGGTGCATTTGACTTACCGAGCATTGCCGCCATTCGTGGGCCAGCCTCGCTCCAACGGGCGCCATCTCCTTCAAGCTCGCCGCCAATGCTATGATGCGCCGCATTCATCGCTCAGGATCGACTTGCGTTCCCATGGATTACCGAAAGCCTTCCGACCGTAAAAGCATGCACGCCCGCATCGTCCAGGAACTTGGCATGCAGATCGTCTCCGGGCGTTTCAAGCCTGACGAAAAGCTGCCCGCAGAAGCCTTGCTGTGCGAAGAATATGCGGTCAGTCGGCCGGTCCTGCGTGAGGTAACTCGCGTCCTGGTCGCCAAGGGCCTGGTCTATTCCCGCCCGCGCGTAGGCACTGTCGTTAAGGCACGTAAGGAATGGCACTTGCTTGATCCAGACGTGCTGCATTGGGTCATGCAGAGCACCCCGCAAAACGAGTTCTTCAACCTGCTCACCAGTGTTCGTGCGGTGATCGAGCCGGCCGTTGCCGCGCTGGCCGCCCAGTACGCAACCGATGAAGAAATCGCCTCCATCGACGAAGCCTACCAACGCATGGAAGCCGCGCCGACGCCGGAAGCGTTGCTACAGCCAGACCTCGACTTTCACAGCCGCATCGCCGACGCCACCCACAACGACTTGCTTTCGCACCTGTGCAACATGCTGTCGCTGGCGTTGCGTGAAGCCCTCAAGCATTCCAATCGACGGCCCAATCTGCACGAGCTGGCGCTGCCGCGTCACAAGGCAATCCTCACCGCTATCCAGAATCGCGACGCCCTCGGCGCCCGCCATGCGACGCTGGTGCAGCTCGACGATGCCAGAAATGCGTTGAGTGTGGTGCTGGGGCAGGGTTCGGGGGGCTAGCCCGTGACACAAATCCCGTGGGAGCGAGGAATGAGGTATTTAATGCTCCTTCAATGGGAAAACAACGAATTTCCCACCTTGCCCGCCATCTTCTCCGGCTTGATCAGGAACCGTGCCAGTGCCGGCAATAACCACAACGCGCCGAACATGTTCCACAGCAGCATGAAGGTCAGCATCAGGCCCATGTCCGCCTGGAACTTGATCGCCGAGAAAATCCAGGTGCACACGCCGATGGCCAGGCACAGGCCGGTGAACAACACCGCCTTGCCGGTGGACTTCAAGGTTTCGTAATAGGCTTCCTGCAACGGCAAGCCGGCGCGCAGGAAGCTTTCCAGGCGACTGTAGACATAAATGCCGTAATCGACGCCAATCCCCACGCCCAAAGCAATCACCGGCAAGGTCGCGACCTTTACCCCGATGCCCATGAACGCCATCAAGGCGTTACCCAGCACTGACGTCAGCACCAACGGCAAGACGATACACAAGGTCGCCGCCCAGGAGCGGAAGGTGATCATGCACATGGTCGCGACGCAGATGTAGACCAGGATGAGGATGGTCATCTCGGTCTGTTTGATCACTTCGTTGGTGGCTGCTTCGATACCGGCGTTCCCCGCTGCGAGCAGGAATTCCAGGCCTTCGCGGTTATTTTCCTTGGCGAAATCCTGCACCGCATGCACGGCCCGATCCAGAGTTTCGGCCTTGTGATCGTTGAGGAAAATCAGCAACGGTGCCAGCGAGCAATCGTTGTTGTACAAGCCGTCGGCCCGGGCGATGGAGCTGTTGAGCACGTCCTTGTTGCGCGACAGGGATTCCCATTTCAGGTTGCCCTCGTTCATGCCCTTGATCATTTGCCTGGACACGGTCACCAGGGAAATCGCCGATTGCACGCCCGGCGTATTCTCCATTTTCCAGGTCAATTCATTAATGGCCGACATCGTCGGATAGGCTGAGCAGCCTTCGCGTGGCGTCTTGACCATGACCACCAACACGTCGGAACTGGTGGAGTAGTTGTTGATGATGAAACTGTTGTCCTTGTTGTAACGCGAATCCGGGCGCAATTCCGGCGCTCCCTGATCAAGGTCACCGATCTTCAGGTTCTGGCTGTACCAAAGCCCGCCGCCAAAGGCCAGCAACGCCAGCGCGACAGACACCGGCGCGATTTTGGCGCTGGCGAAGTTCGACAGCAAGCGCCAGAACGGGTGCTCACAGACTGAGTCCTTCTTGCTGCGGCTGACCGCTTTTTTGCTGATACCAACGTAGGAAATTGCCACGGGCAACAGAATCAGGTTGGTGAACACGATCACCGCAACACCAATCGACGCGCCAATCGCCAGCTCGCGGATCACGCCAATGTCGATGATCAGCAGCGTGATGAAACCCACCGCATCGGCCAGAATCGCGATCATCCCCGGCAGGAACAATTGGCGAAAGGTCCGCCGCGCCGCCGTCAGGGCGTTCTCGGCGTCGCTGGATTGCAGGGCAATACCGTTGATCTTCTGCACGCCATGGGAAATACCGATAGCGAAAATCAGGAATGGCACCAGCATCGAATAAGGGTCCAGCCCGAATCCCACCACATGCATCAGGCCCAACTGCCAGACCACGGCAATCAACGTCGTGCTCAATACCGCAATCGTGCTGCGGATACAGCGGGTAAACCAGATCAGCAGCACCAGGGTAATCAGGAACGCCACGCCAAAGAACAGCACCACCATCAGCAGGCCATCAATCAGATCGCCGACTTTCTTGGCGAAACCGACAATGTGAATCTTGATGTTGGGGTTTTGCGCCTGGTACTTGTCGCGAATCTTTTCTTCCAGTTGATGGGAGAACTGCTGATAGTCCAGTTTGACCAGCTTGCCCTGGTCTTGCGGATCCGGGTAGGACTCCAGCAGCGGCACATCGACGATGCTCGATTTGAAGTCGTTGGACACCAGTCGGCCGACCTGACCGGACTTGAGCACGTTGTTACGCAGAAGATCCAGGCTGTCATCCGAACCGTTATAGCTCTGCGGGATCACCTCGCCGCCGGCGAAGCCCTCCTCGGTGACTTCGGTCCAGCGCACGCTCGGGCTCCACAACGACTTGAGCCCGGAACGGTCGACGCCGGGGATATAAAACACCTCGTCGTTGATTTCGCGCAGGGTTTCCATGTACTGCCTGGAGAAGATGTCGCCATCCACAGCTTCGACAGAAATCCGCACCGTATTGCCCAGGTTGGCCAGGTCGTTGCGGTGCTCCATCATTTTCTGAATGAATGGATGTTCCAGCGGGATCATCTTTTCGAAACTGGTGGAGGGGCGGACCAGCGTGGCCTGCCAGAACAGAAAGGCGCTGACCAGCAGGCAAATGACGATCACTGCCGGCCGATTGTTGAAAATCAGCCGTTCAAGAAGCGTGGCCTTGTCGTTGTTGTGCTGCTGAGTCTGGTGAAGATTACTCATGCCGGATGTCCCGCCTTGATCATTCTTATTGTTGGGTCGACTCGGCGCCGGTCGGCGAGGTCAGGCGAACGCCGCCCTGCCCGACCAGAATCAGATTGCCCTGTGCATCACCCGCCACGCCCGCCAACGAAATCCGGTCCGGACGGTTATAAACCTGAAAGGTCAGGCCATCGTCGGTACTGCGCATGACACTGCCGCCGTTACCCACGAGCACCAGTGAGCCGTCAGCGAGCAAGGTTGCGTTGGACAGGCCGAATTCCAGCGGCCCACGCGCAGCCTTCAATTCAATGGGGTTCCAGTTGTCGCCAAAATCCGTCGAGCGATACAGGTTGCCGCGCAATCCGTAGACCAGCAGCGTGCCGGGCTGACCCGTGCCAATAGCGCCAAACAGCGAGCCTTGATAAGGGCCTTCGAGCTTTTCCCAACTCTGCCCGTCGTCAGCCGAACGGAACATGGCGCCCGCCTCACCCACGATGAACAAGCCTGCGTCAGCAACCTGCGCAATCCCGTTAAGGTGATATTGGTCTTCGTTATCGAGACGGTCGCTGGCGTCTTGCCAATGCTGGCCGCCATCCGTCGTGGTCATCAACGAACCATAGGCGCCGACTGCAAAGCCTGTGCTGAGATCCTTGAACCAGACGTCCAGCAGCGGTGCTTCGCGCTTGAGGTCTTCGAACTGCTTGCTCCAGTTCGCGCCGCCGTCGCTGCTGGCGAGGATTTGCGCATCGTGGCCAACCGCCCAACCATGTTTTTCATCGACGAAATACACCGCCGTGAGCAACTGCCGAGTTGGCACTTTGGCCTGGGGCCAGGTCTTGCCTTGATCATCGGAATACAGGATGTGGCCGCGATCACCCACCACCACCAGCCTTGCGCCCGCGTGGGTTACGTCCAGCAACAGACCACGAGTTGATTTGGCGGATTCGATGGAATAAAGCGCCGCAGGATCCCCGCCAGCGCTGCTCTGCGCGCTGTCGGTTGCAGCCATGGAGGGAGTGATGAAGCTCGCCAGCGTCAATGCGGCGAGAAGCGAGCATGTTTTCGCCAAGGGTTTACGGGTGCGTGATACCAGTGAACGGCCAATGGCCGCGTCCGCACTGGACTGGGTGCGCCGATCTGCAGGCTCACTCATGGAGCGTTCCCCTTTTATTGTTATTAGGTCCACCGAGACTGACCGGCGTTTGCAAAACCGCTGCAAGCGCTCTAGCCCTTGTCTTTTTGGAAGCAGACCTATCCTATCCAGCTTTGGAAACCCGTGACAATCGACAAGACGTTATCTTTTGTTAAGCGCCCTCGGTGTGATTGGTTGGGTATCAGTAAAGCTGATGCGGCAAATCTTCGTTGGAGATTCTATGTTCGCGGGCAAGCCTCCAACGGGTACCGGTGTTTGCTGCGCGACAGCGCGGCGTCTGGACGACGGGGAATCTCCTACGGATCTCATCCAAATTGTTTGAGCAGGGGGGCCAGCAAGGATTCAGAACCGGTAAGCCACCGCCAGTGTGGATACCGTGGCTCTGCTGGCCTGACTGCTGGAGTTCTTACCAGTACGTGCGCTCCAGCCAGTTGGGGAATGCTCGATCAGCGAGTTGCCTTTGGCCTCAGCGTAGACCTGATGATCAACCCCCGCCTTCACCGAGAACTGCGGATTGAAGTTGTACGTCAGCCCCAGCGCCATCGATTGCATCCGGCCTGTGTTGCCGTGATTGCCGGCAAACGTCAGATCGCGCATGTGATGCGTGTCGAAATCCCTGGCTCTGACCCATTGGCTATGTTTGAACCGACCTTCGAGCGTCAGGTTCTGGAGGGTGTAGATACCGACAACCCCAAGGAACGGCGTGTCGTAGGTTTGCTGGTAGCTGATGCCTTTGACACCGGCCGGAAACTCGCCGGTCCGGTCTCGATAACCATAATCCGAGGAGTAGATGTAACTGCCGCCCCGAGTCTGCCAATCAAACTGACTGCGCTGATAGCCGGCCATTACCCCAATGGCAAGGTCGTCACGCTTGAGCGCCCAGACTGTCGCCGCCAATTCCGCCTGCCAGGCATTCTTCAGGCGGGTATCCGGATGATCCGAATAGTGGCTCCAGTCGGCATCGTCATCCAACCAGTCGTAATCCTTCATGTGGCTGTTGCCGCCACTCATGCGCGTCCAGCCGCGCACGTCGAGGGAGAGCCAGTCCAGTGCGTGGTAGGTCAGGCCCAGATGCAAGGTGGGCACCTGCTTGATATCCCAGTTCAACTGACTGAGTTTTGCACCGTCATCGTAGACTTTTTCCTCGGCCTTCCCGTTCAATAGCCCGACACCAAGACTCAATTCGACACTGCCAACCTGCAAGCGCTGCTCGTTGGTCACCTGTGCATTGGCCACCGCTTCTTGCCCAAGTGCGACCAGCCCCAGCAGCACCAGCGTATTCCGTCCATTCATCAACAAAGTCCACACCTCAATCGGGATGATGTGCGCGACGATCAGGGTCGACGCAGCACGAAGCGAAAGGATGAGCTTTGTCGCCGGAAAGCTCTGCCAGCCGAGTCCGCAACGGTCTGTATGAAACCGCCATGAAGGTTGCTGGAAAGCACCTACGTGAAACGCAACTCCGAAAATTCCCACATAAAAAAAGGGCCTGTCCGCTTGCGCGTCAGGCCCTTTTTTACCAACCTCCGAAGTTACTCGGCCAGGCTTTTACTCACCACTTCGTACACGTCGCTGGACAGATCACCCGAATCGCGGATGCGCACCAGTTCGGCCTTCATCAACGCCTGACGGGCGCTGTCGTATTTACGCCAGCGAGTCAGCGGCGCCAACTGGCGCGAAGCGATCTGTGGGTTGAAGGCGTTGAGCTGGATGACCAGATCCGCCAGGAAGCGATAGCCGGAGCCGTCCGCCGCATGGAAGTTGATCAGGTTCTGGCCCGCGAACGCGCCGATCAAGGCGCGGACCTTGTTCGGGTTCTTGATGTTGAACGCCGGATGCTGCACCAGCGCTTTGACCCGATCCAGCCCGCCGGGCAAGGTGCTGCCGGCCTGAACGCTGAACCATTGATCCATGACCAGCGGGTTGTCCTTGAAGTTATCCGCGAACACCGTCAGCGCTTTGTCCTTCTCGGCGGTGAACGGCGAATTGACCAACACCGCCAGCGCGGTGAGGCGTTCGGTCATGTTGTCGCTGCTGTCGAATTGCTCAAGGGTGGCGGCCAGAACTTCCGGCTTTTCACTCAACATCAGGTATGACAAGGCAATGTTTTGCAGGCCGCGACGGGCAAAGTGTTCGGCTTCGGCCACATACGGCGTGGCTTTCGACACTTCACGGTTGCTGGTGTAGCGCGACCACAATGCATCGAACAGGCTGTTCGTCAGTTGCTTGCGGACGAATTCCCGAGCGGCGTGGATCGCATCCACGTCAGCCACTTCGCTGATTTCAGTCAGATAGGCTTCGCCCGGCAACGACAGCATTTCCGCGATCATTGCCTGATCCAGCGTGGTGTCCGCCAAAACGGTGCCCAGCGCGGTAACCAGACGCTGATCGAGGACCATGTCCTGACCTTGCTGATACTGGCCAATCAACTCCTGCAACACCTGCACGGACAGCTGCTGCCCGGCATCCCAGCGATTGAAGCCGTCGCTGTCATGCTGCATGAGGAACATCAGCTGATCGCGGTTGTACGGGAAGCTCAGTTTCACCGGGGCCGAGAAACCGCGCAGCAGCGACGGCAACGGCTGTTCGGCGATATCGACAAAGGTAAAGGTCTGCTCGGCCTCGGTGACGGAAATCACGCGCGTCGTACCCGACGCAGCGGGTTCGCCTTGCAGATGCAAGGGCACTTCGCCGCCCTGCTTGTCCAGCAGGCCCAGTGCAACCGGGATCACGAACGGTTTCTTCGCATCGCCAGGCTGGCCCGGTGTGGTCGGGCAGCTTTGGCGGAAGGTCAGGCTGTAGGTTTTGGCAGCGCTGTCGTAGGACTCGCTCACCGCAAGACGCGGTGTGCCCGCCTGGCTGTACCAGCGTTTGAACTGAGTGAGGTCCACGCCATTGGCGTCTTCCATGGCCTTGACGAAATCGTCGACTGTCACCGCCTGGCCATCGTGGCGCTCGAAGTACAGGTCGCTGCCCTTGCGGAAGCCTTCGGCGCCCAACAAGGTATGGATCATGCCGACCACTTCCGAGCCTTTTTCGTACACGGTCAGCGTATAGAAGTTGGAAATCTCGATGAAGCTGTCCGGGCGTACGGCGTGGGCCATGGGGCCGGCGTCTTCGGCGAACTGATGCGTGCGCAGGTAAGCCACATCCTGGATGCGCTTGACCGTCGCCGAGTTCATGTCCGCCGAGAAACCGGAATCGCGATAAACCGTGAAGCCTTCCTTGAGCGACAGCTGGAACCAGTCGCGGCAGGTCACGCGGTTGCCCGACCAGTTGTGGAAGTATTCGTGGGCAACGATGGCCTCGACCCGCTGATGCGCGGCGTCGGTGGCGGTTTCGGCGCGGGCCAGCACGGCACTGGAGTTGAAGATATTGAGGCCCTTGTTCTCCATGGCGCCCATGTTGAAGTCGTTGACCGCAACGATCATGAAGATGTCCAGGTCGTACTCGCGACCGTAGGTTTCTTCATCCCAGCGCATGGATTTTTTCAGGCTGGTCATGGCGTGCTGGCACTTGTCGATGTTTTCCGGCTCGACATAGATGCGCAGGGTCACTTCCCGGTCGCTCATGGTGGTGAACTTGTCTTCCACGCACCACAGATCACCGGCCACCAGCGCGAACAGGTACGCCGGTTTCATGAACGGATCTTCCCAGGTCGCCCAGTGCCGACCGTCATCTTCCGGCCCGCTGGCAATCGGGTTGCCGTTGGAGAGCAGGACCGGAAAGGCATGTTTATCGGCGCTCAGGGTCGTGGTGAACTTGCTCATCACGTCCGGGCGGTCGAGGTAATAGGTGATTTTGCGAAAACCTTCGGCCTCGCACTGGGTGCAGAACATGCCGCTGGATTTGTACAGGCCTTCCAGGGCGGTGTTGGTTTCCGGGTGAATCCGCACGCTGCTGTCGACGACGAAGGATTCAGCCTTCGGGTGCAGGGTCAGGTGGTCCGGGGTCAGCTGGTAATCGGTGTTGGTCAGTTCGACATCGTCGAGCTTGACCGACAGCAGTTCCAGCAGTTGACCATCCAGCACCAACGGCGGCAGCCCCGCGCCACGGGCCGGGTTGCGACGCATGACCAACTGGGTGTGAACCAGGGAATGGTCGTCGAACAATTCGAAGGTCAGGTGCGTCTCGTCGATGAGGTACTCGGGCGCCTGGTAGTCCTTCAGGTAGATCATTTGCGGTTGATCGGTGCGCATGATGAGTCCTTTTTACTGATGCACGGCCAGTTGATAGGCCGTGTATTTGCGAATATTGATCACGCCGGTATCGAAAATCAGGTACTGGCCCTTGATCCCCAGCAACGTGCCTTCGGCGATCGGATTCTTGTCCAGGTTGAAGCTGACAATCTTGGTCGGGTACGCCTCGACGGGGTAACGGATCTCGATGGGCTCCACGTCATGCAGTAATTGGATAGCCTGCAGGCCGAATCGTTCTTGCAGTCCTGCCAGGCCCTCGGCGCAGCTCTCGAACAATTGCTGGCGAATGGCCGCAAGATCCACCGGCTCGGCGTCGCCCTTGAGCAGCGCACGCCAGTTGGTGCGGTCGGCAACCTGGCTGCGCAGCAGGTCTTCGACGAAGCCCGACTGCTGGCGAGTGGCAACCCGCAGGATCGGCAACGCCTGGCTGGCGCCCTGATCAAGCCAGCGGGTCGGCAGCTGAGTCGCACGTGTGATGCCGACTTTTACCCCCGACGAATTGGCCAGGTACACCACGTGATCGGTCATGCAGAACTGCTCGCCCCACGCCGGGTCGCGGCAAGTGCCGTGTTCGTGATGGCATTTTTCCGGGCTCATGATGCAAATATCGCACTGCGCCAGCTTGATCATGCACGGGTAGCAATACCCCTGACTGTAGCTGGACTTGGTCTTGCGTCCGCAATGACTGCAATGAATCGCACCGAGGAACTCAAGGCGCACGGTCTTGCCAATCATCGGGTTGACCGGAATTTCGTTGTCACCCAGACGAAAGCTGTATTGCACCAGCGGTTCATCAAGGCGGGCTGACATTTTGTTGACTGCGCCGCGACCAATCTCGATCAATGGATGGCATCCGACTTGAACAGGATGTTAGGCACCGTCGTGGACTTCGAGCCGCATTCCTGCGCCCCCATGTAGCCGATGCGCTGGTCTTCCGGCAGATTCTGCACTTCCCAGGCGATCAGCGCCTGCAAGGACAACTCGCGCTGCTCCTGAGTCAGCTTGCGGCCGTCGGACCATTTACCGATTTCCACGGCCAGCTTCAGGCTCTCGTAGATGTCCGGGGTGATGTTTTCGATCATTTCAGCAAAAGAGGACATAGAACGCTCCACAACACTCAATAAAAACCAGCGGGAAATTTTAGACGCTGCGGCGGGCCAGAGCACCGCCCAACAGACCTGTAACACAACCGATGATCAGACCGCCCACATGCGCGCCGTTGGCGATTTCGCCGAAGCCGAGCATGCTCACCAGCCCCGACAGGCACAACGCCAGCCAGACCAGCATCATCACCAGAACCCCGCGCGGTAAACGATAGATGGGGTTTGGCGCGAGCATTTGAAAGATCCAGCAATGACCGAGCAAGCCATACAGCACGCCGGACAAGCCGCCAAACAGGCTAGGCCCGCCGAACTGGTATTGAACGTAGTTGGAAACGGCGCTGAACAACAGGGTCAAACCGAGCAGATACCCGCTGCCTTGACGCAACTCGATGCGCCGTCCCAATTCCCAGTACCACATGGCGTTCATGGCCAGGTGCAGGATGCCGAAGTGGATCAGCATCGGCGTGACGATGCGCCACCATTGGCCGGCAGCCAGGGTATCGGCGAGCGGCCTGAAACTCGCGTAATCGCCATGGATACGGAAATCGAGGAAGGTCAGCCAACTCACTGCCTGCAGGTTGTCACCCAGCAACGTGACACCGGCGACGATCAGACAGGCCAGCAGAATCAACGTCGTGACCGGGCTGTCCTTGAGTTGCCGGACAAACCCCGAGCGCGGCAGGCTGCTGGACTGTTGGCCGGCGGGCAGCTGGTAATTTTCATCGCCTTCAGGGTATTGCTGATACAGGGTGCGGACGTCATCAGCCAACTGCGGGGTATCCGGTACCCAGAGCACTTGCTCGCCCGCTTCCTCGCTGACTCGATGGGGCACCCGCAAGCGGTTCAACAGGCTGACGAAGCCACTCAAATCAGTGGTCAACGGCAGACGCAATACAGCAACAGGACTCATTACACGGCCTCGGGACGTTTGACATCGACCCAGACAAACTTGTCGGGATCGATACGGGTTTCCTGGTCAAGCCGATAGGCGACCAACTTGCCGTAAAGCACGGCGCTGTAATCCAGGCAAGCCAGGTTTGGCCGAATGGGAGCGGGTATGCCACTGCGCCAGTAATGGCCGACGAACAGCAAGGGTTCGTCGCTGCCATAGCGCAGCAAGGCGTTTTTTTCAGTGGTGGTCAACGGCGTCTTGGCCACGCCTTCCGGCAAGGCATCGGGTTGAAAGACCACGTCGCCATAGGTTTGCGGATCGTCTTCCCAGAATTTAGTGCGGAAGAACGCCCGGGTCAGGCCGTCGCCACCGGTGAACGTCATGCCATGGGGCAAACGCATGTCGGTGCCGCGCAACAGGCGATCGAATACCGCGCTGGCAAAACTGCCGGGCACCGCCGACGCCTGGACAAAATGCTTGTCGATGCAGCCGTTGCCATGCAAACCCAGCAAGGGTCCGATCAGGCTGGAATCCCAGCACGCATGCACCACGCGAAAACGCTCGGCGTCGATAAACAGCGGCAGTTCGTAGAACCAGTTGACGAAGTCGTTCCACTCGTCCGGGTAATGCTCGAATTGCGCCAGGGTTTCGCCAATCAGGCGCGCGTGCCGTGGCGAATGCTCGCGCACGAACAACTTGCAGCTTTCGGACAAGGCCGGTGTCACCCAGCCTAGCGCGTTGAACTCGTGATTACCCATGATGCACACCGCATGACCGGCCACGACCATGTCGCGCACGATATGCAGGGCCTCGCGGATCAATGGGCCACGGTCGATGATGTCGCCGAGGAACACCGCGATGCGCTCCGGGTGACGCCAGACGCCAGCCTGAAAACGGTAGCCCAGCACGCTGAGCAATTGCTCCAGCGTATGGGCACATCCATGCACGTCACCGATCAGATCGTAGCTACGCGCGGGATCGAGCATCAGTCGCCTCCACCACCAAGCCGGCTGCCCCAGCCAAGCTTGGTGCGGCACACTTCGTAATAGTTATGGTCCAGCGGATGAATCAGGCGCAGTTTCTGCGGCTTCTTGCTCACGGTAATGGTGTCGCCGGGGGCGCAAGTGAAATGATTCTGCCCGTCACAGGAGACCTGTGGATAAATCGTCATGTCTTTGGAGACGACGATTTTCAGCTCACTGTTGCCGTCCACCACAATAGGCCGGCCGGACAAGGTATGCGGGTACATCGGCACGATGACGATGGCATCGAGCTTGGGATGCATGATCGGCCCACCCGCCGACAGCGCATACGCGGTCGAACCGGTTGGCGTGGCGACGATCAGGCCGTCGGCTTTCTGACTGCAGACGAACTGGCCGTCGATATACAGCTCGAATTCGATCATGCGCGTCGACTTGCCAGGGTGCAGCACCACGTCGTTCAGCGCATCGCCCTGGCCGATGGCTTCGCCATGACGACGGACTTCGGCCTGCAACAGGAAGCGGTTTTCCACCAGATAGTGGCCGTCCAGCACTTCGGCGCACTTCACTTCCAGCTCGTCAGGACGAATATCGGTGAGGAAACCCAGGCTGCCGCGGTTGATCCCCAGCACCGGCACATTATGCTTGGCCAACGCCCGCGCCGCGCCGAGCAGGCTGCCGTCGCCGCCGACGACGATCACCATGTCGCACACTTCCCCAAGCATCTTGCGCGACGAAGTTTGCAGGCCATGGCCCGGCAACACTTCCGCAATGGTGTCTTCGAGAATGACGTGCAGGTGCCGTTCCAGCAGAAACTTCTTGAGTCGGCGAACGGTATCGAGCACCTGCACACTGCCGAGGCGACCGATGATGCCGATATTGCGAAATTGCTCCATGGGGCTCCTGCGGGGGTTCGATGCGGCTTAAAGAAAGGGATTATGGGTGAAAGGCCGGGGTAGCGGCAATTGCCGATGTTGTAGGAGCCAACTTGTTGGCGAGACGTTGATCCTGCTTATTCAGGAATATCGCTTCGCGAGCAAGCTCGCTCCCACAAGTGAAATGCGGTCATCTCGTGCAGTCTGCGTGGGACCGGATTTATCCGGGAAGGCGTCGGTGCAGACACCACATCTTCGGCATCTGTGGGTTGCCCCCAAACATAGAATCTCCCACAAGGATCATCTGCTTCCCTCCCGCAAGTTCCGCTATCCTCGGAGCATGATCCTATTTCCCGGCCTGACCCACCTGCCCCGCCAGTTACGCACCTCGCAAGTGCGTGATCTCGCCTGGGTCATCCTGGCGCCGCCGATGCTGGGCGAAGTCCCTTGGCCGCAGCGCCATCCATTATCGGCCAGCGACTGGGTGCACCAGCCGCAACAGTTGGCGGACTTCCTGCTCCAGCTGGATCAGGACAGCCATAAACTCGATCACTGGTTGGCGCTGGGAGCCACGCGACGCCTGGGTTTGTATTACGAGCGCCTGTGGCAATTCGCCGTGCATCATGCGCCCGGCGTCGAGATGATCGCCGCCAACCTGCCGATCCGCCTGGGCGGGCATACGCTGGGAGAGCTGGACATGCTACTGCGCGATGCCGAGGGCGTGCATCACGTGGAACTGGCGATCAAACTTTATCTGGGTCCGCAAAACGGCGATGGCAACGACCCGGCGCAATGGCTTGGCCCTGGCTGCCATGACCGGCTGGATCGCAAGCTGGCCCACCTGAGTCAGCATCAATTACCGATTTCGGCGCGTCCGGAAAGTCGCGAAACCCTTGCGGCGCTGGACATTGACCAGTTCAGTGCAGAGCTTTGGCTGGGCGGTTACCTGCTGTATCCCTGGCCCGGTCAGGCGCAATCACCCCAAGGAGCGCATCGCCAGCATTTGCGCGGCAGTTGGCTGCATCAGCGCGATTGGGAGGATTTCGTCAGCCAGCGACCTAAAGGTCGCTGGCAATTGCTGCCGCGTCACGCCTGGCTGGCACCGGCGCATTACGCGCAACCGTGGAGCAACGAACAGCTTGATGACTGGCTGGCGGAGCTGGACCCACGGGCGCCAGCGCAACTTCTGGTACGCCTGACGGAAAATCCTGACGGCGAATGGGAAGAAGCCGAGCGAATATTTCTCGTCGCTGACATCTGGCCCAACCTCGGCGACACCACCAACGTAGCGTCGAGTCTCGCCCTGCCCGTTTCCCCGGCGTGATCGATCAGGCTGCTTTTTTCGTCCGCGGCAGGAAAACCGCCAGCAGGCCCAGCAGCGGCAGGAACGAACACAGCGTGTAGACGAACAAAATGCCGTGGCTGTCTGCGAGGTAGCCGAGCAAGGCCGCACCGATGCCGCCAAAGCCGAACATCAGGCCGAAGAAAATCCCCGCGATCATGCCGACGTTGCCCGGCACCAGTTCCTGGGCATACACGACGATGGCGGAGAATGCCGAAGCCAGGATGAAACCGATGATCACGCTCAGGACGCTGGTCCAGAACAGGTCCGCATAAGGCAGCGCCAACGTGAAAGGTGCCGCGCCCAGAATCGAAAACCAAATCACCGCCTTGCGGCCGATCTTGTCGCCAATCGGCCCACCAAAGAAGGTGCCCGCTGCCACCGCGCCGAGAAACAGGAACAGTTGCAACTGCGAAGCCGCCACCGACAGATCAAACTTCTCGATCAGGTAGAAGGTGAAGTAGCTGGTGATGCTCGACATGTAGAAGAACTTGGAAAACACCAGAAACGCCAGGATCGCCAAGGCCATGGTTACCCGTCCTTTGGACAATCCGTGCGTCGCGGCCTGGCCTTGCTTGAGCTTGAACAGACTCAAGTGCGAGCGATACCAACGGCTGATGGCGTAGAGCAAGCCCAAGGAAAACAGCGCAAACAGCCCGAACCACGCCACATGTCCCTGGCCGAACGGAATGATGATTGCTGCGGCCAGCAGCGGACCGAATGCCGAGCCGGTATTGCCACCGACCTGAAAGGTCGATTGCGCCAGGCCAAAACGCCCGCCCGATGCCAGCCGCGCGATACGCGAAGCTTCCGGGTGAAAGGTCGAGGAACCGATGCCGATCAGCGCCGAAGCCAGGAGGATCAGCGGAAAGCTGCCGACCATGGACAGCATCAGGATGCCAATCAACGTGCAGATCGAACCCAGCGGCAAGACCAGCGGATTGGGGTGGCGGTCGGTGTAATAACCCACCCAGGGTTGCAGCAGCGAAGCGGTGATCTGGAACGTCAGGGTAATCAGGCCGACCTGGGTGAAGCTCAGCCCGTAGTTTTCCTTGAGCATCGGGTAGATCGACGGCAGCACGGCTTGAATCAGGTCATTGATCAAATGCGCCAGCGCCACCGCGCCGATGATGCGCATCACCAGTGGACTGGTAGTGCTGGACGGCGAGGCTGGAACGGCGTTTGAAGCGGGAGTACTGACGGCCATGAAGTTCATCCGTGGAACGTTTGGATGTGCCCTGACAGTTCATTGCAAAATGTGTCGGCGGCACGCGGGGGCCGCCAATGTGCCATTTTTTGGGGCGCTATCGCCACAATTTGTTGCAGAATTAAACAGCCCGTGGGAGCGAGCTTGCTCGCGAATAGTCCGGTAAGCGCGACACCTTGCACGCCAGAGACACCGTCTTCGCGAGCAAGCTCGCTCCCACAAGCCCTGACCAATCAGGCCGCAGCGCCCATTGCCGTCGGCTTCTCCCCCGCCGGAACATCATGCAGGGAAATCCGCGAGGTCTCGCGCAAGGCCATCCCGCCCGCCAACGCCAGCAAGGCGACAGCGATCAGGTAAAAGGCCGGCGAAAGGTTGCTGCCCGTCGTCGTGATCAACCAGGTCGCCATCAAGGGCGCGGTGCCACCAAAGATGGTGTAGGCCATGTTGTAGGTGATCGCCGATGCGGTGTAGCGGGTGCGGGTCGGGAAAGTTTCCGAAAGCAGCGCCGCCGTGACCACGCCGCACAACACCGCGCCTACGGCCAGCAGCATGACGCCGACAATGGACGCGGCGAACGAGCCGGAGCTGGCCATCAGAAATGATGGATACACCACGATGATCAATAACGCGCAGGCGCTCATCACGGTGACGCGACGCCCGACGCGATCCGAATACAGCCCGGCCAGCGGACAGATCGCGGCGGCGAAAATCAAAGCAATCAACGACACCAGCAGCGCCGTGGCACGACTCAGGCCGCCGGCCACTTGCAGGTAGGTGGCGAAATAGGTGGTGAACATATAGAACGACAAGGCCGTCAGGGAAACGAAAGCGCCAAGGCAGCAAATCGCCGCGCCGTGGTTGCGCAGGGTTTCCTTGAGTGGCGAGTGGGCCACCGCGTGTTCCTCTTTGACAGCCTGAAACGCCGGGGTTTCGTCCAGTTTCCAACGCAGGTAAAGCCCGACCAGCCCCAATGGCGCGGCGATCAGGAACGGCAGGCGCCAGCCCCAGCTGCCCATCGCCTCGGCAGACAGCGATGCTTCCAGGGCATAGGCCACCACGGCTGCGGCAGCGAAGGCGGAAAAGGTCGAAACCGGAATGAAGCTGCCATACCAGGCGCGCTTGTCGTTGGGCGCGTGTTCCATCAAATACGCACAGGCCCCGGCGTACTCACCGCCCGCCGAGAAACCTTGGGCACAGCGGATCAGCGTCAACAGAATCGGCGCCATCACCCCAATGGCGGCATAGGTCGGTAACACACCGATCAGGGTCGTGGCGCCAGCCATCATCAAAATAGTCATCGCCAGGGTTCGTTTGCGTCCGATCCGGTCGCCCAGCATGCCGAAGAAAATCCCGCCCAAAGGTCGAAATGCGAAAGCCACGGCGAACACCGCGAAGGTTTTCAGCAAGGCGGCACTGGCATCGCCGCTGGGGAAAAACTGTTGGGCGATGGTGGTAGCCAGGAAGCCGTAGACCGCGAAGTCGAACCATTCGACGAAGTTGCCGATGGCGGCGGCAACAATGACTTTTCTCAAAGTGGCGGGACTGACCTGCCCTGCAGTTGCACTGGTCATGCTGAACCTCGACGTTGCATCAGGAAGCTATCGATTATCGGGACAGCGGCTGAAAGGGTTCACTCTGAAAGTGTCATCCACGTATTCAGGGCCGACCCGTCATGACCCGAGTGGCGCAGGATTCGTGCCAGAGACTGGAATCAGCCCTACAGGCCCATCGCCCGTCGACCTTGCAGGCCGCCGGTGTGGATGAAGATCAGACGCGTGCCTGCCGCGAAACGCCCGGCCGATATTTCATCGTGCAGCATCAGCAGGGCTTTGCCGGTGTATAGCGGTTCGAGGGGAATACCGCTCTGGTCTTCGCAGGCCGCGATGAAGTCGAGCAGTTGCAGATCGGTTTTGCCGAAGCCGCCGCGACTGGCGTCGAGCAGGTGGTAAGCGGTCAGCGCATTTGATCCGAAAATCGCCGCCACATTCTCCTGCACCCCATGCCCATCCGGCACCGCCATCGCGCCATACACCGGATGTGCCCCGACTTCCGCCAGTACCAGCCCGGCCAGCGTAGTGCCCGTCCCGGCGGCCAACCACCAGCCGTGATAATCGTCCCAACCCAGATTATCTAGCTGGCCCCGCGCCATGTTCAATAACCCGGCACAGCCCGAAGCACCGGCCAAACCTCCCCCACCTTCCGGGATCGGATAAAAGCCTGCATAGCGCGCCAGCCAGGGCCGCCAGAAATCAGGCTCGTGCCGCGCCCGATAGCCGCCATAACCCAGCCAATGCAGCTGCATGCCGAATGCCTGCAAATCCCGCGCGGTCGGAGTTTCCTGCGCATGACCGCGCAATAACCCAACCGTGGGGAAATCGAAACGTTTGCCCGCCGCCGCCAGTGCGTGCAGATGATTGGAATGAGCGCCGCCCAGACTGATCACCCCTTGGGCCTTGGCCTGGGCAGCCGCGGCAAGGTGATCGACGAGCTTGAACCATTTATTGCCGCTGATCTGCGTGTCGATCAGGTCCAGACGCAACACCGCCACCTCGACCCCGGCCTGGGCAAGCCAGGGCAGAGTCAGCTGTTCAAACGGGGCTTGAGGTTGCCAGTTGATGGGTTCGAGGGACACGGTGTATGGCCGGGAAGAAAGGGGCGCAGTCTAACAGGCGCATCTGGTGGAGCGAGGCTTGCCCGCGAATCAGGCGCCTCGGCAGGCCAGGCTCACCGCGTTATCGTTCTTCGCGGGCAAGCCTCGCTTGTACGGGTACCCACGTCCGATGTCTGGTTAAAGTGCCGCCGCCAATCGCGAGCCTTGATCAATCGCCCGCTTGGCATCCAGCTCCGCCGCCACGTCCGCGCCGCCGATCAGGTGCACCGACTGGCCTGCGTCCACCAGCCCGTCGTACAACTCCCGCAGCGGGTCCTGGCCAGCGCAGATCACGATGTTATCCACCGGCAACAATTTCTCTTCGCCCTCGCCGATGCGGACATGCAGGCCAGCGTCGTCGATACGCAGGTATTCAACGCTATTAAGCATCTGCACCTGTTTGTTTTTCAGACCGGTGCGATGAATCCAGCCGGTGGTCTTGCCCAGGCCGTCGCCGACCTTGGAAGCCTTGCGCTGCAACAGAAACACCTGCCGCGCCGGAGCATGGGGCTCGGGTTTGATGCCCGCCACGCCGCCACGAGCTTGCAGGGCGGTGTCGATGCCCCATTCCTTCCAGAACGCCTCGCGATCCAGGCTCGTTGAAACACCTTGATGAACGAGGAATTCGGACACATCGAAGCCAATGCCGCCCGCGCCAATCACCGCCACGCTATGTCCTACCGGCTTGCGCGCAAGGATCACGTCCAGATAGCTCAGCACCTTGGAGTTGTCGATGCCGGGAATGGCTGGCGTGCGCGGGGCAATACCGGTGGCGAGGATGATGTCGTCATAACCCGCGCTGACCAGATCCGTCACGGCAACCCGCTCATTCAGGCGCACTTCGACGCCGGTGGTCTGCAGCTTGCGAGCGAAATAACGCAAGGTTTCGAAGAATTCTTCCTTGCCCGGCACGCGCTTGGCGATGTTGAACTGGCCGCCGATCTCGCTCGCGGAATCGAACAGCGTGACCTTATGCCCACGCTCGGCGGCAACCGTGGCGGCAGCAAGACCGGCAGGACCGGCGCCGATCACCGCAACGCGCTTGATCTGCCGGGTTGGTACGTAATTGAGTTCGGTTTCGTGACAGGCGCGCGGGTTGACCAGACAGGTGGTCAGCTTGCCGCCGAAGGTGTGGTCCAGACACGCCTGGTTGCAACCGATGCAGGTGTTGATTTCATCGGCGCGACCGGCAGCGGCTTTGTTGACGAACTCTGGATCGGCGAGAAACGGCCGGGCCATGGACACCATGTCGGCGTCCCCTTCGCTGAGGATTTGCTCGGCGATTTCCGGAGTGTTGATCCGGTTGGTGGTGATCAGCGGAATGCCCACCGAGCCGCGCAGTTTGGCCGTCACTTTGCTGAAGGCCGCACGCGGCACCTTGGTGGCAATGGTCGGGATGCGCGCTTCATGCCAGCCGATCCCGGTGTTGATAATAGTCGCGCCAGCTTGCTCGATGGCCTTGGCCAGCTGGACGATTTCTTCCCAAATACTGCCGCCCTCGACCAGATCCAGCATCGACAGGCGGAAAATAATGATGAATTGCGGGCCGACCGCCTCGCGCACCCGGCGCACGATTTCTACGGCCAGACGCATACGGTTTTCGTAGCTGCCGCCCCAACGATCAGTGCGATGGTTGGTGTGGGCGGCGAGGAACTGGTTGATGAAGTAGCCTTCCGAACCCATGATTTCGACACCGTCGTACCCGGCGCTCTGGGCCAGGGTCGAGCAGGTCACGAAATCCTGAATCTGTTTCTCGATGCCTTCTTCGTCCAGCTCCCGGGGTGTGAACGGGTTGATCGGCGCTTTGATTGCGCTCGGCGCGACTTGTCTGGGGCTGTAGGCATAACGCCCGGCATGCAGGATTTGCAGGCAGATCTTGCCACCCGCTTCATGCACGGCCTGGGTGACGATGCGATGCTGTTCCGCTTCCCCGGCATTGGTCAGCTTCGCCGCGCCGGAATACACACCCCCTTCATCGTTGGGCGCGATACCGCCAGTCACCATCAGGCCAACGCCGCCACGGGCACGCTCGGCAAAGTACGCCGCCATGCGCTCGAATCCACCCGGTTTTTCTTCCAGGCCGGTGTGCATGGAGCCCATCAAGGTGCGGTTGCGCAGCGTGGTGAAACCCAGATCCAGCGGGGCAAGCAGGTGCGGGTAGTGAGCGGCGGCCATAAAGACTCCATCAAGCATGATCACGGGACGCGGATGCCTTGGGCAACCGTCAATTATTCAAGCCCTTGGGGCCTGTTCATGGCGCAACAGTAAAGGCCGCACTCAGCGCGCTCAATGACTGAAAGTGACAAGTTATTGATCCAAACGCGCAGCGAGGCTTGGCAAGCGCGATGGCGCGCCCTACCCTAGGCGGCAAACCCGCACCCGGCAGCCCTTTTCCTTCTTATGCGTACATTTTTTGCTGTCTTCATTGCCTCGCTGCTGCTGATCGCCCTGACCAGTTATGGGGTCTGGACCGAGCAGCGCCCGGTGGGCCATTACCTGTCTGACCTGCGCATCCAATTGGCAGTCGACGACGGTCAGCCCGGCGAGCGCGGCAATTTGCTGGGTGTGCAGGCGGAACTGTTTCCCGCCGACTACCAAAGCATCGACCGCCTGCACCGCAAACTGGCTGCCTACCTGGAGCAGGCGCGTGAGAAAGGCCTGATCAACAGCAAGACCATCGTCGTGCTGCCCGAACATGTCGGCACCTGGCTGTTTGCCAGCGGCGAAAAGAAACAGCTGTATCAAGCCACTACCATCGACGAAGCCATGACCTGGCTGTCAGTTAGCAATCCGTTGAAATTCGCAACCGCCATGCTGGGCGCCACTGGCGAGAATCGTCTGAACGATGCACACCTGCGCATGAAAGCCGCCAGCATGGCCAAGGATTACCAAGCGGTGTTCGGCGGGCTGGCCAAAGAATTTGGCGTGACCCTGGTCGCCGGCTCCATCGTGCTACCGGAACCCCGTGTGGTTGACGGCAAACTGGAAGTCGGCAACGGCGCGCTGTTCAACAGCAGCCTGGCGTTTGGCAGCGATGGCTCGCCCCTTGGCCAGCCGCAGCGGCAGTTGTATCCGGCCATTTATCAGCGCGGTTATATCCAGGCCGCCGCCGACGCACCGCTCAACGTCATCGATACCCCGGCCGGACGTTTGGGCATCCTGATCGGCAGCGACAGTTGGTATCCGCGCAACTACAGCCGCTTGAATGACAGCGGCGCGGAGTTGATTGCCGTGCCCGCATTCGTGGCCGGCAACGACGGCTGGCGCAAACCCTGGCGCGGCGAGCAAAACGCCGACCTCGCCGCACCCGTCAATATGCCGACTGGCAGCCTCAGCGAAGGCGAAGCCTGGCAGCGCCTGACGCTGACCGGCAAGCTGCCGGGCAGCGCGGCCCGCGCTGGAGTCAGCGTGTTCATGCGTGGTCAGTTCTGGAATCAGGGCAGCGCGGGGCACAGTTTTGCCAGCCGCAACGGGCAGATGATCGTTGAGCCGTCGCTGGACAACAAGACCAGCCACGGCGCGCGCCTGATCAACGTCTGGCTGTGACCATGAATCCATCGCCGATGCGTCTGGGGGATTTGTCCGTCGGGTTTGTTCACAGCCTGAGTGATGCAGTGCGCAGCTTCGGTTGCGATCCCGCCCCGCTGCTGGAGCAATACGGCCTGGACGCCGCACGTCTGGGCGAAGCTGGCGCCCGCTTGTCAATTCCGCGCTACATGCGCCTGGGCCATGCAGCCATCCAGCTCACCGGCCAGCCGGGACTGGGGTTGCGCATGGGCCGGTTAAGCCGGATCAGCCAATGCGGCCTGGCGGGCGTGACTGCCGCGCAAGCGCCCACTGTGCGTGAGGCGGTGCGCACGTTGATCCGTTTTGAAGCGCTGTACGGCTCCAATTACCGGGGCCATTCGAGTTTCCATGAAGACGCTCAAGGCGCTTGGCTGCGTTTTTACTCCATCAGCCCGTACAACGCCTACAACCGCTTCGTGGTGGATTCGATATTCGCCGGTTGGGTGCAGCAATTGTCGACGCTGGCTGGCACGTCGATTCGGGCGCAGCGCATTGAAATCGAATTCGACGCGCCGCAATACGCGGCGGACTATGCAGCGCTAAGTGAAAATCCGGTCACGTTTGCCGCGGATTCAAATCAATTGCGGCTGGATCAAGACGTGCTGGCGTTGCGCAATCCCGAGCACTGCCCGAGCACCTGGCGGCATTTGCTGCAGTTGTGTGAAAAGGAGCTGGAACAACTGACCCGCACCCGCAGCCTGCGTGAACGCATCACGCGTTTGCTCGGGCCGCTATTGAATGGCGGCAGGGAACCGGATCTGGAAGAGGTGGCCGCACGGCTGAAGCTGCCGACCTGGACGTTGCGCCGCAAGCTGGCTGAAGAAGGCACGCGCTTTCGCACCATTCTCAATGACACGCGACGCGACCTGGCGATGACGTATATACGCGATACCGAACTGGCGTTCGGCGAGATTGCGTATCTGCTGGGTTTCGCTTCGGCTGAAGCCTTTCAACGAGCGTTCAAGCGCTGGAACGGCCAGACTCCCGGGGAATTCCGCCGCAGCCAGCGCCACATTGCCTGACGCCCGCTTGCCGCCTACAGCTCGGTAGCGTCGTCTGCTGGCTCTGGTGGATCCAGTTCAAACGCTTTGTATTCGAGTATTTCTTCCAGATAGTCGTCCATAACGCATGCCCTCTTGGCTGTTCTTTAATGACTGCATTCACTGACCATGAGCTCCACCTTAAAGTGCCCAGGTGAAAGAAAAATGTCAGTGTCATTAAAGATACGCGGCGCATTGCCCGGAATTTAGCCAGCGCCGCCTTGACTTGGCCCGCACAACCGAAATAGTCTTCAGGCCATGAACGTAACCAAGCATTTCTTCGGCCAGATTATTATTACCGCCATTCCAGTCATGGCGGGTTAGCCGACGCGTGCACCCAACCCGCCCTAGAGGCGGGTTTTTTCTGTCTCCAGGGCCAACCACTCAGGAGTCAGACATGATCATTTGCCCAGCCCCGCTCGCCCTCTTCAACTCGCAGGCTCTGCGCACCTTCCACACCAGTGAAGGACGCACGCGATGACCGACCTGCTCAATCACTACGCCCGGAAAATCCTCACCTCCCGCGTCTACGACGTAGCCGTGGAGACCCCGCTGCAGGGCGCTCGCCAGCTGTCCGAGCGGCTGGGCAATCAGGTGCTGCTCAAGCGCGAAGACTTGCAACCGGTGTTCTCGTTCAAGATTCGCGGCGCGTACAACAAGCTGGCCCAGCTGAGCCCGGAAGAACTGGCGCGTGGCGTGGTCACCGCGTCGGCGGGCAATCATGCGCAGGGCCTGGCGCTGGCGGCCAAGACACTGGGCGTCGAAGCAACCATCGTCATGCCCAAGACCACCCCGGAAATCAAGGTCGAAGGCGTGCGTTCCCGAAGCGGCAAAGTCGTGCTGCACGGCGATTCGTTCCCCGAAGCGCTGGCCTACTCGCTGAAACTGGTCGAGGAAATGGGCTTCGTCTACATCCATCCGTACGACGATCCCGACACCATCGCCGGGCAAGGCACGGTGGCCATGGAAATCCTCCGCCAGCACCCGGGCCAGCTGGACGCGATTTTCGTCCCGGTGGGCGGCGGCGGGCTGATTGCCGGCATCGCGGCCTACGTGAAATA